>NZ_CP047656.1:3632820-3961730 GCF_009906955.1 Paraglaciecola mesophila
TCGTTAGCCCAAGCATTGAACTGACGTCTCAGTGTAGTAGCGGACTCGTTTTGATTTTGCTTAGAAAGTGGAAGCTCTTCGTCGACAAATTTTGAAAACCACCAAGGCGCAAATTGACCGCATTCACCTGCATCGGCGTGAATAGGGAAAGATGTACTTGGAATTGGATATACGTCTAGCGTTCCATTTCTTGATGCACTTATAAAAATGGTTTCATTTAACATGTCAAAAATTTCTGGCGAATCACTTTGTTCATCTACCAAGTAAGGTAATGAAATAGCCTCTCTTACACTCGCGTCTAATGTGAGAGCTAGTTTGCTAGTTTCATTAGAATAAGAAATTTTGATTTTCTTCTCTGTTCCGAAGTGACATCTAACATCACCCACAGTCCCTAGCTTCACACACTCTCCATTTAGAGGTGCAGATAACTGACCACTTGAATTTTTCTCAAGCTGACGACCCAAAAGCAACGTCTGAATGGCGCTAGATTTACCTGCTGCGTTAAAACCTGTGAATAGAGTCAGTTTCTCAATCGGAATATTTTGTTTTTTAAAACATTTAAAATTTTCTACATAGATATTCTTAAGCATTTTTTTCCTATACTATCTTTTGTTTAGTCCCTTTGCCTGCTCTGTTAATTTTGAAATCAGTAAGTCTTTGTTAAGTTTTTCTAAAGAAAACGGTTCGAGTGCTACTACTAATTCAAAATAAAGATCGCTTTGAACATCTTCTTTTTTCCACCAATCAGTGAGTTTTTTAACACTTTCCACTTTCGAATAGAATTGCTTTGATATTGCTAAAATATCTTCTTTGTTAATAAAATATCCAATCGCCAAAAAATGTTCCTCGACAATATCCATATAGATAATTTCATCAATAGACAAGCTAGCATCACTACTTAGCACCTTATTAGCTAGCCTGTGTCGCGCCTTCGCTTCAATAGTATTGTTAGTCGAAAATGAAATAGACGATATGAACTTGTCGTAATCCATTAGTCTACAGATTCTTTTCTTGACCAAGTCTTTTGGCAACTCACTTAAAGTGTTTTGGTTTAAGGCTATTTGAGAGGCTAGGGCATCAAACAGAGAGATATTAAGAACTGAGCGAGAATTTTCCTTGTCGCCTTTTACAAGCGACTTTCTAAATGAATGTTTGCCAAAAAGAGTATAACTCATCGTCATTGCACTGCTGAAATCATCCGCCATTTTTATTAGCTCTTGATCTTCCATTTTATTCATTTCACTAAGTGCGTCCGCAAGAAATTCCTCCATATCCCCTTTGTACGTTTGATACCCTAATATATAAAACGCGCAAAACCTATTTATGACCTCTCTATCTCTCATTGACTTAGTGCGTAAAGACTTCCCTGTGGCATCTAAAAAGCTTGTCATCTCTGAGGCATCTTTTAACCATTTGGTTGACTTCCCCGAGTAAAGACAATTCCTCATTTGTTGTCGCGTTAATGGCTCACCGCTATTGACTCTTTCAAAGATATCTAACCTAGCTCTCTCTGGTGCTTTGGGATCAAGTATGTAAAGTGTAAGTTGAGTGTCTTCAATTCTTTCCTGCAAATGAATAGGCAACTCTTCAAATTTCTTCCCCGATATAATTGAGTCAGGATCTGAACTCCCAACATCTTTAAGAGCGAATTTATTATTTAAATATCGATGAAAAGTGGTAAGTCTTTGTAATCCATCGACTACAATAATTTTCCCATCAGTGTCTTCTGCAACATACAGGACAGGAAGTGGTATACGCATTAAACTAGACTCAATCAACCTTGATTGCTTAGTTGGATTCCAAACAAAATCTCTCTGGAAATCAGGATCTAATTTGTATCTACCCTTATCTATACGATTAACTATGTCCCCGACTGTTCGAGGTTCTTTTCTTACAAAAACCGTGTCTAGTGGATAGTCACCCCAAGATTCAGAGGGTGTTTCGTCTAATCCTTCAATCTTTTCTTTTTCTTCTTTTTCAACATTGTCGTTAGTTTCCATTAACCATCCACCATCTAGGTTCTTATTTGTGTCTCTTGAAGTTTTCAGCCTGCTCAAATATTTCTTTGTAGACTTCGTCTCTATCGATAGGAGGGTATCCCCACTCATCCAATAATATGATTAGGTCAAAGTGCAGTTCAGCTTTTATATCGTCGCGTTTGTTCCAGTCCGTGTATTTAGCTTTGTCATCAATTACCTTTTTTACTTCTTTGGAAAGGTCGAGCAACCGATTTTCTGGGTAAGTAAAGTCATACTTTTTGGCTAATGTTATGAGGATGTCATAAAACGCTTTTTCTTCGAAGTCTATGCCCATCTCACCAAATGATGCCATCTCTTCTCGTAATTCATTATATAAATTTATTATTTCATCGGAAAAGTCGTTAATCACTTCTGAACGCAAAACATCTTGTTCATCTCGTTCATTATATTTCTCTACCAACGCATTCATCTTTTTAGAAAAGTCGATACCTTTTACTTTGTTAGTTTTTTTAAACTCTCCAATGGCTTTTGCTAGCATCTGTTGCAGCAATTGTAATTTAGTATTTGGCTGTTTTATGACCTCTAACTTCGCTAAATAATCATTGTCGAAAATATCTATCTCTCCGCCGTCTTTCTCACCGAGTTTAAATATTTCCTCTACACCATCACTAACCAATGCATCTTTAACTAAATCTCTAACTTTTCTATTCATTTGATCGACATCAGGTGCTCCACCTGTTGTTATCTTGAATACTATTGTCCTAACAGCAAGATAGTAGTGGACTTTATCTTTGTGAACTTGGGTAAGCTCACTACTACCAACACAAATATCGTAGGCTGACTTCAGACGTTTTGTCAGATCCATAAACGTCTTTTCGTGCTTCTTCGTTCTCAAAACAAAGTCAGCTGAGGCGTTTAGGCAATGCAACTGTTCCAGCGCTGTGCCAGTGAAATAAGGTGTAGTGTCGAACTTATGAAATAATGCATCCAAGAGGCTGAGGTGATCTTTTACGATAATTACTGATTGCTTGATATCTTCCAAGTTCTGCGCTTGCCCACCAGTATATTGGGAAAGAGCTAGATTCATCTGCTTCTTAATACCGATATAATCGACTACTAAGCCATTCTCCTTACCTTCGAATTTTCGATTAACTCTCGAAATAGTTTGAATGAGATTATGCTTTTGAAGTGGCTTATCAATGTAGATGGTATCTAGAAAAGGTACATCGAAGCCCGTAAGCCACATATCTACGACGATTGCAATTTTGAAGTTAGATTTACCGTTTTTGAATTGACGATCTAGCTCTTTTCGATACTCTTTATTGCCTAGCTTGTTCCATAAGTCTTTAGCATCGTCTTTATTACGAGTCATAATCATCTTGACCCGCTCCATCGGCTTAACTTTTTTCTTATCATTTTCTGATAGGGTTGCACCGTCTTCACAGACTTTTACATCATCCCATTCAGGACGAAGCTCAAGCAATTCTTTGTAAAACTGATAGGCGATTTCACGACTACTACAAACGAACATTGCTTTGCCTTTCTGTGTCGTCCCTTCCTCAACTCGCTTTTCGTAATGCTCCACAAAGTCGGCTGCAATGGCTGCTATCCTGTCGGGGTCACCAAGGATAGTCGATATGCTCGCCATTGTTTTTTTGCTTTTCTCAATTTGATACTCGTTCGTGCCTGCTTCTTCACATTCTTTATAATACTTTTCCACTTGTTCAAGTTGCTTTCCATCAAGCAACACTTTTGCCGCTCGACCTTCATAAACAATACGAACAGTAATTTCATCATAAACCGACTCTGTCATTGTATAGCTATCTACAACCGCACCAAATACATCCAGCGTTGCGTCAATCGGTGTACCAGTAAAGCCGACATAAGTAGCGTTTGGTAAAGAATCGTGAAGATACTTAGCAAAGCCGAAAGTTTTTTTCACTCCGTCTTCAGTGACTGTAATTTTCTGTTCTAAATTGGTTTGACTACGGTGTGCTTCATCCGAGATACAAATGACGTTAGTTCGCTCCGTCAGCAGCTCCAAATCTTCAGTAAACTTATGAATAGTAGTCAGGAAAACACCACCACTTTTACGTCCCTTTAGGTGCTCTCGGAGTTCAGCGCGGCTCTCTACGCTAATGATGTTTTGATCACCAACATAACCTTTTGCATTGGTGAATTGACCTGAAAGCTGATCATCCAGATCTGTACGGTCAGTAATGAGAATTATGGTTGGGCTACCCAATTCGACATCTTTCATCAGTAGGCGAGATAAGAACAACATTGTGTAACTCTTACCACAACCAGTCGCACCGAAATAAGTACCACCTTTACCGTCACCACTCACCAACTTACCGTGCTCATCAAAGCACTTCATATGTTGTTTGATATTAGAAAAAAGCTTTGTTGCTGCGTAATACTGAGGATAACGACAAACAATTTTTTCTTGCTTGCTTGAGGTATCAGGTAAGTAGATAAAGTGACGTATCACATCAGTAAGGCGCTTCTTATTAAACAAGCCGCTGATCATCGTAAACAGTGAATCAATACCGTCTTTGTCTAGTTTCTCTTCACCCGTAATTTTACGCCAAGAGTAAAAGAACTCATATGAGGCAAAGTACGATCCCATTTTGCTGTTCACACCATCACTAATTACGCACAGAGCGTTGTATTTGAATAATTCAGGGATATCTCGATCATAACGAGTGGTCAGCTGTTTATACGCATCATAGATAGTCGCTTCTCCACGAATGGCACTCTTAAATTCAAATACCACAAGAGGTAAGCCATTGATGTATAGAATCCCGTCAGGGATACGCAGCTCATAGCCTTGTATCTCCATTTGGTTAACGATGCGATAAATATTACCGTCTTGCTTTGGTAAGTAACTCAAACTCGATTCTGCTACTTCTAGCTGGTCACTACCCTCTGATTTAAAAGCAGCAACAACTCTCTCAAAGTTAATAAGCTGAATGTATAAATCTTTCTGGCTTGCATCTTCACGCTTGAGCAAAAAGCCATCAGAGACAAACTTCATTATGGCTTTGTTGGTATCGTAGAGATCTGAAGCTGGAAGGTACTCAAGCTTATGGATAATTCGGTCTATCTCATAGGCTGTAATACCTTCTGCTTGATAACGTTTAGCTAGAAATTCACGAAGATCGGACTTAATCAGCACATCTTCAGGTGCTCGCTCAATCGTCTCACCACGAGTGTGTGGATAGCCTTCTTTCCCTAGCAGTTCAATAATGGCTTGTTCTAGCCTTTCTTCTGTGAATTTCATTGCGTTCAATTCGTTGCTAATTTACTTAAAATAATTGATCTTAGCTCTTTCAGTTTTTGCGAAGTTTGGGCTAGGGCTTCAATCTTTGAAAAGATGACCTCAGCGATACCCTCAAACTTGGCAAGCACACCTTCAGATGGAACTAAAACCAAAAACTCTTCAATATCTGCCTTTGTTAGAGCTTGTCGAGTAGAAGCACCTTCACTGGTCCCTAATAATCTAGACTTATAGTTCGAACTAGCTAAGGCACACTGCAAGTAATAGGACATCTCTAAGTTTGGTCGAATTATCATCACGTGTTGGTTTACTCTGGCGGGTAAAACCGAATTTGGCACAACGCAACAGCGAGCAACAGAAACCCCCGTAATATTGATAAGTACATCTCTAGGTTCAATTTCTACATTTGCCAGCTTTTTAGCTTGAACATCATCAATGAATGCAAGATCTTCGTACACAAACTGATAATCGTGTACATTCATACTACGAATAAGAGAAATACCTTGGGATTTGTATGCCCCTTTACCACCTCTTGGCGTTGAACCGCTGCCAATTTTAGATGCCAGCTCATCAATGCGCTTAAGAGCCCAGTCCTTTGGTACTAGAGGAAAGTCAATGTTTTTTGTTTCAACCAAAGCAACTGATTCATCAGGTATAGAAAAATCAACAAACCACTGTTTGTAAATAGCTTGAGCGGTATCTTCTAGCTTTTGAGTTAGTTGCTTGTTAAGTGCAATACGGTCATTCACCACATTGTATTCACGCACGATTTCACGCTGCTTCTCGATAGATGGGACTGGTAGCTCAACTTCACACATCTCATCATAATCAAAAAACTCGTGAGCGCTGCCGTGACTCTTAAATCGTGCATAACGGTCAAACTCAGGTCGTCTAAACCACATCATTAAGTACTGAGGATCTAGTTTATTCGCATCCTTGACCTCAAAAATTCGGTATGACGGAGATACAATACACGTATCACCATCCCTAAGCGCTATAGAGATCTTATCTCCATTTCGTGTCGTTGCTCGATTAAAAGCAAACTGGTTTTTCTCCACAATCCTATATTTGGACAGGTCGATACCATTTAAGTTTGTCTTAGCTTTTACAAAGTACTTAGCGTTGTTTATGCCCAGTAAATTATTATATTTTAACGCTTTGTTAGGTAGGCCTTTTTGGACTATATAGTCACCAAGCCTCTTATAGTTTGATTTCATAACCTAACTCTTTAAATACGTTTAACAAATCAAGTTTATATTCTGATTCCTTAACCAAAAGCTCAGTCATATCAGATTTAAGCTCCGTCATTTTTTCATCAAAATCGATGTTCTCATCTCTATTGAAAAAATGAATGTATTTACTAGGAACAAGAGAGTAGTCCTTGGCGGCAATTTCAGCTTTTTTAGCCGAATAGCAGTATTCGGGGATATCAGAGTAATCACTCTCAGCTCCTACTTGCTGCCAAGTGTGAAGTGTATTAGCAAAGTCTGTAATATCTTGCTCAGAGAACTGAATAAACTTCTTCTCAAACGGTTCGCCACGTTGACGTAAATCCATAAACAGAATTTCTTCTTCACGATCTCTGTAGTGCTTCGTCACATCTTCGTAAGCAACTGTATGCGCTCTTTTGTTTTTATTAATTATCCATATAGATACGCTGATATCAGTCGTGTAGAACATACTACCCGGTAATATAATGATGGCTTCTACCAAGTTATTTTCTACTAATTTTGCTCTTATCGCCCTCTCAGTCGCTCCACCTGAAAGTGCTCCATTAGAAAGAACAAATCCAGCGATGCCATTTTCAGATAACTTTGAAACCATATGCAAAATCCAACCATAGTTGGCATTGCTGGTTGATGGTGTTTCGTAACCGTCCCAACGATGATCATCTGTAAGCTCATCAGACGCGCGCCAATCTTTCTGGTTAAACGGAGGATTAGCCATAATGAAATCGGCTTTCAGCGTTTCGTGCTGATCATTGGCAAAAGTATCTTTTGCGGCTGCACCAAGGTTGGCAGAAATGCCTCGGATTGCTAGGTTCATTTTTGCAAGTTTGTAGGTTGCACCTGTGTATTCTTGACCATAAACAGAAATATCTTTTTTGTTACCTTTGTGATTTTCAATGAACTTCATTGACTGAACAAACATACCACCAGAACCACAACAAGGGTCGTAGATTTTACCGCTGTAAGGTTCAATTAATTCCGCGATTAGATTCACAATGCTCTTCGGCGTGTAGAATTCGCCTTTACCCTTACCTTCTGCAATCGCAAATTTAGATAAGAAATATTCGTAGACTCTGCCTACCACATCTTCGTGCGGATTGGCTAAGGTGTCGATATTGTTAATCACATCGATCAGTGCAGATAGCTTACTGACATCCAAACCAAGACGGGAGAAATAGTTATCAGGCAGTGCACCTTGCAGTGCTTTGTTGGTTTTCTCGATGGTGCTTAAGGCTGTATCGATCTTTAGGGCGATGTCTTCTTGTTTAGCGTTTTGCTGAACAAAGCTCCAACGGCTCTTTTCAGGGAGATAAAAGACATTTTCTTTTGTATAGGCTTGTACAAGATCTACGTACTTTTCTTGATTATTTTGTATAAGCTTCTGTCTGTGGTGCTCAAAAGTATCACTAACAAACTTAAGAAATATTAAGCTTAAGACAATATGCTTGTACTCAGAAGACTCAACGCTGCCACGCAGCTTGTTCGCCGAGTCCCAAAGTGATTCTTCAAAAGATTTTTGTTTTTTATTTGCGGGTTTTGCCACTGACAAACACTCCATTGTTTTTAATGACAAAACAATACCGCAGAACTAGATATTTTGCTATCTGCAAACATTCTTTGCTTGCATTGACTATCTAAATTTACCGAGCCATTTCACTGGTTACAAAATTAGTACTTAAATACTCTTCCTCTTGGGCCTCTAAATACTCTATGGCCAACGAGTTTTTGCGATCTATATCCATATTCTTAGCCATTAAGCTCATTATTTGTTCTTCCTGTAGCGCATTAGTTCGGTCTGAAACCAAGCTTTCAACTTCTTCTCGATTTACGAACCAATGACATTTGTCCTTGTGTCTAGAGCCGGCTACATAACTCAACGCTCTATCCATTCGCGTGGTGTATAGCAAAAATGTATCACCGTCGATAGTCGCACCTTGGCTACTATACACAGTACTAACATATGCTTGGGCTAAATAGAGGCGACCATGTTCATCTGAGTATTCTGACTTTTTAAAGCGCGTTTTGTCTCCATTATCCAATACAATTGAAAAGTAAATATCGTCATTCACTCGTTCGATATCTGTGACTGTCCCTAAAGCACCATTGGTGAAGTTTCTCGCATAGTCGTTTTTCGTAAAACGTATACGCTCTCCTTTTGCAAAAGTAAAAGGTACTGTTCTATTGGATATCACGCATTCAACCGTAAAGTCCTCAGCACCTAAAACGCCCTTTTCCTTATACCGCTCTCGGATTAATTCGCTTACAGAGATAGCTTCTCTCCAGCTCTGGGTCATAATCATGGATTCTTTTGTAGGATTCGACTCGACATACGATTGCCATTTATCTACTAACTTTATTTGAGCTGCTTCCTTATTAACTTCGATGTTCAATAGGCCTCTGGAATGAAACTCTTTTAAAGCTACTTTAGCTTTACCATTTCTTAGCTGATTAACAGCTTCACGGGCCCAAGCCTCGTTTTGTCTCCGAATTGTATTCAACCTTTTACATCCAAACTTATCGGATAAATACCTCAAACTTCCACCGTGCTCGATGGCGTCAGTCTGTTCTTGCTCGCCCAGTAAAACCAATTTTGCGTTTACCGTATCAACTAACCTCATGAGTTTTAACAAATCAAGTAACCCTATCTGCCCTGCCTCATCAATCAATATGACGGTATCGGCAAATCTACTTGGTGTTCTTTGGAGTTCTCCTAACAGACTAGTAATCGTTGAGCTCTTTATTCCAGTGTCATTTTCAAGCTGAAGTGATGCTTTCCGAGACACCGTAGCCCCACGAACTTTAATATTGCTCCTCTCGTAAGCTAACCTCATAGAACTCATAGCAATAGATTTACCAGCGCCAGCCTTGCCCTGAACGATGTCTAAACCAGATTGGCAAACTGCATGAATTGCATCGGTTTGCTCTTCAGATAATTTAAAGCCCAGACACCCCTCTTGTGTCTCGATAGCGTTTGCAATGTCATCTTTATTTAATCTGTAGGTCTGCTTTGCATTCAGTCGAGTAGCAATAATTATTAAATCCCTTTCAGCTTGAAGCATGCTTTGCGTTGTATAAAGTTTCTCATTCGTCCTATGGTTCTCTAATAGAACTAATTCAGTACTGTTTAATAGTTCGCTTACTGTGTCTTCTATGCAACTGTATGGAACATATCTGTACTGCGCCTCTTTAGCGACTACTGCATAAATATCCTCTAATCTAAATACTGAATTCTTTGCAACTAATTCAGCTAATATATGTTGCAAAGGCAGTGGCTCAGCAACGCATACGCTGTAATTATTCCGTAGTGATGAAAAATACTCGGAGCTATACTCAAGTGAGGAAAGCTCGGTTTTCCAAGTTTCCAGTAATTCACTTCGACCGATATTCTGTTTCTTATCTCGCGTGTTTAGAGCTATAAAATCACCAGCTTTCGATGCTGCTTTTTCAACTCCCAACGACTTCATTTCTGCCAATATTGCTTGTTTTCGTTTTGAGAAATGTTCGCTTATTTTGTTGTCGATACCTTGCACTTCAAAATGCTCTCTTTCAGCAACTTCTTCGATTTCATAGCCTAATTCTTGTAGGTATCGTGATAGCGACGAACGATAAATCGCACCAATGGCTTTTTGCCAAGAGTAAAAGTATTTAGACTCAAGAGTCCCCCAACTTAAATCGGTTCTTGGCGCAATGTTGGCTACTAAACAATGTGTATGGATTTGTGGATCTAGGGCACGAGAAGAGCAGTGTTGAAATGTGGCACCAATCAAGCCCACAATCTCTTCGTGAACTAATCCATCATGCCCGCGCCTCGTTCTAGCAACTTTATCTTGTATAAAGTCAAAAGCTTCTTCTACAGCTTGCTGCTGTGCATTTTCAATCTTATGCTGCATTTCCTCAGACTCACCAGCCCATAGAATTGAGACTGATTTTGGTGCTGAAAACGTCAAATCCCAACCATGTCGGTGGTTTTTCCCTGCACCACCAGACAAAGGGTTGCCCTGTTGATCAAATCCATTAAAGATTTTTCTATAGTCATCTTGCTCGACGAATCGACCAAGTTTTAAACATTTTGAACCTCGCCCTATCCATTTCCCTTGGGGCTCACTCTCCTTGCTGTAATAGTCTTCTTTATGATTCGGCTCATAGTATGAAATGTTGTAAATTTGGCTAGGACTCATCATGATTTTGCCCTCTTATTTTTTACACTTTCAAGCCTACTTATGCCTACGGTTGAGCCAGCCTTCTCAATGCTTTGACTTTTATGGTTGTTAACCCAATTCGCTGGACAATGTTCTTCACTCAGCATAGGAATTTTGGGATAGGGCCAACGTAACTTATATACCGCTTTATAGCCGGGTATAAGAATGTAACCAACTACACCTTTTGAATCTGGTTGCGGTAAATGAACAAGATCGGATGCTCTAACAATTGGAACTGTTTCACCGTGCCAGTTTTGAGATGCATTGCCCGTTGGCCCAGCACTGGACGTTCGCCGCTCGACAACACGTTCTCCAAACACTTTAGCGGTATAAGGAGCTGTCTCTCCTGCGGCCCCTAAACGCATTGACGCAAATATGGTAAACATATTCAGTAGGGTGTCTGCACCATTGTCAGAGTAGATTTCTTTGAGTTGCGAAATTGACTGAGTTCCACCACATATACGACACCCCTTAGATCTCCCTAAACTCATCCATTCGCCAAGCGCCTCGTTTTTTGGCAAGTTTGCTAGCTCATCGATAAATAACCATAGCTCTCTGCTTGAACAATTAGTTTGGGATAGTATATGGCTAGTCATTAATCGAATAAGTGTATTCGCAACTGGCGCACCAATATCCTTATATCGTTTGTCGGCTTGAACGATAATAATTGGTTTGTTTGAATTAGGATCTTCTACCCACTCCTTCATCGAAAATCCGTTTTCGAAAGCCTTGGGCCAAGCTTCTGCGAGGGTATGAATCCATCCTAATGAACCATCTAATTGCGCAAAAAATGATTGTGTAGTTTTGCTTTCTTCTACTATGAAGCGCTGTGCACGTGGGTAATACTCACCAAGTAAGCCCCTCAACTTTGATTCGTTTAAAAGCATCATGTTTGCAAGCTCAACCCACCCCCACTGCTCTTTGGTTCGATTCAATATGGTTATCATGCCTGCAAAAATTGAACGTGCTCCCTCGCTCCATAGAGGGTCTTTAGAGTCAGGAATAAGCTGATCGGCGATTAGCTTTGCTAAAACCGCATTGTGGGCGTCAGCTTGAATGTTCCACGGTGTCCCTCTTTTGTCCCACGGAGCAATTAGTACAGTTGTTGCTTCATCAAAAAACTGTGCTGTGAATTCGCGCTTTTCGTCATATATAAAAACTCGCTCCCCTCTTTTTATGACCTGCTCAATTAGAGAGAGAATGAAAACAGTTTTTCCAGTGCCTTGATTACCAAGTACTAAAACGTTGCCCGATTCTCGACGCTTTGAAATTTGAAGTTTGGGATGAAGCTTTAGTCCAAGTGGTGATGCTTCCTCTTTTGCCTTTCTTAACGCATGCTGCAATGCTGTTTTGAACTGAAAAAGCTGGGGCCCATTTACATGGAAATAAGAACTCTGTCCACCATCAACATATAAGTGTTTAATAATTAAATACGCAGTAAATGTTGCAACTGAAAGAGCAAATAGAAAATAAAAAGTAAGTTCTAGCCACAGATCATTTTTATCAACAAAGGCCCAATACTCAGACCAGTTTTGCTTTCCAACATCGACAAAAAGCGCTTTGATTGGTGATACCCAATACGCTGCATGCTGCTTGATAGGAGTTAAGTCTCCAATCCAGTTCCAAACAAAAGTTAAGCTCAGTAAAAAACTGCTAATCCAGATAACACTTGAAACACTAACAATGAAAGCCCAGTTTTGGCGACTGTGTGAAGGAGGAGTAGAACTAATCATAGCTTTACTCCTTTAAGCTTTAATGTCTCTTTTGTCTTTTTGATCTCTTCATCAGACAAATTAAGCACTGCACACAAAGTGTTGAAGTAATCTGATTTTTGGCGCTGCTCCATCCTTAGCAACAATTGTGTTAAGCTAGTGTGTCTTTTGTAGTTATGAAGTAGACTTCTCAAAACTTCTGCAATACTGCATCCCTCATCTTCAGCCATGTGCTGAAGTGTCATATAATCTTTAATTGTGAAACGAGCTGTTATACATTTAGCAAAAGGTTTATCCACCTGTAATCTCCGAAATCATGAATACTTACGCGAGCTCAAAGGCAGTCCAATAGGTGAATCGATTCGTTCCACCGACTTGCCTTGTAAGCTAAGTGTTTAGGGGCATACAGACGAATTCGAGGGGCTGTGCGAATTCATCTGAGATGCGTGGGGTTTGAAGGAATTTTTAGTGAATTGAGACCTTTGTTTTTTGGCCTCGATTTCCACTTGTTTCTTGCATGTATTCCTCACAAGCTAAAATGATTCCCGTTAGTTCATTTTCATAAACCTTGTGCGGAAACTTTCCATGTCGGTGCAAAAACATATACGTCTGTTTTACTTCATCTATTTGGATTTTTGTAATAGATACCCCTAAAAAGAAACAGACTATTTTTAGCTGAATATCCATCGGGGAATTGCATGAATCCCATTTTTTAAGTGAGCCGATATACAAGATAGAGGCAATAGCGTCACAGACATTTATATATTCGAACATGTGAGTATATTTAAGGTTGCTTTCTTCATAGGTAATGATCAGCGAATCTAGGTCACGCTTACCAAACGACAGTAATTTAAATATATCGCTCACATTTTTTAGCTGGTTTTGAGTTAATACGTTTTTCATCATAGGACTCCTTTTTAAACGTCGATGAATTGTTCAATTACAGATTTGGGCCAATAAATTAACCGCGGCCCTAACGGAATAGGTTCTGGGATTACTCCCAACCTTCGCCAACGCCAAAGGGTTGTACTGCTGATTTTAAGCAGTGCGCAAACCTCTTTAGCTCGAAGTAGTTCATAGTTATTAGGTTTTCTCTGACACTTCATATTGAGTACTCTCACCTTCCAACTGTCTGAATACTTGTTAATTGCACACATTCTTTTCATAGCCTGAAGTGCGATTCGTATTCCTGTTACAAACATGTATCTAGCCGTTTGCAGAATCCGGCAAAAAATTAATTAACTTTTTGAGCCGCCAATCTGATATTCATGATTCCGCTACAAACATGTATCTAGCCGTTTGCAGAATCCGGCAAAAATTAATTAACTTTTTGAGCCGCCAGTCTGATATTCATGATTCCGCTACAAACATGTATCTAGCCGTTTGCAGAATCCGGCAAAAAATTAATTAACTTTTTGAGCCGCCAATCTGATATTCATGATTCCGCTTTAAACATGTATCTAGCTCTTTCCGGAATCCGGCAAAAAATTTGTTAACTTTTTTGGGTCGCCAAACTGGTATTCACGATTCCGCTACAAACATGCATCTAGCTGTTTGCAGAATTCGGCAATAACATGGAAAAGGAATTTTTTGATACACTGGGGCTGTGCTACTTAAGACCACTTGTAGTCTCTAACTTAGGAGTATTTAAAATTGGAAAAGAGTGAAGATTTAGAGCTGTATAATAGGTTTAAAAACGGCGATAAGTTGGCTTTTGCTGAAATAGTTAAAAAGTATGAAAAACTTATCTATAAAATTTGCAAAGAAGAAATGGAAAGCGGGAAAAGCGGTATTCATAAGAAAATGCTGTCTGGTTACAAAAATGTTATTGAGGATATTAGAAACGAAGTTTGGATTAGACTATTAGGCAAACTGGAAAAAGGAATGGATTTTCATGATAGGCATTCTCTGTTGAATTTAATTAGAGATATTTCAGTAAAGGCCACCAAAAGCAAAAAAACAAAGAGTATAAGAAATAGAAATCCTGAATCCGTATCAAAAAGTGAAAAGATTAGAGCATCTTCAAAAAAGCTTGTTAGTAACTCTTTCGAAAGTACAGACCACCGAGAAAATGCTGACAGAGTCGATATGGAAGCGATTGTTATGCTTAATGAAATCTACCATGCGGAAGACGAAAAAAGGGATATCGACAAAATCTACGAGGAAATTTCAGAAAAACTCACAGTTCGACAATGTGAACTTATTCGGTTGATGGAGGCCCAGATCTTGAGTAACGGAGAGGACAATCATCTATTCTTGGCAAAAAAATTAGGTGTTAGCGAGAGAACAATAAGAAATGATTTACGAAAAATACGTGAGCTTTACTTAAACTTGGAATAATCCTAAGTACGCAGTATTCGTTAAGTGTGAGGGCTATTGACCTAAGAGTCCGAAGAATTAAGACAAAGCAATAACTGGTATGATCACCACCTTATTAATTAGGGAAGCCCTTCTCTCGGCTTAAGTGTCGAGGTTAATTAAGTGTCATTTCTCACTAAGACCTTGATAAATCCATGTGGTAACCTAGAGCTGATATCCCTTCAAGTCTTCCAAATAATCAGCCCAGCTTTGCATCATTTTTCTGCGCTCGCGTAAATACATCGAGCGATTATAAGCTCTGGATGTCGCTGAACCTGTTAAATGAGCTAACTGTGTTTCTATAACATCGTGTTCCCAGCCTTTTTCATGAAGAAGAGTTGAAGCTGTACTCCGAAAGCCATGAGCAGACATGATATCGGCAGGGTAGCCCAGAGAGCGTAACCTATTTGTCATGACATTCTTACTAATAGGCTTGGTGTGATCTCTATCGTTAGGAAAAACGAATTTCGAGTACCCTGTAATAGACCTTATTTTTTTCAGTTGTTCGATAACTTGAGTTGCTAGAGGAACTAAATGTTCACGGCCTCTTTTCATATCTTCGGCGGGAATTCTAATAAGCTTCTCATCAAAATCGATATAGGACCACTGTAAGAATCTAATCTCTTTCGGTCTAAGAAAAAGCCTCGGAATGAGTTTTAGCGCTTCTACGGTACAATAGTTCCCAGATTCATCTGTATCAATTGCTACTATTAACGGTGCTAGTTGCTCTGGGGTGATAATAGCCGCTCTATTTTGTGTCTTAGGAAGGGGTTTTAATATATCCCTCAACGGTAAACCTTGAGCTGGATTGTGCCTTGTCAATCTATGCGCAAGAGCATAACCATAAACTCTGTTAATCGTAGACAGCACATTAGGTGCCTTTTTAGGAGTCCCTTTCGCTTCAATAGATAACATGAGTTCAGTTATGTGTCCCGCATCAACTTCGTCAATAGCGATTTCACCAATCTCTTTCGAATCTACCGTTATCCAACGTTTCACTCGGTTGGCTGAATCTGTTGTCCACGATTCTCTCTGCTGCTCCCACCATTTCATAGCTACGGCTTTGAACGTTGTGTCTTCAGCACTATTTTTTTTCTTTCGTTCCTGCCTCTCAGCCATGGGGTTAATTCCTTGGCTCAACAGGATACGTGCTTGCTCAGCAGCTATTCTTGCGTCAGCAAGGCCAATTAAGGGGTATTTTCCAAGCGCCATCTCTTGGTGTTTTAACGCATACTTGTACCTAAACCTCCATAATTTTGAACCGTTATTTTTTACCAATAGAAACAGTCCATTACCATCTGATTTTTTTATTTGAGATCGGTCTTCTGGACATTTTAAACTTTTTACTTGAGAAGCTGTAAGAGGCATTATAGGCGCACTTTTATTATTTTCATTGGGGTATCTTAGGGACTTACAACCTAAATTTCAAACACCAAGAAAACAAAATACCCCACCTTATACCACCTATCTTATGAGGTAATAAGCAAAAATATGAAATCTTAATTAGCAGAGATAAACAAAAAAAGCCGATAAAGCAAAGCTTTACCGGCTTTTTGAATGGTTGTGAAATCTTATGAAATCATAATGGGATGATTACATCATGCCGCCCATTCCACCCATACCACCCATGCCGCCCATATCAGGCATTGCAGGTGCATCATCTTTAGGTGCTTCAGCGATCATCGCTTCAGTTGTGATCATCAAGCTTGCGATTGATGCTGCGAACTGTAGTGCTGAACGCGTTACTTTAGTTGGGTCAAGAATACCCATCTCTAGCATATCGCCGTAAGTGTCGTTACCAGCGTTGTAGCCGTAGTTGTCAGCGCCGTTTTTAACAGCGTTAGTCACAACTGATGCTTCTGCACCGGCGTTAGCAGCGATTTGACGCATTGGAGATTCCATTGCACGAAGTAGCAATTTAATGCCGTGTGTTTGGTCTTCGTTGTCGCCTTGAAGGTCAACAATCTTAGACGCTGCACGTACTAGTGCAACACCACCACCGGCAACTACGCCTTCTTCAACCGCAGCGCGAGTAGCGTGTAGTGCATCTTCAACGCGGTCTTTCTTCTCTTTCATTTCAACTTCAGTGGCTGCGCCAACTTTGATAACCGCAACACCGCCAGCTAGTTTCGCTAGACGCTCTTGAAGTTTCTCTTTGTCGTAGTCTGAGCTTGATTCTTCGATTTGAGCACGTATTTGAGCAACACGGCCTTGGATCGCGTCTTCTTCGCCAGCACCGTCAACTACTGTGGTGTTGTCTTTGTTGATAACAACGCGCTTCGCTGTACCTAGGTCTTCAAGAGTTACTTTTTCAAGCTCTAGACCGATTTCTTCAGAAATCACAGTACCGCCTGTTAAGGTGGCAAGATCTTGAAGCATGGCTTTACGACGGTCGCCGAAACCAGGTGCTTTAACCGCTGCCACTTTAACGATACCGCGCATGTTGTTCACAACTAGCGTAGCAAGTGCTTCACCTTCAACGTCTTCAGCGATGATTAACAAAGGCTTAGAGGCTTTTGCAACTGCTTCAAGAGTCGGTAGTAATTCACGAATGTTAGATACTTTTTTGTCAACCAATAGGATGAACGGGCTGTCTAGTTCTACAGTGCCGTTTTCTTGGTTGTTCATGAAGTAAGGAGATAAGTAACCACGGTCGAACTGCATACCTTCTACAACTTCTAGTTCGTTTTGTAGAGATTGGCCTTCTTCAACTGTGATAACGCCTTCTTTGCCTACTTTGTCCATTGCTTCAGCGATAAGGTCGCCTACTTCAGTGTCAGAGTTAGCAGAGATAGTACCTACTTGGGCAATCGCTTTGCTGTCTGCACATGGAACAGAAAGGGCTTTAAGCTGTTCAACTGCAGCGATCACTGCTTTGTCGATACCGCGCTTAAGATCCATTGGGTTCATGCCCGCTGCTACCGCTTTCAAGCCTTCAGTCACGATAGACTGTGCAAGTACCGTTGCAGTAGTGGTTCCGTCACCAGCTTCGTCATTGGCTTTAGAAGCAACTTCTTTCACCATTTGTGCGCCCATGTTTTCGAATTTATCTTCTAATTCGATTTCTTTGGCTACTGATACACCATCTTTAGTGATAGTAGGTGCGCCGAATGACTTGTCTAATACTACGTTACGGCCTTTAGGACCTAGGGTAACTTTTACTGCGTTAGCTAGAATGTTAACGCCTGCTAGCATTTTTACGCGAGCGTCGTCAGAAAAACGTACTTCTTTTGCTGCCATGATATTAATTCCTCTAAATTGGGTAAACGGTGGGTTATTCGACTACTGCTAGGATATCGTTTTCGCTAAGAATCAATACTTCTTCGCCATCTAGCTTCTCTGTTTTCACGCCGTAACCGTCGTTAAAAATAACGATGTCGCCGATTTTAACGTCAACAGCTTTCACTTCGCCGTTATCAAGTGTGCGACCATTGCCGACAGCGATAACTTCACCGCGAGTTGATTTTTCTGCTGCTGAGCCCGTTAAAACGATGCCGCCTGCAGATTTGCTTTCTTGTTCGTGACGCTTAACGATAACGCGATCGTTTAAAGGACGAATTGCCATTTTCAAATCTCCTGAAAATTCCAATGTTAATAAAGGTTTAAGTTGCCGATTGCTCGGACGGTTAAAATGAGCAAGGTTATTTACTTTGCTCAGAAATTTGTTCTGCGGTCATAAATGGGGCTAGGGGAAATTATCTCAAGTTAATTTGTAAAAAAATTCGTATTTTTTTACCAAAAGTGCATTGTTTTTTCATTTAGCGCGGTCTTTCTGCTGAGTGCCTTTCGATTTAGCGTGAAATTCGCTTAGGGATAACGCCCTCTCGCTTGGTTGGCCCGCGAAGGTTTTTCAAATCGAGTTGGGCAAAGTGTGTGTTTTTATGTATTACGCTTGAATATTGGCGGTGTAAGGCCAATGTACTAACTATCAATCGGCATCACGCTAGTGTGACTTGCCGGCGCAATTAGGAGTTAATTATGGCTACCCCCCTTAAAATAGATATCGTGTCTGACGTATCGTGTCCTTGGTGCATTATCGGTTATAAAGCCTTAGATGAAGCCTTAGGTAAACTTGACGGTAAAGTTGCAGCGGATATCAGTTGGCAGCCGTTCGAGCTCAATCCGAATATGCCCCCAGAGGGCCAAGAGATTGTTGAGCATATCACCGAAAAATACGGCATCAGTGTTGAGCAAAGTGAGCAGAACCGCGAAATGATCAAGCAGCGCGGCCTAGATGTGGGTTACGAATTTGGCAACCGTGGCGGTGGCCGTATTTATAATACCTTCGATGCTCACAGACTATTGCACTGGGCGGAAGAAGTGGGCAAACAAACCGAACTAAAATTAGCCCTGTTTGATTTGTACTTTAAAGAAAGTGGTGACCCGAGTAACCACGAGCAGTTACTCGCGGTAGTGGAGCGTGTTGGGCTGGATAAAGCAATTGCACAAGATATTTTAACCTCGGGTAAGTACACCCAAGAGGTACGTGAAGCTCAGCATTTATACCAGTCTAATGGCATTAGCTCTGTGCCTGCTGTGATTGTGAATAACAAGCATCTCATCAGTGGTGGCCAGCCTGCGTCTGTGTTTGAGCAAGCATTAAGCCAAATCGCCCAAGAGGTGGAAGCCGCGAACGTTGAGGCTTAACGTAAAAGCTAAACACGCCCACGCATAGATCTTAGTCTTAGGGATGTAGCTATTAAATAAAAAGGGAGCCTGAGCTCCTTTTTTATTGCGTATTTTCTAACGATTAAGGTGGCCACAGGTACCTATTTACTATCCCAAGCGGTTTTATACAAGGTTACGATCTCATCTTTACTGGCCAAGCGAGGGTTGTTGTTCGGCGAGCCGGAGGCCAGCGCTTGTTCTGCCATGAGGGGCAAGGTGCTAAAGAATACCCCTTTATCCACTCCAAACTCGGCTAACGTGGGTACGCAGAGAGTTTGATTGATTCGCTTTAATTGGTTCAGCAGCGCTTGGTGTGCCTGATTTTCATCCGTTATATTATCGACCAGTCCCATATACATAGCGCACTGTGCGTAGCGTGTGGGTGCACTGCTAATAGAGTATTCAGTGATAGTAGGGAGCAACATAGCGTTGCTTAACCCATGGGGTACATGAAAATGCACACCTAACGGGCGGCTCATACCATGCACTAGGGCAACAGAGGCGTTTGAGAAGGCGATACCTGCCAATGTAGCCCCGAGCATAACCGCTTCACGGGCGGCTAGGTCTGTCGCATCTTGGCAGGTACGCAGTAGGTTGCGCCCAATTAACTTCATTGCAGCGATGGCTTGTTGGTCGCTGAACAAATTGGCTTTGCGACTCACATAGGCTTCGATTGCGTGAGTCAGGGCGTCAATGCCGGTGTCAGCCGCAATACGCAGAGGTAAACTTAGGGTTAACTCGTAATCAACTATGGCTGCCATGGGCATCAACCCAGGGCCCATGCACAGCATTTTCTCGTCTGTGCTGGCATCGGTAATAATGGTCGCTTGAGTCGCTTCTGAGCCCGTACCTGCTGTGGTAGGAATGGCAATGACTGGCATGCTACGCTCATTAACAGGGCGTGGCATTTTATAATCACGCATGCTGCCTCCGTGGCTAGCTAATAACGCAATTGCCTTGGCGGTATCTATGGCACTGCCACCTCCTAATGCCAGTAAGCAATCGTATTTGCCCTGACGAACTAAATCGACCGCCGGCAAGATAGAATCCTCACTTGGTTCAGCCATGGTTTTGCTAAATAGCCCGTAGTCTATGTTTTGCGCGTTTAGTAAGTCAGTGATCTTATCGGTATAGCCAAGGGTTACCATATTGGCGTCTGTAATAATGCATGGAAATTGACAGCCAAGCTGCTCGAGTGTTGCGGGCAGAGCGTTGATGGCCCCTGCACCGATTTGCATGATTTTAGGGAGAGTAATCGTGGCAGTCATAGGGGCAATACCTGAGAAAGACAGGTATTTACGCTAACGCATCTGTGAGGTTAACGCCATACACAAACGTGCAGTGACTATTTTTTAGGCGAATGGATTAAGTGCGAGTGTTCATGATAAGTGGCAAAGTGATTAGGGCATCGCGCTTCGTCACGGCCACGAAAAACCGGCACAAAAAAAGGAGCCTAAGCTCCTTTTTATCTAGTTTGATACGTCAGCAGACGTTGAACCGCTTATACGCCCATGTAGTCGAGCATACCTTCGGCGGCTTCGCGGCCTTCGAAAATAGCAGTAACGACTAGGTCAGAGCCACGTACCATATCGCCCCCAGAGAAAATCTTAGGGTTAGATGTTTGGAACGGGTATTTTCCTTTTGCTGGCGCACGTACGCGGCCTTTTTCATCCAGAATAATACCGTAATCACCAAACCAACCAGCAGGACTCGGCTGAAAACCAAAGGCAATAATGACCGCATCTGCTTCGATGACATGTTCTGAGCCTTCGATAACAACCGGACGACGACGCCCTTCTGCATCCGGCTCGCCCATTTCGGTTTTCACGCAGCGTACACCGCAAGCATTGCCATCGGCGTCTAACTCGATGTCTAGAGGTTGTACGTTAAAGGTGAATTCAACGCCTTCTTCTTTAGCGTTAACCACTTCGCGGCGTGAGCCCGGCATGCTGTCTTCGTCACGACGATAGGCACAGATAACATCTGTTGCACCTTGGCGAATAGAAGTACGTACGCAATCCATTGTGGTATCACCACCGCCTAACACCACGACCTTCTTGCCTTTCATATCAACGAACTCATCCGCTGATTTTTCAAACTTAAGGTGACGGTTAATGTTGGCAATCAAGAAGGGCAGAGCTTCGTAAACACCTGGCGCGCCTTCATTCGCAAAGCCGCCTTGCATTGGCTTGTACGTGCCCATGCCTAAGAACACGGAATCGTATTCATCAAGCAAGGTTTGAAAGTCGATGTCTTTGCCGATTTCAGTGTTGAGGACAAACTCAACGCCCATTTCGGTGAAAATTTCACGACGACGGGTGATCACGTCTTTCTCAAGCTTAAAGGCCGGAATACCAAAGGTTAGCAAGCCGCCAATTTCTGGGTACTTGTCATACACAACGGGTTTAACGCCGTTGCGTACGAGAATATCCGCACAGGCAAGGCCCGCAGGCCCAGCGCCCACAATAGCGACTTTCTTGTTTGTGGCCACTACGCCTGACATGTCTGGGCGCCAGCCCATTTGAAAGGCAGTGTCGGTAATGTATTTTTCGATACTGCCAATAGTAACGGCACCAAAGTCGTCGTTCAGGGTACATGCGCCTTCACATAAACGGTCTTGTGGGCAAACTCGGCCACACACTTCTGGCAAACTGTTGGTTTTGTGAGAAAGCTCAGCGGCTTCTAAAATTTTCCCTTGGTTGGCGAGTTCAAGCCACTGAGGGATAAAGTTATGCACTGGGCATTTCCATTCACAATAAGGGTTACCGCAATCTAAACAACGGTCGGCTTGACCCTCTGTTTGTGATTGGGTCAATGGCTGATAGATTTCAGCAAATTCTGCTTTACGCACAACGATCGGCTTTTTCGGCGGGTCGATACGTTCTACGTCAACAAATTGATATACGTTTTTAGACATATGATTCTCGTCCTGCTACTTATTGGGCCTGAATGCTAAGTTCTGATGATGAGCGACTAATGTGCCCCAACAGGTTTTTAACATTACTGGTCTTAGGCTTAATTAAGCGGAATTTAGGCAACACTTCATTGAAGTTGTTAAGTAAGCCCATAGCGTACTCGCTGCCTGTTTCTTCATAGTGTTGATTGATAAGGCCGCGTAAATGCTCAGACAAAATAACCTTGTCTTCAATGCCCATAATCTCTACTAACTCAGGGTTAATGCGATGTTCAATATCGTCTAATTCGTCCAGGATGTAAGCAAAGCCACCTGTCATACCAGCACCAAAGTTAACACCAACAGCGCCAAGTACCGCAACAATACCCCCTGTCATGTACTCACAACCGTTATCACCCGTACCTTCAACAACCGCAACAGCGCCTGAGTTACGCACACCAAAGCGCTCGCCAGCACGACCGGCCGCGAACAATTTACCGCCCGTCGCACCATACAAACAGGTGTTACCCATAATGGCACTTGCATGTGGGTCAAAGCTGATATTGGTTGGATTACTGATCACTAATTTACCGCCTGTCATGCCTTTACCAACATAATCGTTGGCATCACCAATCAGGTGCATTTCAAGGCCGCCTGCGTTCCACACACCAAAACTTTGGCCGACTGTACCGCTAAGCTGCACTTGGATAGGTGCATCTTGCATGCCTTGGTTGCCATGCACTTTAGCAATTGCACCTGACAGCATAGCGCCCACCGAGCGGTCAGTGTTGCGTACATCATATTTCAGCGATACACCCGTTAGTGAGTCGATAGCCGTTTTCGCATCATTTAAGATTTGTACGTTCAAATCGCCTTTATCCAATGGGTTATTGGCAATTTCTGAGCAGAACAACTTAGTGTGATCACCCGCTTTAGGCTTAGCTAAAATGGGGCTTAAATCTAATCGACTTTGCTTGGCGGTTATACCAGGTAACACTTCAAGCAATTCAGTACGACCAATCAAGTCATCAAGCTTGGTTACACCAATAGATGCCATAATTTCGCGCACTTCTTCAGCGATAAACTTAAAGTAGTTCATCACCATTTCGGGTAACCCAATGAAGTAGTTTTCCCGTAATTTTTCGTCTTGTGTTGCCACACCTGTCGCACAGTTGTTCAAGTGACAGATACGCAGATATTTACAACCTAACGCAACCATAGGGCCGGTACCGAAACCGAAGCTCTCAGCGCCTAAAATGGCACCCTTGACCACATCTAGTCCGGTTTTGAGGCCGCCATCTGTTTGCACGCGCACTTTGTGGCGTAAGCCGTTTTCAACCAATGCTTGCTGAGTCTCTGCTAGACCAAGCTCGAACGGGCTACCGGCGTATTTGACCGAAGTGAGTGGGCTGGCACCTGTGCCGCCGTCGTAACCAGAGATAGTGATTAAATCGGCATAGGCTTTTGCTACACCTGTGGCAATGGTACCTACGCCAGGCTCAGACACTAATTTCACCGAAATTTGCGCCGTAGGGTTCACTTGTTTCAGGTCAAAAATGAGCTGAGCCAAATCTTCAATCGAATAAATATCGTGATGAGGCGGTGGTGAAATAAGGGTCACGCCTGGCACGGCAAAGCGCAACTCTGCGATGTAGCTGTTGACCTTATCACCCGGTAATTGACCACCTTCACCTGGCTTAGCGCCTTGAGCCACTTTGATTTGAATCACTTCTGCATTGACTAAGTAATGCGGCGTAACTCCAAAGCGGCCCGATGCGACTTGCTTTATCTTTGAGTTTTTCTCAGTGTTGAAACGCGCTGGATCTTCACCGCCTTCACCTGAGTTTGATTTTCCACCTAAACGGTTCATAGCGATAGCGAGTGCTTCATGGGCCTCAGGGCTAAGAGCACCGATTGACATCGCAGCGGTATCGAAACGCTTGAATAGGTTTTCCGCGGGTTCTACTTCACTGATGTCAATGGCTGGGCTTTCAGCCTTAAGGGCAAGCAAATCACGGAAATGACTCGGTGAACGTTCATTCACTAAGGTGCTGAACACGCGATAATCATCGTACTTTCCGCTAACAACGGCTTTTTGTAAGCTGGTGACCACGTCTGGGTTGTAAGCATGGTACTCACCGCCGTGCACGTACTTTAATAAACCGCCATGATCAATCGGTTTACGTTTTAACCAAGCGACGCGGCTTAAATTAATTTGGTCTTGTTCAAAGTCGTCAAACCCTGCACCTTGTATACGACTTGGCACACCTTGGAAGCATAACTTGGTGACATCGGCATTAATACCAATGGCTTCAAATAGCTTAGAACTACGATAGCTAGCAATTGTGCTGATACCCATCTTCGACATGATCTTGTACAGACCTTTATTGATGCCCTTGCGGTAGTTCAATACGCCCTGCATTGCGCTCACGCCTAGCTCACCTTTGTCGGCCATTTGCTCGATAGATTCGTACGCTAAGAACGGATAAATCGCAGTCGCACCAAGACCGAGTAACACAGCAAAATGATGCGGGTCGCGGGCTGACGCAGTCTCAACGACTATGTTGGCATCACAGCGAAGTGATTTATCAATCAAACGACGTTGTACAGCACCAACCGCCATAGCAGCAGGGATAGTCAGGCGGTTTGATTTTACGTTGCGGTCAGACAAAATAACAAAAGCAGCGCGTTTGGTTTTCACCAAATACTCTACTTCATTACAAATGCGCGAGATGGCTTTTTTCAAGCCTTCTTCTGGCTTGTAGTTTAAGTCGACCACTTCTGAATAGTAATGCTCTGCGTCATATTCACGCAGTTGTTTCAAATCGGTGTAAATTAATACTGGGGATTCAAACAATACGCGATGGGCATAGCCAGAGGTTTCGCTAAATACGTTTTGCTCACGGCCAATACAGGTTGCCAACGACATAACGTGGTTTTCACGCAATGGATCGATAGGCGGGTTTGTTACCTGAGCAAATTGCTGACGGAAATAATCATAGATAGTACGCTGCTTTGATGAAAGCACAGCCATTGGAGTATCATCACCCATCGAGCCAACGGCTTCTTGGCCATCTTTAGCGAGTACTTTTACGATTTGCTGAAGCTCTTCGTAACTATAAGCAAACAACTTGTGGTACGTAGCCATCATGTTGTCGTCAAACACGCGCTGACCAATCAATGACGCATCGCATTCTTCAACAGGCTTTAAGCGACGAATGTTTTCGTCAATCCATTCGCGATAAGGATGACGGCCTTTAAGCTCTTCATCAATTTCGTTCGAACGCCAGATTTTGCCGTTGTAAGTATCGACGGCCAGCATTTCACCTGGACCAACGCGACCTTTTTCTACCACGTCTTCAGGTTTGTAATCCCAAATGCCGATTTCAGAAGCAAGGGTAATTAACCCGTCTTTGGTGATCACATAACGCGCTGGGCGCAAACCGTTTCGGTCTAGGTTACAAGCCACATGACGGCCGTTGGTTAAAACGATACCCGCTGGGCCGTCCCACGGCTCCATATGCATTGAGTTAAACTCATAAAATGCGCGAAGATCGTCGTCCATGGTGCTGTTGTTTTGATACGCGGGCGGCACGAGTAAACGCATCGCGCGGAATAGGTCCATGCCACCAGCGAGGAACAGCTCAAGCATGTTGTCTAGCGATGAAGAGTCAGACCCTTCTGTGTTAACAAATGGCGCTGCATCTGCTAAATCAGGCAATAGTGGTGTTACAAACTTGCTGCTTCGCGCTTGTGCCCAATCGCGGTTACCACGAATAGTATTAATTTCACCATTGTGCGCCAAGAAGCGGAATGGCTGTGCCAATGGCCACTTAGGCAAAGTATTGGTAGAGAAGCGCTGGTGGAATACACAAATGGCAGATTGCATGCGTTCATCGGCTAAGTCTAAATAAAACTTAGGCAAATCTTTTGGCATGACTAAGCCTTTATAAACAGTCACTAGCGTGGACAAACACGCAATATAGAATTCACTGTCTTCGCTCATGCGCTTTTCAGCACGGCGACGGGCCATAAATAAACGACGCTCTAGGTCTCGTTTGCGCCATCCAGAAGGTGCATTAACAAAAACCTGTTCAATTTGCGGTACGCCAGAGGCGGCTAAATCACCCAACACTGAGTGATCCGTGGGCACCACGCGCCAACCTGCTACGCTTAGGGTTTCACGCTCTAATTCTTCGTTCAAAATTTCACGGCCACGAGCCGCTAAGGTGTCGTCCTGATTGAGGAAAATAACCCCTACACCGTATTTCTTACTTAATTTCCAACCGTTTTCGGCGGCTATCTCTTTAAAAAACGCATCCGGTTTTTGAAGTAGCAAGCCACACCCATCCCCGGTTTTACCGTCGGCGGCGATACCACCACGGTGTTGCATGCGATCCAATCCTTCAATGGCAGTGATAACAAGTTTGTGGCTGGCTTCGCCTTGTGTGTGGGCGATAAGACCGAAACCGCAGTTATCTTTGGAATCATTAGGATTATATAAACTCATTGACGTAACTCCTTCAACCGACGACTGGTCAGGGTTGTGTTTTAGGTTACTGCTCTATTTTCTATAACGCTCACGGGATAACTTTGGCACACAAAAAAGTGGCCTAATTGCGCCATGTCACGCTATGTATTCTTGTCGTTTTTATTATTGGGGATACCAGTCGAGTATCGAATATTTATACTAAGCAGGCCGTACAAAATACCGAGTTAAAATATATAAATCAATTCAGAAGTTTGAACTTACTGGAAAAATCCTTACTTTATGTTGGGTTTTTTATATAAAGTTATTTAAATTCAGTCGGTTATCAATCATCCATTTAGTTGGTTATATCCTATGGAATAACTGGCATTTTTCTCGCCAAGTGTTAATAAATAGTTAATTCTCACCCTTGTAAACAGTGACTTTTCGGTTTGATAGTGAATATTTATGAGAAAAAATCGCATAAAAAGTATAATTTGCTGTTTGGAAACACTGCCAAAACGGGCGTGTTGAGGATATTTAGCTAAATTGTTTGAAAAACAAACAATGTCTTAAAGCTCAGCTCAAGTAGCGATTATCAGTTGACCCTGTGTTCGAACTTGCTAGCATGGCGCGCTCATAGCCTCACTTTTAAGCACGGAAAATAGCATGCAGCGACAAGAATCAGTAGAACCTTGGGCCCTTCGATTTGCCCAGTTTATTAATCGTTTTGGCACCCTGCGTGTTAGCGTGTTATTTGTCATTCTGACCCTCATCTTTACCATGACAGGCACCTACTTCTTGCGTATTTACATTATAGGTGATGTGAAGTTAGAAGATTTTATGAGTGCGATTATTCTGACCATCGTTAGCGCACCCTGGGTATTGTTTTTCTTTAGTGAGTTGGTCAAACAACTTGAGCGCTCCAGAGGGCATTTAGCCGAAGCAGTAACTCAATTAGAGCGTTTACGTGAAGAAGATATTCTGCTTAGCCGTGAGCTACAAAACAATATTAAGCAACTTAACTACGAAATAGAGCAGCGGAAAAATGCCCAAGAAGAGCGTGAAAGTGTATTCGTAGAATTAGAAAATGAAATTAAAGACAGAGCGGAGAAAGAAGCCCAAGCGCTGCGTTTGTCTACCTTGCTGCGTTCAATCATTGATGCCTCGCCAGATCTTATATACTACCGCAACGAAGAAGGTCAATTTGCCGGTTGTAACCGCTTAGCAGAGCAAATGACCGGTCGAACCGAAGCCGAATTGATTGGTTTAACCCCGCACGAGGTGTGGGAAGAAGAGCTAGCGAGCCAAGTGGCAGCCAGTGATCATGAAGTGCTAGAAAATGATGTGAGCATTACCGAAGAAGTTTGGCTGCGTTTTGCCGATGGTCGCCGTGGCTACTTTGAAATGCGCAAAGTGCCCTTTTATGACAAGGACAATAAGCGTTTAGGCCTATTAGCCTTTGGCCGAGATATTACTGAGCGTAAACAGGCCGAAAATATCGTCGCGAAAGCGAGCAAAGATAAAACCAAATTTATCGCCACCATTAGTCATGAATTGCGCACTCCGTTAAACGGCATTGTAGGTTTAAGTCGTATGCTGCGTGATACCAAATTAGATAAAGAGCAATTCGCTTGGGTGAGCACTATTTACGCAAGCGGTATTACCCTGGGAAATATCTTTAACGATATTATCGATATCGATCGCATGGGTCGGGATAAACTCGAGCTTTCGCTAAAAACCGTGTCGATTAAAGATTTCACCGAAGAGCTAAGCAGTATTATTAAACTACTTGCCGCAGACAAAGGCCTTGCATTTGATACCGAGATTAGAGAACCACTGCCAGATTTTGTCGAAGTGGACGGTACCAGGTTGCGGCAGATTTTGTGGAACTTGCTATTCAACGCAGTCAAGTTCACTCAAAAGGGGAAAGTCAGCTTAAGCGTTGAAGCGCATACCACAGGTGATGGTATTAGCCATGTGAAATTCTGCGTAGGGGATACAGGTGTTGGTATTCCTCAAGCCGAACTCGATAAAATATTTGCTATGTATTACCAAGTGAACTTGCCTGAGCACCAAAGTGCCACCGGCACGGGTATCGGCTTAGCGATATGCCAACAAATGGTGTCACTGATGAACGGCGAAATAAAAGTCAGTAGTGAAATCGGTAAAGGCACCTGTTTCACGGTGGAATTGCCATTACCCATTAGCAAACGCCCTATGCAAGTGGAGGAGCTGCAAGTACGTGGTCTGAATATCTTGTTGGTGGAAGATATAGAACTCAATGTAATGGTTGCCAAAGCATTGCTAGAAAAGCTTGACCAACATGTTGATGTGGCTATGACAGGCAGCGAAGCGATAAAAATGGTACGGGATAAACAGTACGACTTAATCTTGCTTGATATCCAATTGCCGGATATGACAGGCTTTGATGTCGCCGCCACCCTGCATGAAGAAAGTTTGGTTGAACAAACCAGTATTGTTGCCTTAACAGCCAATGTTATTAAACGTCGTCAAGAGTATTTGGACAGTGGAATGGACGATGTTGTCGCAAAACCGGTCAAGAAGAGCCGTATCATTGAAGTATTTAACTCGCTGTTCAGTGAGCACGCTTATGAGTCTCACAAGCCGAACGAAGAAGAACCAGATAAAGAGCTTGATGCCATTTTAGATTTAGACTTGCTGCAGATGTTGGTGGATACCATAGGTCATGAAATGGTCAGCACCAGTGTTAAAGTGTTTGAAGAAAACATGCCGGTTTACCTAGAAATACTGCAATTGAGTTTGAGCGCTGATGAGAAAGATGAAGTGTGCTCTCAAGCCCATAAGATAAAAGGGGCTGCAGGCTCGGTTGGCTTGGCCAGAGTGCAAAAAATTGCTAACCAAATCCAGCAGGGCGACCACCCAGCTTGGTGGGAGAATGTGCACGATTGGGTAGAAGAACTGACGTTTGCTGCCGAACAAGACATGCAAAAATTAGGTGAGTGGTTAAACAAACAAGATATTGATGATTAGCCTTATTGGCCGGCAACGACAGATTAGCGTCGCGCTAAACTCGCCTCACGAGAGTGAGGCGCATCTATACTACGCACTTTTATAAGGGATAAGCATAAATATTGCTTGTGCCTACCGACCAGTTTATATACAATTCGCGCCGCTTAAAACAGTCACTTTAATTTAGTTCCTTGTCTCCATACAGTTTGACTGTGCTGTCGAGGCTACAACCGTGAGGAGCAATATGATGCGTCATTACGAAATCGTATTCATGGTTCACCCTGACCAGAGTGAACAAGTTCCAGGTATGATCGAGCGTTATACCGGAATTCTTACCCAAAATGGTGGCACAATCCACCGTATGGAAGATTGGGGCCGTCGTCAATTGGCTTACCCAATCGACAAACTACACAAAGCACACTACGTACTTATCAATGCTGAAGCGTCTGCTGAAGCCGTTGAAGAGCTAGAGACTGCTTTCCGTTTCAATGACGTTGTATTGCGTAACCTAGTTATGCGTACTAAAGATGCTGAAACAGAGCAATCGCCTATGGCTAAAGAAGAGCGTCGTGAAAAGCGTGACGAAAGACCGTCTTCTGAAGACAAGTCTGTAGAACCTGAAGCAGCTACTGCTTCTGACGAAAAAGAATAAGGAGACAAAAAATGGCTCGTTTTTTTAGACGTCGTAAATTCTGCCGTTTCTCAGCTGATGGTGTTGTTCAGATCGATTATAAAGACATCGCTATGTTGAAAAACTATGTCACTGAAAGTGGTAAAATCGTACCTAGCCGTATCACTGGAACTAGCGCTAAGTATCAGCGTCAGTTGTCAACTGCTATCAAGCGCGCGCGCTTCCTAGCATTGCTTCCATATACTGATTCTCACAAGTAACCCCAGCGAAATTAAGAGGTAGCAAGATGGAAATCATACTACTAAACAAGGTCGCTAACCTGGGCGGCTTGGGTGACAATGTCACTGTAAAATCAGGTTATGCACGTAACTACTTGTTCCCTCAAGGACAAGCGGTTCCTGCTACTAAAGCAAACGTAGAAAAATTTGAAGCACGTCGTGCAGAGCTTGAAGCAAAAATTGCTGAACAGCTTGCAGCGGCTGAAGCTCGCGCAGCAAAAGTTGCTGAGTTGGCTGAAGTGACTATCGCAGCACCTGCTGGCGACGAAGGCAAATTGTTCGGATCTATCGGTACTCGTGACATCGCAGTAGCTATTACTGCCGCTGGTGTTGAGATTGCTAAATCTGAAGTTAAATTGCCTACTGGTACTTTACGTGAAACTGGTGAGTTCGAAATCGACCTACAGTTGCATTCAGACGTTACCACTACAATCAAATTGGTTGTTATTCAAGAAGCTTAATTTAAGCCTTTTGGATACTAAAAACACCGCTTAGTTGCATTGCACTAAGCGGTGTTTTTTTATGCCCGCAGTTTATTGACTATCGATTATTATTTATCGATACGACCTAGTAGTTTTTCTCGCCATTGTGAGTCTAACCCTATCGCATTGCTCATTTGCCGTAGTGAATCCGCTGACGTGTTTTTGTCAAAGTGCTGCTGAACAAAAGATGCCACAGACACATTTTCATTAGGCCGTTCCAATAGTGTGATGTCATCTCCTAGTCGAATTGCTCCACCTTGTAACACTCGATAGTACCATCCGGTTATCTGTTGCTTATTGATTAACTGGACCAATCCTTTTTGATTTAGCTTTTCTTCTATTTTCCAGCACGGCATACGCGGTGAACTGACTTGCACCTCGATTTCGCCAATACGATAAATATCGCCAATATTGACGTTAGTATCACTCATCACTGGGCTACTGATATTCTCACCGATACTGCCAGCAATCGCTTTCTTGTGCAGCAGAGGGTGGCGTTTGATGATGGTTTCGTAGCCATGCAGTGCATATTGATGTAGTGCGCGCTCCGGGCCACCGTGATAGCGTTTATCCACCTGAATGTCATCGGTGATACCTAGGTGATCTACTTTCGCCGAGGTGACAGGGCGTTTATCGATGCCAGAGAGCGCGTTTTTAGGACCAATAGGACGCGCTTTGCCTGCGAATAAGCCTAATACTTTCATACGGATTCCGATTTTATTCATGAGAAATTAAGGTTTCTTTTTTGCGGCTTTAAACCTTTGTAGGTTAACCTGCGACTTATTTTGTAACCTAGCTAACGAAGACAAAAGATTGACTGAGTATTCAAACATTGTTGCCGCTGAGCACAAGTTTGCCACCGATGAGGAGCGGCATCTACTGTTAGCGGTAAAAAATGGCAACCGGCAGGCTTATCACCAGCTATATCATCGATATATCGGTCAGGTGTATGCGCTGTGTTATCGCCTAACAGGAGATAAGTCATTAGCCGAGGATGCATCACAAGAGGTGTTTATCCAATTGTGGCGCAAAATTGGTGATTATTCCGAACAAAGTAAGTTTTCTACTTGGCTGCACACAGTCACGTCTCACATTACGATTTCGTATATTCGTAAACAACGCGGTTGGGTACAGCGCATGCTTAATATAGAAAGCTCAAGCGCGGTAAATGATATTGCTGAAGCCTCGGCAGGAGAGGTAGATATTGAAAAGTATGTGTTGCGTCTGCCTGAACGCGCGCGAATCGTGTTTGTTCTGCATGCAATTGAAGGGTATCGCCACGAAGAAATTGCCCAAATGACCAACATGGCCATTGGAACGAGTAAAGCACAATTCCACCGAGCGAAACAGTTATTAGAGGAGTGGATGGGTTATGCGTAAGCCAGATTTTGAACATGCTTTGCAAGACAAGCTTGCGAAGCTAGATAAGCATAAGCAACCTGAGCGCGATTTATGGCCGGGTATTGAGCTAGCGCTGGTTAAGCAAGAAGATCAGGCTCGCAACGTACATGACTTGAGCGACAAAAAGGTTCGAGTTAATAGCAACCGTCTTTATTGGGGACGGGCAGCCGCGCTTGCTGCAACAGTGGCTGTTATTGCCCTTGTGAGCTGGAAGGGCGTACTACAAAATGACGACATGATAAGCGGTGATGAATTAGTTGCCGCCCTCAGTGCTCAGCACGAAGAGCAGAAAAAAGCCTTATTAGTGCAGTTTGAAGGAGAAAACGCACTGACCAACAATTGGCAACAACAATTAGCTGAACTTGATAATGCCGCCGAGGCGATTAAGAAGGCGTTGCTAAATGAACCAGATAATATGGCGTTGCTGAAAATGCTACAAAGCGTGCATCAGCAACAGATAAATTTAATCGAGCGCGTGCATTCACCTAAGTGGTCGCAAATCTAATATGAATGCTAGGAGTCAAAAATGAAGTTAATGGTGCTTAAAGGGGTATGCAGCGCAATCGGTTTAATGGCCGCGCTGAGCGTGTCTGCTGGCGAACAAATTGATCGCAGCATTGAAGCGAATCCTAATGGCTATGTGGAAATCGAGCACGTCAACGGCAAGGCACAAGTCCAAGGCTGGAACAAATCCCAAGTACAAGTGCAAGGCCAGCTAGGGGATAGTACCGAACGCTTTATATTTGAGCGCAAAGGTAATGAGGTGCTGATAAAGGTGAAAGTTAAGAATAGCCGAAAGCACAGCAGCCGCTGGGGGAGTGACGATGAAGACGAATTGATTATTTTTGTCCCCAACCAGAGCCGTATAAACTATACCGCTGTGAATGCGGACGTCAGCTTAAATGGCATTCACGGTGGCGTAAATGCACAAACGGTGAATGGTGAAATCGATGCTCAAAAGCTGTCAGGCCGCCTGCAATTGGAATCGGTAAATGGTGACATTCAAGCCGATTCATTAGAAGGTGATGTCACTATCGAAACTGTTAATGGTGATATTCGCTCACAAAGTACTAATGGGCAGGAAGATAGATATAAGTCAGTAAATGGTGATATCAAGGTTACCTCTCGTTCAAAAGCGCTTCGCGTGACAACGGTTAACGGTGATGTGAAATTGGCGATGCAGGAAATTAAATTTGCTGATTTAGAAACCGTTAACGGCGAATTAAGTATGGATTTAGCACTCGCTGACGGGGGAGAGTTACAGGCAACAACTGTAGGGGGAGAGATTAACCTGAATTTTGCTCCGGACGTATCAGCATTGTTTGATATTCGTGCTCATGCAGGTGGTAAGATTGTTAATCGTCTGACCCATGACAAAGTTCAAAAAGACAAATATGGCCCAAGTAGCTGGCTAGCAACCAGTACAGGACAAGGTCAAGGGAAGGTGTCTATTTCAACCGTGAATGGTCGAGTGAGTATTTCAAAAGAATAGAGGCAATAAACAAAAATGCACCACCCACGCAGGGACGAAGGTGATGCATTGAGTTAACTAAGTTTTAGAAAGAAACTTTAACACCAGCATTAGCACGACGACCGATCAGGTCATAAAGTGCATCAAAGGTATTTCCTGAAGGGACTTCGTTAAATACGTTACGAATACCAGCAGAGAAGCTAACGTTGTCATTCAAGTAGTAAACTGCAGACAAGTCGTGTGTCCACACTGAATCGATAAAGTTAGGTGACGCATCTTCTGGTGAACCGCCGCCAGGTGACACATCAAACAAAGCACTCTTATCAATAAAGCGCGAGCTCCAGTTAACGTTTAAGTCGTCAATACGGTAATCAATAGACGTGCTCCATTGTAAGCTTGGATCACCTACTTCACCGTCTTCTACGTTGATTTCATCTGGGCGAGTTTGAAATTCAAATTCATCTAAGCTAAGTACTTTGGTCGCTGAGATATTGATTCTGACTTCACCAGGTAAATCAAACTGACTTAGGTCTGTTCTGTAACGGATGTTCGCTTCGATACCGTCAGTGTCGAAACCAGCCGCGTTAATATAACCAGAGCGCACCAATGCAATATCATTGGTGGTAGGGTCGCGGTCAATTTGTCCACAGAAGTTAACATCTGGGCCGCCAGTCGCATCAACACAGTTATCAGCAACATCTTGCGCTGAAACTAAGTTAATCGCATCAGAAATTTCGATGTTGTAGTAATCCACAGTCAATGAGAAGTTCTCAATGAAAGCAGGTGTCCATACAAAACCAATGGTTTGCGATTCAGCTGTTTCAGAGAACAGTTCAGTGTTACCACCAGAAAGCGTATCAACACTCACGTTATCGTTTGCTTCGAAACCAGCCGGGATGCCAAGGGCTAAACAGTTCGCCGCTCTATCTGGATCTTCATTGATGTTATCTGCATCACATGGGTCAGATACACGGGCGAAGCCAGGCGATACAGGGCTAAAGGCTTCTGTAACGTTTGGTGCACGAACCGCTTCACTGACTGTCGCGCGGAAACGCAAGTCTTCGATAGGAGCCCAGCCTAAGCCAACTTGCCATGCATCTGCATTACCTGCATGAGAGTAATCAGCTGTACGATAGGCCGCATCTACAGTGAGTTCTTCGATCAAGAACATATCGCTAAGTAATGGCGCACTGACTTCGATGAAATACTCTTCTACATCGAATCCACCAAATGAATCAGGCGTCGCTGCAGATGAATAAAAGCCTGCTTTAGTGAATTCATCCGTAATGGTGCTTGATGTTTCTTCACGGTACTCATAACCCACAGCAACACCGATGGCACCACCAGGAAGCTCTAAAAATGCGCCTGTATCAAATGATAAAGAGGCACCGTAAACGTCTTGGGTGATTTCGTCTTCACGTAACACATCACCAGAAATAAAATCTGCTGCTTCAGCGCTGAAGTTTCCTGTACCGAACGGATTAAATGCAACACAGTTTCCGCCATTGACTGAAGCTGGGTCTTCATAATCGTCGCCTTGCGCACTAGGCACTTGGCTACGACATGCAGCCATTCCAGTTGCAGGGTCGATAACCGCATCAAGCGCAGCTGTAACGTTGTCTTCTATTACATCGTTAAGTGTGCGGCGAGTATTTTTGGTTTCACCATGAGTGTAAAATACGTCATAGTCGAATACTGTTTCGCCAAGCTCGAATCCGCCTTCAAAGCCAACCACGACGCGGAACAATTCACGATCGTTTGCTGCTGAACGGTTACCTAAATCACCGAAGAAACGTGAGAAGGGCACGGTAGTGTCTTGACCGCCGTCAATAAGACGCTGTCTGGTAGCAGAATCTAAGAACGGGTTATCTGCAACGTTAATGCTTAAGCCACCGAAATTGAAAGCCGGCTGAAACTGCTGACGAATATCTTTATCAACGTATTTAACATCACCGTACATACGAACGTTATCGTTAAAGTCATAACGGAATGTAGAGGCTAATGTAACGGTCTCTTGGGCGGGTGTGTAGTTTTCATAGTTATCAGGGAAGAAAACCGTGTCGTATGCTTGGTCAAAGTTACCAAAGGCGAAGCTGTTGGTATTGATACGCTCAACCTGATCCATACCTACGCCGTCAGGTGAAAACGTAATACGAGGGCCACCACCAAATGGGTTGATCACACCAAAGTCGTTGATCATTTCTGAACCGACGAAAGGTACACGGAATCTATCAGCAATACCGTCGTCTTCACCGCCATCATCTGGGTTGATAACAGTACCTGCATAATCATGTTGTTGCAGGTCGGTTAGTAATACTTCGCGAATGTCAGATTTACCAGCGAAGAACGTAATGTTGCCTTTACCGTCTTCTGAGGTTGCACCGGCTAACACACTAAAGTTATGGCTCTTGGTCCCTACCCCTTCAGTGCTATCGGAAACACCGGCATTAAACTCAAAACCTTCAAAATCGTCTTTAAGGATAATATTGATAACGCCTGAAACTGCATCAGAACCATAAATAGCTGACGCACCACCTGTGATGATTTCAACTTTATCGATCAAGGCAGCAGGTATGGCGCCTGTATCGATAGCTGAAGAACCTGGTGCACCGGCAACGTGACGAATGCCGTTAACCAAGGTTAGCGTACGGTCTCTACCCAATGAGCGAAGATCTGGGGCACTTAAGCCTGCATCTTCGTTGCTGTTGTTGTTACCGATTAAGCTTGAACTAGCTGCGATAGCTGGAATTTCCGCTAAAATACTACCTAAGTCTGGTGTACCAAAGCGGGCAATTTCTTCTGAACTTAAAGAGATAACTGGAGCGGGTGAAGAAAGCTCGGCACGTGCAATACGTGAGCCGGTTACTGATATTTTCTCAAGAGCCTCGCCTTCAGCGGCAGGGGTTTCCTGTGCTGTCGTTAAAGTAGAAAATGATGCGGCCGAAAGCGCACCGAGAGAGACAGCGAGTCTAATTGACTTCGCCAATTCGGTTTTAGTGAACATGTAAATCCCCGTGATTTTATTAATACCAATCGTTTTTTTTACGATTTTTATTGTTCAATAGTGAGTTGAACTGTAACGGAATATAAATCAATACATATCGGCTTACAATCTATTATGGATTATCGTATGTATCGAAAACTTCACATTTGGAGCAAATTCCCTGTCCCTATTGGGGTTTTGGGGGCATTTCTGAAAGCGTTATTAGACTAATTTACAGTATGAAAGAGGAGAATAGGCACGGAAAATTTTTAAAATATTTACAAAAGGGGAGGCTAGGCCACCCGCTCTACTGCAATGTGAGCTAAGCCAATTAAGGCTTGCTTGTAGTGTGATTCAGGAATGGGCGCCAATGCGTCGACCGCTTGTTGAGAGGCTGTTAACGCTTTTTGCTTGGTGTAACCCAAGGCGTTGGTTTGCTCCATCGCTTCTAAAATTAACGTTAGATTATCCATGCCATTACCTGACTCAATGGCTTCTCGTATCATTGCCGCTTGTTGTTCATTGCCATGCCACATTGCGTACAAAAGCGGCAAGGTAGGTTTACCTTCTGCTAGGTCATCACCCATGTTTTTACCCATATCCTCACTGTCAGAGGCGTAATCCATGATGTCATCAACGAGTTGAAAGGCTGTGCCCAAATACTTTCCGTAGTTTTGCATGGCATTTTCAATGTCTTTGGTTTGTTTGGTCAGTACACCAGCTAATAGCGTAGCCGCTTCAAATAAGCGTGCAGTTTTGCTGTAAATCACTTCCATGTAACTTTCTTCTGTGGTGTCAGGATCGTTACAGTTCATCAATTGCAGCACTTCACCCTCTGCAATCACATTGGTTGCATCGGACAAAATTTGCATGACGCGCATGCTGTCCAGCGTCACCATCATTTGAAACGAGCGGGTATATAGAAAGTCACCCACTAACACACTTGCTTGATTACCAAATACTTCATTTGCTGTTTCGCGCCCTCGGCGCATAGTCGACTCATCGACGACATCGTCATGCAGTAACGTCGCGGTATGAATAAATTCAATAATTGCGGCTAACGTATGATGTTGCTCTGTCTGTATATTCAAGGCCCGAGCGGCTAAAACCGTTAATAAAGGCCTTAGTCGTTTGCCACCGCTATTAACGATGTAAAAGCCAAGTTGATTGATCAGCGAGACATCTGAATTCACCTGCTTTTGGATCAGTTGATTGACCGCGAGCATATCTGGCTCAGCGAGTGAAAGGATGTGGTCTAAATCCATACTTAATTTTCAGCTCTGAAGATAAGGTGTTAATTAGCGTGCGATTTTACAGAAATTACACAGGGTATCCAGCAGACATTATGTAACAATTGCCTGCAAAGACGCGTAGAATATGTGTTGCTGCATATTTGAGCAAATAAATTGAATTTGGTACTTGCGACGACTGGACGGTTCACGTACAATTCGCGCCCTGTTTTTGAATATATAGCGCTATGATTAAGCGCAGAGCGGAGTTAATTATGTACGCGGTTTTCCAAAGTGGTGGCAAACAACACCGTGTGGCTGAAGGCCAAACCGTTCGTCTAGAGAAGATCGAAGTGGCTCCAGGTGAGTCAGTAGAATTCGCTGATATCTTGATGGTGAGCAATGGTGAAGACGTTAAGATCGGTACGCCTTTTGTTAGTGGCGGAAAAGTTACAGCGGAAGTTGTAACGCATGGTCGTGGCGAGAAAGTTAAGATTGTTAAGTTTCGTCGACGCAAGCATTCACGTACCCAAATGGGTCACCGTCAGTGGTTCACGGAAGTGAAAATCACTGGTATAAGCGCTTAATAGTAGGAGTTCGAACTAATGGCACATAAAAAGGCTGGTGGTAGTACCAATAACGGTCGTGACTCAGAAAGTAAACGTTTAGGTGTTAAACGTTACGGTGGCGAGTCAGTTTTAGCAGGTAACATTATTGTTCGTCAACGTGGTACTCGTTTCCACGCTGGTGACAACATGGGTATCGGCAAAGATCACACTTTGTTTGCTTTATCAGACGGTAAAGTTCAATTTGAAGTGAAAGGTCCTAAAAACCGTAAATTTGTAAGTATCGTTGCTGAATAATTAGCAATCTTACACAGTTTAAAAGACCCCGCTTGTGCGGGGTTTTTTGTTTGAGACGTCTTATTATCATTTTGCATACATAAGACCAACACGCTGAGCTAGGGAATGCCCCAAGCGCCAGCGAACTAGTATAAACTCTTTATACTCTTTACCTGAAAGTTGAGTTAACGATGAAATTTGTAGATGAAGCTGAGATCCGCGTTGAAGCGGGTGATGGCGGAGCCGGTACGGTTAGTTTTCGCCGCGAGAAATATGTTCCTGATGGCGGCCCGGATGGCGGCGATGGTGGTGATGGTGGTAGCGTTTACCTAGTGGCTGATGAAAACCTAAACACGCTTATCGATTATCGCTTTGAGAAATTTCATCGTGCTGAACGTGGTAAAAATGGCCAAAGCTCAGATTGTACTGGTCGCAAAGGCGCTGACCTGGAAGTCAAGGTTCCAGTAGGTACCCGAGCAACAGACACTGAAACCGGCGAATTGTTAGGTGATTTAACCAAGCACGGTCAGCGACTTAAAGCGGCACAAGGGGGTTATCATGGTTTAGGTAATGCTCGCTTTAAAACCAGCACCAACCGCGCCCCACGACAGAAAACTTTGGGTACCCCAGGGGATGTTCGCATGCTCAAATTAGAGCTAATGCTATTGGCTGATGTGGGTTTGTTGGGTATGCCAAACGCAGGTAAATCAACCTTTATACGTAGTGTTTCTGCCGCCAAGCCGAAAGTGGCAGATTATCCATTTACCACACTTGTGCCGAATTTAGGTGTCGTGCGCTTAGATGCAATGAGCAGTTTTGTGATTGCCGATATTCCCGGTTTGATCGAAGGCGCATCTGAGGGGGCTGGTTTAGGAATTCAATTCCTTAAGCACCTTGAACGTTGCCGAGTGTTATTGCACCTTATTGATTTGATGCCGGCTGACGGCTCTGATCCCGTTGAAAATGCCAAAGCTATCGTTAGCGAATTAGAAAAATACAGCCCCAAATTAGCTGCTAAACCACGTTGGTTGGTGTTCAATAAAGTCGATTTGATGTTTGAAGACGAAGCACAAGAGTTATGTAAAGAGATTGCTAGTGCGCTGAACTGGGAAGGTGAATACCACAGTATTTCTGCTGTACAGGGTAAGAACACCAAAGAACTTTGCATTAAGGTCATGGACTTTATTGAAAGCTTACCAGAAGAAGAAGTTGATGAGTCGGATGATGAAGAAGTCGGCTTCAAATGGGATACTTATCATAAAGAGACAGTCGAAAATTACGAAGATGACGATGATTTCGACGATGATGATGACGATGACTTTGATGGCGACGACGACTTCGAAGTGATTTACCAAAAGTAAGCCGATTATCGGTTGGCTGTATGTACTCAGTTGACCGACTTGAACTGAATAATGAACGTGTAATGTAGTTGGAAAAGTAGGGTGTTATAGCATGGCAAAGATTGCAATGATTGCCGCAATGGCAAATGAACGAGTAATTGGTCTTAACAATCAAATGCCTTGGCACATGCCAGCCGACTTAAAACATTTTAAACGCGTGACGTTGGGCAAGCCAATCATTATGGGGCGAAAAACCTACGAATCTATTGGTAGGGCGTTACCTGGTCGACTTAATATCGTGATTACAGGCGACCAAGGTTATCAACTGAGTGATGCGAGTGTCGTACACAGCTGCGAACAGGCTATTAACTTGGCTACGTCACACATGCAAAAAGAAGGCGTAGCTGAGCAGAAGCAGGAAATTATGGTGATTGGTGGCGGTACGGTTTACCAACACTTTTTACCTCATGCTAATCGCTTGTATTTGACCTTTATAGATTTAGACACCCCTGGAGACACGTATTTTCCTGACTATGCAGATGATGTATGGCAAGAGATTGAATCTGAATCGAGTGAGCCTGACGAGAAAAATCCACACGCCTACCGCTTTGTTACCCTTGCTAGGTGATTGCTGTCTAAGCAATCGCCTTGGCGCTGTTTTTCAGTAATGTAAAGGTATACACATAGCCATATAATGCGCTGAACACAATGCTGGGTGTCACAGTCAGCAATAAGTTAGGTGTGTGATTTATTAGGTTCACTGTGATGGCTATACTTCCTTGCATCAATATCGGGATTAGAGGGGCGAGTAGTGCGCCGGAGATTTTCGCTACGGATAAGCGTGATGCCGCATTATCCAACGCGTGATTGAACGTCTTAAAAATGGCAATGTTTTGTTTCGTTTTAGCGTAAACCGAACACAGAATGGGTACCACAAATACCAGCGACACGTAATGACTACCAAACCGTTGAACGACCTTTTCTAATGTGAAGGTGAATATGATGGTAATGCTGCCACTGAGCGAACCTTGTACTAGCGCCGAACGCAGAATAAGCGCTAGATCGTCTGTCACTAAGCTATTCGCCCAGTAAGTCCAACCAAAATAGAATAAAAATGCCACTAATGCTGACATGGCCAATCTACTTCTTGATGACATTTTGGGTTCTCCCTAGCAAAGTAATTGGAATGGCATAAGACCTTATACCAATTCCATTAAATAATTGGCCTCTCAGAATTCATCCAGCGGGTTTTGAACAAGGCGTCGGTGTGTAGTAATGGTTGTTCCCTTTCAAATATCGAGAACGTAGTGCAAAACCCGCTGGGGAATTCCCTTCGGGCGAATTTTAAAAAGACTTACTCTGTGTTGCTCAAACTCGAAAGAGCACCACTATTACTTCATTTAAGCGCCTTGATTAAGTCCTTTTAAATTTTCGCTGAGTGGTTAATTATTTAATGGAATTGGTATTACTATTGTTTTCTGTCTTTCATCCCCCATTTTAGTATGCTACGAAAAACGATTATTAATCAAAGTTGGAGAACATATGAGCACAGTGACTTTAAAGGGTAACCCATTCAACACCATTGGCGTCTTGCCAAGTGTAGGTGAAAGCGCAGTCGATTTTCGTTTAGTGAAAACCGACCTTTCTGAAACCACACTTGCTGACTATAAAGGCTCTCGTTTGGTACTGAATATTTTCCCGTCTGTGGATACGCCGACGTGTGCAATGTCTGTACGCAAGTTTAATGAGCAAGTAAGTCAATTAGATAACACCAAAGTGCTATGTGTCTCTGCTGATTTGCCTTTTGCGGCTGCGCGTTTCTGTGGTGCTGAAGGGATTGAAAATGTTGCTACAGGCTCAAGCTTTAGAAGCACATTTGGCACAGATTATGGTGTGGAATTTGTTGATGGCCCATTGAAAGGCTTGTTGTCACGCAGTGTAGTAGTGCTTGATGAAAGCGGTAAGGTTATTTATACCGAACAAGTTTCTGAAACAGCTGACGAGCCTGACTATGAAGCAGCGATTGCAGCGCTATAGTGATTCTAAAGGTGTTTAACACTTTTTGAGTGCCCAAAAAGAAACGAGCCGCAATGCGGCTCGTCTTAGGCGATAACTAACGTCAGTCTGTAATTAAATAGGAACTACGTTGTTCGCACATGGGCCTTTAGGGCTTTGACCAACTTCAAACTCAACCGCTTGGCCGTCGTTCAAAGTTGCATATCCACCACCGCTTTTAATTTCTGAGTGATGAACAAATAAATCTTTTCCACCGTCTTCTGGAGTAATGAAACCGAAACCTTTGTCCGCATTAAACCACTTAACTGTACCTTTACTCATAATCTACTCTACTTTAATTAATATATTGTTTGCAGAAAACCTGCAGAGAGCATTGTATAGGTTATTTTCAAGTAAATCCGTTCTAATCCAACTTTACTTCACATTTTTGCCGCTTAATTTGCCAAACACTCTCTTTCTTATTGGTGGCGTGCATTTTGCTGCTTAATTTGTGGAACAGAAAAACAGTCCAATTAATAAATGTTTTTTTAGGCGAAGAGTTCTTTCCGGCCCTTGTTTTAATTGGAATGCAGAGATCCTTAAGGCATTTTGCAAGCTAAAAAAATTATACAGACTAGATTTGTAAATTTTATAAATATCTAGGTTGAAAGCACTTTTTCTATCCAAGGCTTAATCTCATTACGAAATAACTGAAAAGGAAAAAGCATGACTGATACCAGCGCATCCTTGTTCAAAGAAAGTGAAAACTGTTGGCAAACCAGTCAAGTAACGTATGCCACTCCCTTGATTGATGGTGCAAATTACTATCGGGCATTACATAGCGCGATCTGCAAAGCTAAGCACAGCATATTTATTGTCGGGTGGGATATTGATAGCCGGATCCGTTTATTACGTGGTGAAGAGGAAAAAAATGCCAGCGCACCCTCTGTCATTAGCGAGTTGTTAAAATGGAAAGCAGAACAACACCAAGATATAAAAATCTACTTGCTGCGCTGGGATTCCTCTTTAGCGTTCTTTAGTCAAAGGGAGATGTGGGCTAAAGAAGTGTGGGACAACAAAACGCCCGACAACGTTAAGACAGCGTTAGATAGCACGATCCCTATGGGAGGCAGTCAGCACCAAAAAATTGTTGTTATTGACGATGAAATTGCATTTTCGGGAGGGATGGACGTCTCTACCAACCGTTGGGATACCCGAGAGCACCTAGTAGAGCAACCTGAACGCGTCGGGCCAGACGGCCCTCATGGGCCACTTCACGACGTGCAAATATTAACCAGCGGCCCAATTGTCGAGTGTTTTGCCCAATTAGTCCGTTGGCGTTGGGACAGAATAAATGAGCAAAAAGCGATAGAGTTTTCCCCTAGCGACCCACAGCGCGATGACGTGCCTGCTTCTTGGCCGGATAATTTCCCTCCAAGTATGCACAACTTGCCTTGTGCTGTAGCGCGCACAATTCCCTTTATGGATGGCGTAGAGCCTGTTCAAGAGGTAAGGCGTATGTTGCTTGATCTCATCGGGCAAGCTGAACGCTTTATTTTTATTGAGAATCAATTCACTACCCGTCAAGAAATAGCTGAAGCGTTAAACAAACGCTTGAAAGCCTGCCCAGATTTGCAGGTTATTGTGGTCAGCTCTTATGAACCCAAGGGAAAGTTTGAGAGCGAAGCTTACTGGGCGAGTCGCATTGATTTTAAGAGAATTTTGGAAAATGGCATTGAGGATGGGCGGGTTAAGATAACCTACTCAACTTTGACCAATGACCAAGGAAAAAGCACTCAGAAGCGCGTGCATTCAAAAGTAATGAGTATTGATGATCGTTACTTGGTTATTGGCTCTTCAAATATCAGTAACCGCTCCATGAGTTTAGACACTGAAGTAGACTTAGTGTTTGCTGTAAATACAGAGCAAAATAAAAGGGACATCACAAACGTACGCAATGATTTACTTGCAGAGCATACCGGACGCAGTATAGAGCAAGTGGAAAAAATATTTGCTAGTGATGACCCTCTCAATGGGTTACTAAGTGATCAGGCTGAAACTGGGTATCAGCTCGCCGAAGTCAGTGATGAGCAGTTTACAAATAAAGCTTGGCAACCAGTATTTAGCTCATTGTCAGATCCTGAAAAACCACTGATTGCGCCTATTCAAATGTCCAGTGGAAAAGTGGTTGGGGTAGGGAACCCTAAACAAAAAACCATTGTTTTTATGCTCGTTGCTTTACTGGTACTCGTGCTCGGTGGGTTGGTTTATTGGGCTAGTCATTCTATTCCTTGGTTGACAGCAGAAAACCTTGAGCAGTTTTTAGAAGATACTAAGGGCACCATGTGGGTCATTCCCACTATATGCATAATTTATGTGATTGCAGGCTTGGTGTTTTTCCCGGTTACTGTTTTGTCATTAGCGGTGGCGGCCGTGTATGGGCCTATTTGGGGCCCCATTTATGGCATGCTTGGGGCGCTTATTAGTTCTGCTACCTTATTTGCTTTAGGTCATATTATGGGCGAACGTGGACTACGTAAAATGGGAGGAACGAAGATACAAGCTGTGGATGATAAGTTCAAAGACAGTGGCATTGTGGGTGTGGCCGTCATTCGCCTCATTCCTATTGCGCCTTTTAGCTTGGTCAACTTGGTGGCTGGTATCTCTTCTATTGGCTTAATTCAGTTTCTAGCAGGGACATTCCTCGGTATGTTTCCTCCGATGATCGCCAAAGGGCTGGTGGGGGATTCACTTAGTAAGATTTTTACGAATCCTTCTCCTGAAACTATTGGCTATCTAGCGCTTGGCATTGGCTTTTGGGCATTGATGATCTTTGTGTGTCAAAAGCTGGCACGCATGTACCAATTAAAAAAAGCGCAGGCGAGTTAACAGGGGATGCGCATAGTGACATATAACATTCATAGTGGCGTAGGGGTCGACGGCGTACAAAGCTATAAGCGTATCGGTCAGTTTCTAGCACGTCAGAATATTGATATTGCTTTGATTCAGGAAATGGACACCCGCCCCAATGAGCGCGATACCGAACAGGATATTCAAGACTTGTGTGCTAATTACTTCATTGCCCTTAGTCGCTCACCTGCACTTGAAGAAACACATGGTTGGTATGGGAATGCTATCTTGAGTCGATATCCTGTACTTTCGACAAAGACCGTAGATGTTAGCCAAGAGGGCTTTCAACCGCGTAATATTCAAGAAGTAGTCCTTGATACGCATGTTGGCCCTATACGAGTGATTAATACGCACAAGGGGCTAAAGAAGCAGGAGAGACGAAAGCAATTTGCCCTAATGGCTGAATATTTAGAACAAAGCATGGCGGTGTCGTCTATTCCATTGATAGTAGGCGGGGATTTTAATGAGTGGCAGTTTTTTACTCGCGCTTTTCGTACCATCAATCAGGTATTAACAGAGCATAAAGTTTCAGCTACTTTCCCCACTGCATGGCCTTTATTTCGATTAGATCGCGTGTGGACGTCATTCAATGACAACAAGGTAGAGGCTCAGGTACTTAAAACCTCAGAAACACGATATTACTCTGATCATTATCCTATCTTACTGACATTCGATGATTAAACGTTTGAGGTTATTTAAATGCTCTGTGGTGTTTGGACATAAAAAGACCCCCAGTAACTGGTATGTCCAACTATTGGGGGTCACTTCAGATAGGCCGTTTTTTATATGAGGTTGTTCGCGTTAGTTAATGGCTATTGCACACTCACATTCGTCAGATACGCTTTTTGCGCTTGTGGTATTTCACTGACATCACCAACTACCTCAAATGATTCATCTAAACGAATATCATCTGAAGCGCTACCTATCATTAATTTTATTTCACCCGGCTCAACCACAAAACGCATTTGTGCATCGTAAAATGCTAGCAAATTGACTGGAAGTTCAAAGGTGACCTTTTTGCTTTCCCCGGCTTTTAGCGCTACTCGTTTAAAGCCTTTTAGTTCTTTTACAGGTCTGGTAACGCTGGAAAAAACATCGCGAATATACAGCTGTGCGACTTCCTCGCCATCCACATCACCATTGTTGGTCAAGGTAAAGCTCGCAATCACAGTGCCATTCGCTTTGGCGTTTGAGGCATCAACGGACAAATCACTATACTTAAACGTGGTGTAACTTAACCCGTGTCCAAAGGCGAAGGCAGGTGCTGTTTCTCCGAAAATATAGCCGCGCTTAGCAGAGGGTTTGTGATTATAAAACACGGGCAGTTGACCAACGGTTTTCGGTAAACTCAACGGTAATTTACCGCTAGGATTAACATCGCCGAACAGTACATTCGCCACTGCGCTGCCGGTTTCTTGACCAAGGTACCAGGCTTCTATAATAGCGGGAGCGTCTTGATATAAATTACCTAACGTGAGAGGACGACCGTTGGAAAGAATCAACACAGTAGGTGTACCCGTGGCTAACACTGCTTCAACTAAGGCATGTTGCTCGCCAAGTAAATTTAATGAGTCGCGATCCCCTAAGTGATTTTCTGCCCATGCTTCTCGCGAACTACCTTCATTTGAGCCAACTACAACAACAGCAACATCACTGCGCTTAGCCAGGGCTACAGCATCATCGATAAGTGCCTGAGCATTACTTAAATCGGCAAGCTTCATGTTTTCTTTGTTCCAGCGCTCCTTAGAGTAACTTTGCGCTGTTACGGAAGCTGGTGATGGGTCTTGAATATCTTCTGTGATAAGTGCGCCACGTGAAAACTCTACCTTGGCGTTCTTACCTAGTTTGTTACGCAGGCCATCCAAAATGGTGACTGTTTGGCGAGGAATATCGCTGTATCCGCCCAATAAGGTTTCATCGGCGTGGGGGCCAATGACGGCGACGCTTTGTACCTTAGTTTTGTCCAAAGGCAACACTCCGTCATTTTTCAATAACACCATAGCCTTTTCAGCGGTGACTTGCGCTAGGTCACGGTGTGCTTGGCTGCCTACTATGGCGTCAACCGCATTTTCATCTGTGTACGGGTTTTCAAATAACCCCAATTTGAACTTCTCGCGTAAAATACGTGCTACAGCGGTATCAATTTTCTGCATCGAGACTTTTTCATCATTCACTAGTTTTTCAAGCAGTGGAAAAACATCTCGGTCAGGCATTTCAACATCAACCCCAGCATTGAGCGCCATAATAGCAGCGTTTTCACTACTGCCAGCTAGGCCATGGCGAGTGATGAGCTCTTTGATTGCGTAATAGTCACTCACCAATAAGCCATCGAAACCCCACTCATCGCGCAGAATATCAGTTAACAACATTTTGTTAGCATGAGAAGGAATGCCATCTATTTCATTATAAGAAGCCATAACGCTGCCTACATGTGCAAGCTTAACCGCAGCTTCAAAGGGAAATAAAAACACTTCCCGCAATGCGCGCTCGCCAATTGGCGCAGGGGCAATGTTCAAACCGCCGGTTGGCTGACCATGCCCTGCTAAGTGTTTAAGTGTCGCCATAACGCGGTTTTCAGGGATGTTTTGTTCATCACCCTGAAAGCCTTTTACCGCTGATACACCGAGTTCTCCAATTAGATAAGGGTCTTCCCCCATGGTTTCTTCAATCCTTCCCCAGCGAGGATCCCGGGCGACATCAAGGATAGGTGTTAGCGCTTGGTTGCCGCCGCGGGCTCGTACTTCCTCGGCACTGGCCTGGTAGATGTCATGAATTAACTGAGGGTCCCACGTACTGGCCATGGCGATGGCTTGGGGGAAACTCGTGGCTTCGCTAGCAGCATGGCCATGTAAGGCCTCTTCATGAAAAATAGCTGGAATGGATAAACGTGTGTTGTCGATTAACCACTTCTGAATTGCATTGGTGTATTTTACACTCTCAACTGGGGAGAGGTCTTCACTAGGACGAGCAATATGACCAATGCCTAAAGGCAGTATTTTCTCTGCCATATCTGTTTTAAGTGCACCTTTTGGCCCTTTTAACTCCCTTCCTTCGTGCCAAACGGTTTGCAATTGAGCAACTTTTTCTTGCAAGGTCATTTGTTTTAATAAATTGCTTACCCTTTGCTCGGTGGGCAAACTTGCATCTTGGTAATCGCCTGCGGCAAGACTGTTAAATGCTAAGGAGGCGAATCCCACCGCTAGGACGCTTTTTAACGAACACATTCTCATCTTAAATCCCTATTTGTCACTGAAAGTAATGGGAGAGGACACAGATACATTTTATTGCCCTAATATCCCATGCTATTGACTAGTGTAACGAGATAAAATCATAATGGTCATTGTGACAATTTGTAAACCAATTATTATATTTAAGTAACGTTCCCATGTTCGGTTGAAATGTGAACGACGACCGTTTGTTTACTGATTGTTAATGAAATGATTTTGTTTAAGATGCACCATGATGCATTGATCTGAGAATATTTAGAGTTTGGGGAAAACCGATTGGATAATAAAAGTAACGAGTCATCCAAACCACATGTGATCGATTCCTTGTCAGTAGATAATGTGGTTCTGGGAATAGAAAACGGCCGCTTGATGGTGTTAACGGCTAAATATAACACTGGGTTAGCGCAAGGGCAGTGGGGGTTATTAGGGGGCTGGGTGTCCTATGACGAATCAATTGATGATGCAGCAAAACGGATACTGAAAATGATCACTGGTGTCGACGATATGTACCTTGAACAATTTCGTGCATTCGGTGAAGTAAAGCGCTATCCAGCAGAACGTGTGGTGACCATTGCATACTATGCTTTGGTGCGTCCGGATTTGTATAAAATGATGCCTGGTGGTACCGCATCGCACGTTGAATGGTGTGATGTGCATAAGTTACCCAACTTGATTTATGACCATGGCGATATTGTAAAAGCGGTTTTATCTCATCTTAAAAACAAGGTGCGTCATGAACCGATTGGGTTCAATTTATTACCTGAAAAATTCACCCTTTTACAGCTGCAAGAAGTGTACGAAGCAATCTTAGATGTGAAACTCGATAAGCCTAATTTCAGACGTAAAATTCTGAAAATGAACCTTTTGATTGATTGCGAAGAAAAACAACAAGGCGTCATGCATCGCGCAGCGAGCCTATATCGATTCGATATGGTGGTGTATCAAAAGCTGTGTGAGCACGGGTTTAACTTTGAGTTTTAACAGGGAACAGATTGCGCTTTTTGGTTCGAGCTTTACTATTTTTATCATTGCTAAAGATTTGCTTGGCATGCGCTAGACAGGGATAATTACATATGGTTAACATGACTATAACTAAATTATAGTAGGACTTCAAAGTGCACACACGTTATTTACCTCTACTGGCCTTAGGCGCCGTCATGTTGTCAGCTTGTACAGAACAGGTTGGTCATAAAGAAGAAGCAAAGGATACTTTGCAAGTCGCAGCCAAAACGACCGCGGATGCAACGCAACAGCAAGAAGTGGAGCAAGCAGAGCAAAAAGGCTTAGATGAATATGGTTCTAAGTCTTTGCCCCTAGTAACCAATATCTATACTGCGGACCCGTCTGCTCACGTGTTTGATGGTAAGCTTTATATCTACCCATCACACGATTATGAAGCGGGTATCCCACAAAACGACAATGGCGACCATTTCGCTATGCGTGATTATCATATTTTATCCATGGATGAAGTGGGTGGTAGCGTACAAGAGCACGGCGTAGCGTTGTCGGTTGATGACGTTCCTTGGGCAGGCCGACAAATGTGGGCCCCAGATGCTGCCAGCAAAAACGGCCAGTACTATCTTTATTTTCCGTTAAAAGATCAGCAGGATATCTTCCGGATCGGTGTGGCCGTGAGCGATTCTCCCGTTGGTCCATTTACGCCTGAGCCCAAACCAATGCCAGGTAGCTTTAGTATGGACCCGGCCGTTTTTAAAGATGACGATCAGCAACATTATTTATTTTTCGGTGGAATATGGGGCGGGCAATTACAACGTTGGACAAAAGGTGAATATAACCAGCAAGATGACTACCCAGCTGACGATGAGCCTGCATTGATGCCTAAAGCAGTGAAATTGGGTGATGACATGTTATCAATGGATGGTGAGCCACAAGACATCATGATTTTAGATGAAAATGGTGAGCCGATTAAGCAAGGCGATTTAGACCGCCGTTTCTTCGAAGCTGCATGGGTGCATAAATACCAAGGGAATTATTATCTGTCTTATTCCACCGGAGATACCCACAAAATTGTTTATGCCATGAGTGACAACTTAATGGGGCCATATACTTTTAAGGGGGTGGTGCTTGACCCAGTAATTGGCTGGACAAATCACCATTCTATCGCTGAATTTCAGGGCAAATGGTATTTGTTCTATCACGACAGCACGCTTTCGAAAGGGCAGACCCATTTACGTAGCGTGAAGATGGCAGAATTAAAATATAACGACGATGGCACGATTGTGCCTTATCAGGCTTATTACAAGTAACGACACAACGGCCTGAACTATGTTCAGGCTTTGTGCTAATTAGTGCCGACAAAGAGCTAACAAACAACGCAAACAATGGCTCGTGTTTGGCGCTCTCACTAGAGATAAATAAGAGGAATAGATTTTGTCTCATAATAACGAAAATACACTGATGATTATTCTTGTCAGTTGCGTGGCGACCATAGGTGGCTTCCTATTTGGTTTTGATAGTGGCGTAATAAACGGCACAGTCGATGGGCTACAAAGCGCTTTTAATTCTGATAATGCAGGTACCGGTTTTAATGTGTCGAGCATGTTACTAGGGTGTGCAGTAGGGGCTTTTAGTGCAGGCCGCTTAGCGGATCGATTCGGGCGCCGGCCATTGCTTATCACTGCCGCCATATTCTTTATTATCAGTGCGTGGGGGTCGGGGATATCTACTTCTTCCATGGAGTTTGTAGTTTACCGTATCTTAGGCGGGTTAGCCGTAGGGGCAGCGTCAGTAATGGCGCCTGCGTATATTAGTGAGATTGCACCTGCGCGCTTTCGTGGCACGCTATCCTCAGTGCAGCAGGTGGCCATTATTTTTGGCTTGTTCTCGGCCTTTGTGAGTAACTACTTTTTGGCTGATTTTGCGGGCGCATCTACTGCTGAATTTTGGCTAGGCTATCAAGCTTGGCGCTGGATGTTTTGGATTGAGTTGATCCCAGCGACCTTGTTTTTAGTTGCATTGATGTTTATTCCTGAAAGTCCTCGTTATTTGGTTATTAGCAACAATACTGAAAAAGCCAAGCGTGTGTTGAACGCCTTGTACGGCGATGCTCAGGGGCAAAACAAGCTAACTGAAATTGAAGCGTCTCGTGAAACAGAGGAATCGAAACCGAAATTAACCGACTTAATTGATAAAGTCAGCGGTAAAATTCGCCCTATTATGTGGGTTGGAATCGGCTTGGCGGTTTTCCAGCAATTAGTTGGGATCAATGTTGTGTTCTATTATGGCGCTGTTTTGTGGCAAGCGGCTGGTTTTTCAGAATCTGACGCGCTGATGATTAACGTGATTAGTGGGGCAGTCAGTATTGCCGCTGTATTTGTCACTATGTCACTTATTGATAAAGTGGGTCGTAAGCCATTTTTGTTGATTGGCTCTATCGGCATGACGTTAACGTTAGGCACTATGGTTTATGTGTTTGCTAATTCTGGGCTAGATATTAATGGCAACTTGAGTTTAGGCGAGCAAGGTGTAGTTGCCTTGGTTGCCGCCAACGCCTATGTATTTTTCTTTAACTTGTCTTGGGGCCCGGTAATGTGGGTGATGTTAGGAGAAATGTTTCCCAATCAAATCCGTGGCTCAGGGTTGGCAGTGGCAGGTTTTGCTCAGTGGGGAGCAAACTTCATTGTGACCTTTACCTTTCCAGTATTCTTGGCCTCGATCGGGCTTGCTGGGGCATACAGTATTTATGCACTTGGGGCGTTGATATCTATCCTGTTTGTGTACAAGTTGGTAGAAGAAACTAAGGGTAAAGAACTAGAAGAAATGCACGGTTAAGGCAATCGTTTGTGTGAAAGCCGCTTCTTATAGCGGCTTTTTTTTGCCTAATTCACTTTAACTCAGGTAATTTTTTACTAGCGGGCACGTTTTTGAGGGGCCGAGCATTATGCTCGGCCTGCACCTCCCATGGATATTCTCTATCTCATTTAAGATAAGACTTGCCATTCAAAGCGTATAGCTTTGCCTATTGAGAGAGGGCGTGCGCTGTGCTGGGCACCTAGTACTTAAGAATTGTAAAGTGAGGCATGAGATAGAATACGTTAGCGGTCAGGGGCAATAATGTTAGTTACAAGGACTAAATACTGTAGATAGGGGGGGGTGTACGAAGAGGAAGACTGCTATCGCTGCGCAGCATTTGTTGTTAAGCGTGGGGATTAAAATAATGCTAACGAGAGACAAAAAAATGCCTAACGAATGTTAGGCATTTGTCGGTAAGCGCTTAACAGGACGGGCGCTTCAGACTTATACGTCATTAAAGGGCGAATAGGAGTGGCACTCGCTCTTCAAAAGGTATTAGCCGTAAAGAACGTTATTGACTTTGTTTTCAAGAAGTTCCTGCTGGCCACTAACATGCTTAGGTTGCAGGTCCTTATCAACACATAGGTTAGCTAAGGACTCAAGAGTAAACTCGCCCCCTTGAATACCTTTTCCTAATTCTCCGTTCCAGCCAGCGTAGCGTTTGCTTACTGCTTGACCAAGGAAGTCGTTTTCAATCATCTTCGCGGCTTTTTTCAGGCCCATAGCAAGGTGGTCCATACCGCCAATATGTGCAATAAACATATCTTGTGGATCAGAGCTTTGGCGACGTAATTTGGTGTCGAAGTTAAAGCCACCAGACGTGAAGCCGCCCGATTTAAGAATTTCATAAATAACCAATGATAATTCTTCAACACTATTAGGGAACTGATCCGTGTCCCAACCTAGTTGAGGATCACCACGATTGGCGTCGATACTACCAAACAAGCCAAGTGATATAGCCGTTGCCACTTCATGCTGGAACGAGTGACCCGCTAAGGTGGCGTGGTTCGCTTCAATGTTCACTTTAAATTCGTTTTCTAAACCGTATTGCTTCAAGAAGCCATAAACAGTGGCAGTGTCGTAATCGTACTGATGCTTAGTCGGCTCTTGAGGCTTAGGTTCGATTAGTAATAATCCTTTAAAGCCAATTTTATGTTTATGTTCAACAACCATGTTCATGAAACGACCTAGTTGCTCACGCTCTTGGCGTAGATCGGTGTTTAACAAGGTTTCGTAGCCTTCACGACCACCCCACAGCACGTAGTTTTCACCACCCAAACGCTTAGTCGCATTCATGGCGTGCATTACCTGAGTTGCACCATAAGTAAATACTTCAGGGTTAGGGCTAGAAGCCGCACCGCTAGCATAACGCGGATTACTGAATAAGTTCGCTGTACCCCAAAGCAACTTAAGGCCAGTTTCGTCTTGTTTCGCTTCAAGAACATCTGTCATTTGCGCGAAATTATTGATGTACTCTTTAATTGAATTACCTTCTGGTGACACATCAACGTCATGGAAACAGTAATAGGGAATATTCAATTTTGAGAAAAATTCAAACGCAACGTCAGCTTTTTCTTTTGCGCGTTGCATGGCGTCACCAGCTTGTAACCAAGGACGGTTGAACGTGCCTGCACCGAATACATCTGCTCCATCCCAACAGAAGTTGTGCCAATAACATGCAGCTAAGCGTAAATGCTCTTTCATGCTTTTACCCAACACCATTTCTTCTGGGTTGTAATGACGAAATGCCAAAGGGTTGTCTGAACTTGTACCTTCAAATTGTACTTTCGGGATATTTTTAAAATACTCAGCCATGAGGCTCTCCTAATTAATGCTGATAATGACGCTTTGTGTCCTTCATCATCACAAGTGATGAGGGGTACAACAATTACGTTTTTTAGATTAACTTTTGTGAATTGTGGGTTTTAAAAATGTCATTAGGCGCGGAATACCGCGCCATAATGGGCTATATAAATTTACTCGTTGCCTGATATAGAGCTGAGAACGTTGCACGACGGGTGGTGTAAGTGTCAGCCTTATCTCTATTCGGCTGATATACAGAATCAAGCGTCGGTTGAGGGCAAATTTGTTCGATAGGGGTGTCTGGTTGTGTCGCGAGTTGTGCCAGACGCGCAGCTCCCAAACCAGGACCTACATCACCACCTTGACGATAGGTTACTGGACGCTGCAATACATCAGCGATAAGTTGTCGCCAGTAAGGGCTTTTGGCCCCGCCGCCAATTAGGGTGATTTCATCCACTTTAACGCCTGAGGCATGCAAGGCCTCAACCCCATCGGCAAGCCCAAACGTGACGCCCTCTAATACACTGTGGGTTAATGCAACCTGAGAGCTTGAATGGGTCAAACCGAAAAACGCACCCGTGGCATTAGGGTTATTGTGTGGTGTACGCTCTCCGCTTAGGTAAGGTAAAAACATAGGGCCGTTGAGGGTATCCAGCATATTGTCTTGCTTTGCTCGCTCAAGCTCGTTCAGTAGAGCGGAGACCTCTGTTTTGGCGACTTGCTCGCTGTACCATTGTAAGCAGCTCGCAGCGCTTAGCATGACCGACATAAGATGCCAGGTACCCGGCAGGGCGTGACAAAAACTGTGTACCGCGGACTCAGGATTGCTGCGGAACCCTTCACTGACCGCAAAATAAACGCCGGATGTGCCAAGGGAAAGCATTGCCTGACCAGGTTTAACGATACCGACTCCAATAGCACCGGCAGCGTTGTCACCTGCCCCTGCAACCAAAGGGACTGGGTTCATGTTCCAGCGCTTGGCAACGTCATCACTCAAGGTACCTGTGATCTCATTGCCTTCAAATAAAGCAGGCATGTGTGATTCGTTTAATCCACTGGCCCGCAGCATGTCTTGATGCCAGCAGCGGTTATCCACGTCTAACCACATGGTGCCTGCCGCATCCGACATATCAGAGGCGAATTCTCCACTGAGCAAAAAGCGTAAATAATCTTTCGGCAACAGCACTTTATCAATTTTTGCGAACACGTCAGGCTCATGTTGCTTTACCCACAATAATTTAGGGGCGGTAAAGCCAGGCATAATAATGTTGCCAGTTATCTCTCGAGCATTCGGAACCTGCTTTTCAATTTCAGCGCACTGAGCTTCACAGCGCCCATCGTTCCATAAAATGGCAGGGCGAAGCACTTGTTGCTGTGTATCAAGTAGGGTAGCGCCATGCATTTGTCCAGCAAAACCCATTGCCTTAACGGCTGATAAGTCGTGCTGAGTATTAAGTTGGTCCATGGCTGCGCAAAAACCGTCCCACCAATCTTGTGGGTTTTGCTCAGACCACAAAGGCTTTGGTCTCGACACTTCAAACGCACTGCTTGCGCTATCTACGATTTCTCCGCTGCTGTTGGTTAGCACCAACTTTATGCCAGAGGTTCCTAAATCAACACCTAAAAACATGGGAATACCTGTCAAATAATGAGTTTGGCAAATACTAGCAGAACGATTAAATTAAACTGCAATGCAGGTAATAACGAAATTTAATAACGAAATTTCGTAACACTCTTAACGAGTAATGTAGTAGTTCCGTGATACTGGCTAATGCACTATATGAGCGGACAGTAAGAAAGATTAGGTGATATATGTTTCAAGCGAAGCACAGTATTAGTTTGTTATTTAATGCTAACAAAGTATACGACCGCCAAGTAATAGAAGGGATTGGACACTATTTGCAATCTTCAAAAGTAGACTGGGATGTGTACTTAGAGGAAGATTTTCTAACACGGTTAGATCATATTGAAGACTGGGGCGGGGATGGCATCATTGCTGATTTTGATGACCCCTCTATTCAGAAGATGCTAGTGAACAGTAAAATTCCAGTAGTTGGGGTTGGAGGTTCGTATTCCAAAGAAGAGGATTACCCAGACGTACCTTACGTCGCCACAGATAATTTTGCTGTGGTACAAGCCGCATATGAACATTTAAAAAAGAAAGGTTTAGAACGCTTTGCGTTTTATGGCTTGCCCAGTGACAAAGACCACCGATGGGCGGTTGAGCGTGAGAAAGCGGTTACCAAATTATGTGAAGCAGATGGTTATGAATGCTCTATTTATCGCGGTCATCCTACTCGGCCTGAAACGTGGCAGTACACCATGAACCGCTTATCAGATTGGCTTCAAGGCTTACCAAATCCAGTGGGGATAATCAGTGTGACCGATGCCCGTGCCCGTCATCTACTTCAGGCCTGTGAGCATATAGGCAAACTTGTGCCAGATAACATCTCTATTGTAGGGATAGATGATGATGACATCGCTCGATACTTAAGTCGTATTAGTTTGAGTTCGGTGACCCAAGGTTGTTTTGAAATGGGGTTTCAAGCTGCGAAACTATTGCATAGACGCCTAGAGAACAGTCATCTAAAAAATAAACGTGTATTGGTGCCACCTGCGGGTGTATCAGAACGCCAGTCAACTGACTTTAAAGCACTTAACGATCCTTATGTGATCCAAGCAATGCATTTTATAAGACAAAATGCCTCCAGAGGCATAAAAGTCGACCAGGTGCTAGATTATGTAGGGGTTTCACGCTCAAACTTGGAGCAGCGCTTTAAGGATGAAAGAGGGCATAGTATCCATACTGAAATCCACAATGAAAAACTGAATAAAGCGTGTGAAATGCTAGTAAAAGGCAGTGCATCTACCACAGAAATTGCCGCGTTATGTGGGTACCCATCATTACAATACATGTACGCCGTATTTAAAAAGCATTATGACAAAACGCCGCGGGAGTATCGAGAAGAGCACAGTGAGTAAACTAGTTGTTGTGAGTTAAACTAGGGGCCCTAAAAAGCCTGTTGCGATTGGGCTATAAGGGCGTGTCATTAGGTAGAGCAAACACAGTTAAGGATTGTCAGCGTTTGCTCTTGTTACTTTTTTGGCCGGAAGGTATTTACTGAACATTTCTTCGAGAGAAACAAGCTTTAGGGGTTTAGTTAAATACTCATTCATCCCAACGTCTTTAGCTTGAATAAAGTCTTCTTTCATCGCATTTGCAGATAGACCGCAAATGATTAAATCAAGTAACCCTTGCTGGCGAATTTCTTTGGTGGCCTCATAGCCATCCATAACCGGCATCTGTATATCCATTAGCACTAGGTCATAATGCGCAGAATTGATTACTTTTGTTACCGCTTGCTGGCCATTTTCGGCAATATCGAAGGTAATCCCTAATACGCGCAGCATTTCCCCTGTTACGACCTGATTAATACTGTTGTCTTCAACCAAAAGAACATGTCCGTCATATTCAAGCTGTTCTTTAAATTGCGGGCTGGGTATATCAGAAACAAACTTGTCATCATTTAATAATGCATAAATATGCGATGTGAGCTGACCCGGAGTGAAAGGATGTGTCAAACAAGCAAAACTCCACATGTTGATCAGTTTTTGCGGTAAGTTGCTAGGCTGGGTGTCAGTGATAAAGCCTACGTTTCTATTGTCACTTTTCAAACGCTGTAGGGATGTTCCTATGGCTTTGTGCTCATCTAAATCGGCAATATCGATAATAACGATATCGCGGTCAGTAATTTCATCGAGCATTGATTCCAATTGCATATGAGGAAAGTGATGAAACCCCATCGCCACATTGGCAAAGTATTGTTGTTCAATAAAGCCTTTTGGTGTTTTACTAAAATAATAGAGTTTACGCTTCAATTGAGGCTCTATGTAAAAGATATGCTGCTCGTTAGACTGTGAAATCACGGTGAACGATACTTCAAAGGTACTCCCTACGTTCACTTTTGACTCAGCGGTGACTTTACCGCCCATTAGCTTGACTAACTGCTTCACTATTGTCAGCCCTAGACCCGTTCCACCAAAATCTCGACTAGTGGAACCATCGGCTTGGGTGAATGATTCGAACACTTTATCTAATTGCTCTTTAGACATGCCTATGCCTGTGTCTCGCACTCGCGCCCTTAACAACAATTTGTTGCTGTTAGGGATGATGTCGTAAGTCACAGAAATTGTTACTGAGCCATTGCGTGTAAACTTAACAGCATTACTTGATAAATTAAGTAAGACCTGACTAATCCGTAAAGGGTCGCCTATTAGAGTAGGAGGGATATTCGGGTCACAAATAAAGCGCACGTTTAAGTTCTTTTCTTGGGCTCTGGCTGAAATATTAGTGAGTAGATTGGCAAATACCGAATTAAGCGAAAATTCGACTTGCTCGATGTCTAGCTTGCCTGCTTCTACTTTTGAGAAATCTAAAATATCATTGATTAAGCTCATTAAAATTTGGCTTGAGTAAACCACTTTGTTGAGATGCTGACGTTGCGTTGACGTTAACTCGCTTTTCATGACTACGTCTAATAAACCAATAATGCCATTCATTGGGGTGCGTATTTCATGACTCATGTTGGCCAAAAACATGCTTTTGGAGACGGTCGCTTGTTCAGCTTTGTGTTTTGCTTCCACTAGTTCAGCATTCAAGGTTTCTTGTTCACTATTAAGCCGCTGAGCTTCTAATAACAATGCCGTCGTTTGCTTATTTTTTTCATGGAACACGTCAGCAGCATTAGCGAGTTGGCCGATTTCATTTTGCTGAGTAATACCCGGAATAGCGTCTACGTCCTCACCCTTGGCAAGCTTTTTGAACACTTCCGTAATGGTATTGATCGGTAGCATGATGCGAGATGCTAAGAAGTACGCCGTGATGCAAGCTAGCAAAATACCAATAATTGAGAATAAATCACTGCTGATTTGATTGTTCTCTATATTGTTTTTTACTTGTTCATTGGTATCCCCAAGCTTTGATGTTACAAGGCGATTAAGCTCTCGCGCCATAAATAAGAATTCATTAGCAGAGCCTGCCATTACGACGTTAACCAAAAACAAATAGCCACTGGTGACATTGGTTAACTGCAGAAATTCTCCATCGATTTTGTCTAGTTTGTCCATGTGCGAGGTATAATCTTGCACTGATGTACGGTCTTGCGAGAGCAGAGCTTTTGCTTTATCTAACTCTGTACGGAAAATTTCAACCAATTGATAATCTGGGTTTAATAAGTATTGGTAAGTTACATTTTCAGCTTGGGTAATGTGATACTTAGCTCCTTCAACCTGCACTGTTGTAGAGCCGTCATGGTGGGATAGTTGGCTTAAAACATCATTGATATCTATTGATAAATGTTTATTGAACAAGGTATCGCGTTTACTTCGTCCTGCTATAACGTTAGAGAAATTGTCTTTGTATTCTGCAATGTGGCTGCGCATTCTCGCAATAAAACCGTGATACACATCGACCTGTTCTTCATTGCTCGTCAGGGCTTCGAGTTTGGCCAAGTTTTCTATCGAGCTTTGAATGAGAGAATTAAAGCGAGTAATAGCCGACTTGCTTGCGGAATCTTTGTAAATTAACACGTTGCGCTGTAAATCTAATACGTCACGCTCCAATTCGCGTACCAGACTGACCTTAATGACGGCTTGATGCGTCAAATCTAAACTATTGACGAAAGTACCTTGATTGCTGCGCGTAACAAATACTTGTAAAACAAGCAGTAGAATCAAGATGACAGAAACAAGCAGTATTTGGGCTTTAAGGGTTTTAAACACGTGTAAACTTCTCTGCCATAATTATGAACTTATAAATTCATACCATTTTTGCAAGGTATAGTCATAGGTTGGCATCGCGGTATTCCACACGGCAACATTACTAAAACGATCCGTGTAGCTTCCCCCCGAGCGCACCTGACCTCGTCGGACTGATACATTGCCATCAGGTCCTTTCAGTGGTTGGCCCGCTGGCTTACCATTATACCAATAGTCCCACTCACTTTGCTCAAGATAACCTGACGAGCGCTGTGGATTAGATATATAATAACCCTGACGAGCAATGAAAGCGCCAGGCCACCCAGACAGCCACCAATTCATATATTCATAAGCCATGTCTTTCCTTCGACCTTGGGAGCGTGACGACAAACACATCACCCCATGCCAGCCTCGGTATCCTTCTTTTGGTGCTGCAAACGTAACGGGAACGTTTTGACCATTAAGAGATGATACCGCTGGGGAAAACATGCTTTCGATATTCACGCGACCAGTGCGCATAAACTCAACTGATTCGGGTACTGAATTCCAAAAGCCACCAAAATGTTGTTGGTGTTTTAAATCGATTAGCAAATCAAACAAACGATCGAGCTCATCGGTTGTAATATTACCTATATCGGCAAACTTGAGCATGCCACTAGCGTCTGCAGCAAGGGCGAGATCAAATAACCCAATGGTTGGATCGTTGATAATACCCACTTTTCCTCTGTATTTACTGTCTAGCAACCAACCCCAGCTCTCAGTCTTGTAGGCAATTCCTTTGACTATTTCATTGGTGTTGTAACCGAAGGAGTCCACATTGTGAACATAGGGAAGAAAGCTAACTCGACCGGTTTGCTCACTGCCAAGGGTGCCATCTTTTTGAATATTTACAATTTTAAAAGGGGCATCGCCCGCTCCATATTTTGCTGCTGGCGTGACCTTGCCGGTTTTACACAAGGAATTAATTTCGTCCCAGTGCGCAATACGTTTTGTTTCAATAGGTTGGATAGAGCCGTTTCGCCAAAGCGGGCGAATACTATTCGACCACTGCTCATAAATATCAAAGCTTTCAGGCGCTAAAAGCCCACGCTGCAGCACTCCAGGACTGCCTTTAGGCTCGAATTTAATATCGATACCAAGATCGCTCATGGCGCGTTGGCGCAATGGCTCTTGTAACGTAACGTGTGTGCCTAAAACACGTAACGTCAACTTATTTCGAGCAAAAACGTAGGGTGCATGCAAGACAGAGGTGCCTAGCGCTACACCTTTAGCAATGGTTGTTAGTGTGCTCCGTTTTGATTTATCTACCGGTAAAATATCTACTGGTGATTCCATTTTACACTGCTTATGCATGTTAGCCTCCGATTGGAGATTAAACAGTAAGTGAGAACGACAAATGACGCAATGTTATCTAGGCATAACTTTGGTCTAAATTTTTCCTATTCAGCGTAAAATTTATGTTGAAACTTAAGGACTTGCTGGTCAGTTCCGTCATTTATGTTGACTGTAATGCGAAAGGTTTCCTGATCACTAAAAGGCAATGCCGCTATGTAATAAATGGCATCCCCTTCACTGACTTCTTTGAACGTTAGGTTTTTGCTGACGCCGAGTAAATTGCGAGCAGTACCGGTTAATACAGCGGACTGGGCTTTTTGATCCGCTTTGTTCAGTACCGAAATGTTAATTATGCCATTATATTTACTGCGCACTATCGAGTAATGTTTAGCAATATCAGGAGTAATAAAAGTGCTGTTCAAGGCGATATAGTGCACATCCCAGTTACCCAATGTTTCTTTTTGCTCAGCTAACGCTATTACCGAGAAAAGTAGATTGGCAAGCAACATCAAGCCGCCAGCCAATAGCGAGCGTTTAGAAATAACCAAAGATATCACCCAGTAGTTTTTGTAAAAATATAATCACTAAAATAACCACCATAACGGATAAATCTAAACCGCCTAGGCTAGGAAGACGTCTTCTAATAGGGGCGAGTAGTGGCTCTGTTAATTGACCTAACACCATATCCATAGGGTTGTAACCTTGGCTGACCCAGCTCATGATGGCGCGAATAATCAACACCCACATCATCAGCGAAAGCGCTTCTTTAACTACTAAATAAAATGACCCAATTACTAGCCCTAAAGGATTAATGTTGGTGTTACCTATCAGTAGGTTTAATGCGACTATTTTTAAACCCGCCACTAATAGCGCTAACACTAAGGTTGCGGTGTCTATTCTACCGATGGAAGGAAGTATCCTGCGCAGCGGCCCGACTATGGGGTGAGTGGCTTTGACCACAAACTGACTAAAAGGGTTATAGAAATCCGCTCTGGCTAATTGTAACCAAAAGCGCAGCAGCACTACCATTAAGTACAATTCGAACAGGGTACTGACTAAAAACTGCATCGCGCTCATAGATATAAGTCTTCCTAAAAACTAATTAAAACAATTTGGCCATTTCTTCGGCTCGGGTAACGGCCGCTTGCATAGCACCAGATACCAATGTATCGATACCTTGCTCTTGAAAATGCTCCACGGCTTTCGCGGTGGTGCCACCTTTTGAAGTAACTTGGGCACGCAATTCGCTTATTTCAAGTTGCGGATTGTGACAAACCATTTCTGCTGCACCTAGCATAGCCTGCTGAACAAGTAAGCGGGCGGTTTGGTGATCAAATCCTTGGCTTTCAGCTTCTTTTTGCATCGCTTCTAAAAAGGTATAAAAATAGGCTGGGCTGCTCCCTGCGGCGGCAATAACGCCGTTGATCAGTGATTCTTTGTCAACCCAGGCAATTTCGCCTACTTGAGCCATCAAATCACCTGCATAGTCTCTATCTTGTTGGCTAACATGTTCAGTAGCATAGAGGCCTGTCATGCCTTTTCCAAGAGAGCTAGGGGTGTTGGGCATAGTACGCACTATGTTTGTTTGGCCGCCTAGCATTTCGCCTAAGCGAGAAGTTTCAATGCCTGCTGCGATGGAGATAAATAACTTGCCGTCTAAAGAGACTGTGTCTTTTAAATTGGCACACATCTCTTCCATTAGTTGAGGTTTAACGGCCAGTACAATCACTTCGGCGCTTTCTACAGCGTGTTTATTTTGCTGAGTAATCTGAATAGAAAAATCACTTTCAAGGGCTGTTAACTTAGGCATAGATGGATTGCTGGCGATGATCTTATCGGCTGGGTAGCCACTGTTACACATGCCACTGATGATGCTTCTGCTCATGTTTCCTGCGCCGATAAAGGCGATATGTCTATGTTGCATAATTATCCTATGTTGTGGTTTTCAAAGAATGAAAATCGATATTGATTGTATAAAATTAAGCTCGATTTTACTGACGGGAACCGAAAATTGCGCTGCCGATCCTAACCATGGTTGATCCGCACTCGATAGCCAATTGCATATCGTTTGACATTCCCATACTTAGAGTATCAATTTGCGGGTATTTTGTCTGTAGTTGCACAAATAGTGCGTTCATAGCGGATAAACTATCACGCTGCATTTCTGCATTTTGTTGCACTCTCGGGATGGTCATCAATCCACGTAAGGTCAAATTCGGCATGTTACTTATTTGCTCAGCCAGTAGATTTACCTCTTCTGGGGGCACACCAGCTTTACTGGCTTCATTGTCGATATTAACTTGAATACATACGTTTAGCTTTTTGTGAGCACTGCGTTGGTCGTTCAAGCGCTGCGCTATTTTGAGACGGTCTATACTGTGAACCCAATCAAAGTTTTCCGCCACAAGCCGGGTCTTGTTTGATTGCAAAGGGCCGATAAAATGCCATTGAATATCATCGAATTCGCGAAGTTGCTGAATTTTGTCTACACCTTCTTGGACATAATTTTCACCGAATAAACGGTGTCCAGCTTCATACGCTTGCACGATATCTGATACGGGTTTGGTTTTGGTTACTGCTAGTAATTTGACTGAATTTGCTGGACGATTAGCTTCACAAACACTCTTTGTGATTGTTTTCAGTGCGATTTTAAGTCGTTCTGCTATTGTTCCCATATTGCAACTTGTTAACGGAGAATAGGCTTTGGATATTACCGAACTTTTAGCCTTTAGTGTCAAAAATAACGCATCTGATTTACACCTATCAGCTGGGCTGCCGCCGATTATTCGGGTCGATGGTGAAATGCGCCGGTTGAATGTTCCTGCCTTAGATCACAAGCAAGTGCATGGACTGATATACGAAATTATGAATGATAATCAGCGCAAAGAATACGAGGAAAACCTCGAGACTGACTTTTCATTTGAAGTAAAAGACTTATCTCGTTTTCGGGTAAATGCCTTTGTACAAAATCGCGGTGCTGCAGCAGTGCTAAGAACCATTCCCAGTAAAATACTTAGTTTGGATGATTTAGGCGCACCGCAGATTTTCAAGGATATTATCAATCAGCCTACGGGAATTGTATTGGTTACAGGGGCGACGGGGTCAGGTAAAAGCACCACACTAGCTGCCATGGTTGATCATATTAATCGTCATAAGCGCGAGCATATATTGACCATTGAGGATCCGATCGAATTTGTGCACGAAAACAAACTGTGTGTCATGAATCAACGTGAGGTACACCGTGATACTCACAGTTTTAGCAATGCGTTACGCTCAGCTTTACGTGAAGATCCCGACGTTATTTTAGTGGGGGAGTTACGGGACCTAGAAACAATCCGCTTAGCCATATCCGCGGCCGAAACGGGGCATCTCGTTTTTGGCACTTTGCATACCAATTCTGCGCCTAAGACCATTGACCGATTAATTGATGTATTCCCTGCAGAAGAGAAATCCATGGTGCGCTCCATGTTATCTGAGTCTTTACGGGCGGTGATTTCACAAACATTGCTTAAAAAAGTTGGTGGTGGACGTGTGGCGGCGCACGAAATTATGCTTGGTATCCCGGCGATTCGAAATCTTATTCGTGAAGACAAAGTGCCTCAAATGTACTCTGTCATGCAAACTAGCCAAGCCCACGGTATGCAAACTATGGATCAGTGTTTGCAGAAAATGGTCGCTCAGGGACTGATTACCAATGAAGATGCATCGTCGTTATCTATTGATAAAAAACCTGGTGTGAATTTTTAGCCCAATTGGATAAACCATTAAGTCGAGACCATTATGGATCTAACCCCTTACTTACAAGAAATGACAGATTTAGATGCCTCTGATTTGTTTATCACCGTAGGCATGCCCATTAGTGCGAAAATTAACGGTCAACTTACCCCTGTTGGAGGCAGAAAATTAGACGAAGAGAGTGCGTGGGGGTTAGTGCAAGACGCCATGACAGACGCGCAGAAAGAGCAATTCGTGCAAACAAAAGAATGTAATTTTGCTATTGCCCGTGAGGGAATAGGGCGATTTCGTTGCAGTGCTTTTTGGCAGCGAGATATGCCGGGCATGGTGGTGAGGCGCATTGTCACTGAAATACCCAAAGCAGATGACCTAGGCTTACCACCCGTGCTCAAAGACATCATCATGAGCAAACGTGGTTTAGTGTTGTTTGTTGGTGCAACGGGGACCGGTAAATCGACTTCGCTGGCAGCGCTTATCGGTCATCGTAATAAACACTCCAAGGGGCATATTCTCACGATAGAGGATCCGATTGAATTCGTGCATGAGCACCAAAGCAGTGTGGTGACTCAGCGAGAAGTGGGTATTGATACTCAATCGTTTGACGATGCGTTAAAAAGCTCACTGCGCCAAGCGCCAGATGTGATTTTGATTGGTGAAATTCGTTCTATGGAAACCATGGAGTATGCCATGTCGTTTGCGGATACCGGCCATTTGTGCGTAGCGACACTGCATGCTAATAATGCCAATCAGGCGATTGAGCGTATTATGCATCTCGCCCCGCCAGAGCAGCACGAAAAACTGCGATTTGATTTAAGTTTAAACATGCGCGCCGTGATCGCACAGCAGTTAGTGCCGACCGTTGATGGCAAGGGACGGGTCGCAGCTATTGAAATTCTGTTAAATTCTCCATTGGTAACTGATTTGATTCAGCGTAATGAAATAGGCAGCTTGAAAGATGCTATGCGTAAAGGTAAAGAACTGGGAATGCAGAGTTTTGATATGGCGTTATATACCTTGTATCAAGAACAAAAAATCAGTTTAGAACAAGCGATACATCATGCGGACTCACCAAATGATTTGCGCCTGATGATTAAGCTAGACTCAGATCAAGGCAACGCTTTAGGCTCCTTATCCAATGTATCCATTGACATGGATTAATATGACTGACTTTACTTACCCAGTTTATGAGACATGATGAAACTTTATACCAATAACGACCGCTTTATGGTGTGGCAGGTTAAGCAACTCCTTGATGAGCATAACATTCCATGCTTTATCAAAAATGAATTTGCCAGCGGCGCTATGGGCGAGTTGTCTCCTTTAGATTGCCAACCAGAAGTGTGGTTAAACGATGGCAGTTGGCAGCAACGGGCCGAACTACTCATCGACCAAATGGAAACTCAGACGTCGGTTGAGTGGGAATGCTCCGCCTGCGGTGAAACCAATGGTGGTAATTTTGAGGTGTGTTGGCAATGTGGGCAGGAAACGCACATTGACCAGTAAGCCTGAAGATCGCGTTGTAATAGAACAATTTTTAGATACGATATGGTTAGAAAAAGGGTTAAGCGAAAACACCCTTGAAGCCTATCGTAGCGACTTGACTAAATTCAGTGATTATCTGAACAAGCATCTGTCTCGCACTCACTTGCTTGATATTCAAACTGAAGATATTAATCAGTATTTGGCTCATCGTTATGACAGCGGGTTAACTGAGCGTAGCAGCGCGCGATGTTTAAGCAGTTTGCGGCGCTTTTCTGGTTACATGCTAGCTCACGGCCTGCGTGAAGATGACCCTGTAAGCCGAATGCAAAATCCGAAGCTCAGCAAGCCCTTACCTAAAACGCTTTCTGAGCAACAAGTCGATGACTTACTCAACGCTCCACAAACGGGTGACCCGATTCATTTGCGTGATAAGGCAATGCTGGAAGTCTTGTATGCCACGGGATTGAGGGTCACAGAGTTAGTAACATTACGCGTCGGACAATTGAGTATTTCACAAGGTGTGGTCAGAGTGACCGGCAAAGGGAATAAGGAACGTTTGGTTCCCCTAGGTGAAGAAGCATTAGATTGGTTAACCAAGTACCTAAAAGAGGCAAGAGGAGCATTGCTGAGAAACGAAAGTGACGTATTGTTTCCTAGCAATCGCGGTACGATTATGACGCGGCAAACGTTCTGGCACCGAATAAAATTTCACGCCGCACAAGCTAACATCACCAGTGACCTGTCTCCTCATACTTTGCGTCATGCGTTTGCAACGCATTTGTTGAATCACGGTGCTGATTTGCGTGTTGTGCAAATGTTGTTAGGGCACAGTGATTTGTCCACTACGCAAATATACACCCATGTTGCCACTGCTCGCTTGCAAGAGTTGGTAGCAAACCATCATCCTAGAGGGTCATAAGCCGCGGCCAGATCGGCAGTCAATAGTGTGAGTAATTGTGTCGTGCTCTTGGTATCGCTACCATTAGCAGTTAACATTGGGCCACAAAAATGAAATTATTTTTCCCAGTTAGGGTCTTATCTTTATCCGTTCAAATTGGAATTTATATGAAATATCGTGTGTTATTACTGGCTGCGTTTACCTTCTTATCAGTTAGCTCTGGCATGAGCATGGCAGCAGACAACAATCAAAACCTTGATAGTGTTAAACAAAAAATTCAAATGTCGTTAGGGATGCAAGTCACGTCAATTGGTGATGCGCCTGTCCCTGGACTACTGCAAGTACAAACCGACAAGGGGCTGTTTTATACCAGCGATGACGGCAAATACTTTTTGCAAGCCCGTATCTTCAATTTAGATGAAGGAATGCGCAATGAAACTGAAACAACATTAACCAAAATGCGTATTGATGGCATTGAGCATTTCAAAGACTCAGTGATTGAATACAAAGCTGACAAAGAAAAATATGTGGTGAATGTGTTTACTGATATTACCTGCGGGTATTGCCGTAAGTTGCATAACCAGATGGAAGAATATAACGATTTGGGGATCACAGTACGCTACTTAGCCTTTCCTCGCGCAGGTATAAACAGTAAACCATATCAAGACATGGTGTCAGTTTGGTGCGCTGCCAATCCGCAAAAAGCCCTAGATGAAGCAAAAGGGGGTGAAAACGTAGCCAAAGCAAGTTGTTCAAACCAAGTGGCAGAGCAATATAATTTTGGGCAGAGCGTGGGCGTAAACGGTACACCAAATATTATTTTACCTGATGGTAGCGTTGTGCCTGGCTATCAACCCCCAGAAAAGTTACTGCAGGCAATACAACACGCGTCATAAGATTTTAAGCAGGAGTCACACTCCTGCTTTTCCTTGTTTTTAGTGTAATCAATCTAGAGTAAGTTTGTGCAAATACGCCGCCGTTCCCCCGTTTCTGTTGAGCATTTACCCGACTCAATCAATCCTACCTTAAAGCAAATTTATGCCACCCGCGGCATAACATCTGAGCAACAGTTGGAGCGAAGTGCTAAAGCGCTTTTGCATTACAAAGACATGTCAGGTGTGGGCGAGGCCGTTAGGATATTGGCCGATGCGTTAGCACAGAGTAAGCGGATTATTATCGTGGGAGACTTCGACGCCGATGGCGCCACAAGTACGGCGTTAAGTATGCTCGCGTTAGGTATGATGGGCTGTAAAAACCATGACTACTTGGTACCAAATCGCTTTAACTTTGGCTACGGACTTAGCCCGCAAATTGTTGATGTTGCTCATGAGCAAGGTGCTCAGGTAATTATGACCGTAGATAATGGCATTGCCTGCTTTGCTGGTGTTGAGCGAGCAAAAGAATTAGGGATAACAGTGCTGATCACAGATCACCACCTAGCCGCAGAAACCTTGCCCATCGCCGATGCAATCGTCAACCCGAATCAACCAAACTGTGCATTCATGTCAAAGAATTTGGCTGGGGTAGGCGTAGCATTTTATTTAATGCTCGCACTCAGAGCCCATTTGCGCAGTGTCGATTGGTTCGCCCAGAATAATATTGAGGTCCCAAATTTAGCTGACCTGCTCGATATTGTCGCCTTAGGGACCGTGGCTGACGTGGTGCCCCTGGATGAAAACAACCGTATTTTAGTCCATCAAGGATTACTGCGTATTCGTAGTGATAAATGCCGACCAGGTATTCAAGCGTTAATTGAAGTCGCTGGGCGCGATAAACGTAAAATGGTCGCCTCTGATTTAGGCTTTGTTATTGGTCCAAGGTTAAACGCCGCTGGTCGGTTAGACGACATGTCCATGGGTATTGAGTGCTTACTAACTGACTCAGATTACAAAGCCAAACAAATCGCGGTTGAATTAGACAGCCTAAATCGTGAGCGCCGCGAAATCGAGCAATCCATGCAGCAAGAGGCGGTTACTGCTCTTGATAGTTTGCAGTTGTCAGAGCAAGACATGCCCCATGGTTTGGTATTGTATCAAGCTGACTTCCATCAAGGCGTGATAGGTATATTAGCTGGGCGGATTAAAGAAAAGTATTTTAGACCGACCATTGCCTTTGCCCATCAAGACGATGAGATTATCAAAGGATCAGCTCGCTCAATACCGGGTGTACATATTCGTGATTTGTTGGAAGAACTCAGTACTCGATACCCAGGCCTTATCATCAAATTTGGCGGCCATGCGATGGCGGCAGGCTTGAGCATTGAAGTGGCTAAGCTAGAAGAGTTCAAAAAGCGCTTTATTCAGCTTGCACAAGAGCATTTAGCGGGAAAACCCCTTGCAGGTGAGCTTATTTCAGACGGCGAGTTACCCGCACAGGCGTTGACGTTAGAGTTCAGTCAGTTACTTAAGGATGCTGGGCCTTGGGGGCAAGGTTTTCCTGAGCCTCTTTTTGACGGTCAATTTGAATTGGTCGAGCAACGTATTGTAGGCCACAAACACCTAAAAATGATGCTGCGCATGCCGACTGGAAAGCTAATCGATGCTATCGCATTTAATGTTGATACTCAGATGTGGCCAAATGAACAGTGCAAGCATGTTGAATTAGCGTACAAACTAGATATAAATGAATTTCGCGGGCGCACATCGTTGCAGTTTTTGGTTGAGGGGTTAAATCCGCTGTGACGTCACTGTACGAGGCTTTGTGAGCCGCAAGAGGCTGGTTATCGTTTTGTCTTCGCTGTGGTGCTATTATATCCGCTCTTAGGCAAACAGGGCGCAATAATGGCAAAAAAATCGGAAATCGATAAGCTGCTGAGCAAGCATGATAAGTTGACCCACTCTGAAGACATGACGGTAGAATCTCATGTACAGCGCAACGAAGATCAATGGTTTGTAAATACCTTGATGATCAAAGGCTATGAGGTGCCGTTTCGCTTTCGCCGTAAGAAGCAATATAAGAACCTTGCAGGTGCTCGGGTTAATTTAACGTATTACCCAATAACTGAAGAGGTGGCTGGATTTCCTTTTGAAGCAATGAAAGTCGTTAGGATCAAGGTTTCTTAACACTCTCTTATTTTCCCTGCAATTAAAGAGCATTTTGTGGCAACTGAACAACTAAACGGTTTTGTATTGCACAGGCGCGCTTATCGCGAAACGAGCTTTCTGATTAATTTTTTCACCATGGAAAATGGTAAGGTTTCGGCCATAGTCAAGGGCGCGCGAGGGGCTAAGAGTGACAAGAAAAGTATGCTTCAACCTTTTCAACCACTACTCGTAGCGGTTTCTGGTCGTTTCGAACTGAAAAATTTGCAGCAAGTGGAATCCACTGGTGCCATGTTAAGGTTGTCAGGGCAGGCCTTATATTGCGCTTTGTATTTAAATGAAGTGTTGAACCGCGTGTTAGCAGATGATATTCCCCACCCTGAAATATTTGCCTTATATCAACAAAGCTTACACGCCCTAGTTAGCAGCAAGCATTTTGAGCCCATATTGCGTAGTTTTGAATTAGGCCTACTTGATGCATTAGGTTATGGCATCGATCTTACCCACGACGCAGATACCGGACAGCCACTTGCTGAATCGGGATATTACCGAATACAAGCTGAGTTGGGTTGTATATATCAGGGAGATATTCGTTTGTCAGGGAGCTTCTTAGGAAGTAGCTTATTAAAAGTGGCTAGTGAGTATTGGGATGCTGAGAGTCTACAAGTCGCTAAAATCATCACCCGTAAAGCGCTCGGTGAACTGTTAGGCAGCAAGCCATTGATGAGCAGAGAGTTATTTAAACAAACCCATTTTAGATCCAAAGGGAGAGAGCTTTGAGAGACATTCTTTTAGGGGTCAATATCGACCATATCGCGACGTTAAGAAATGCCCGAGGTACTCAGTACCCTGATCCCGTGCATGCCGCTGATATTGCTGAGCGTGCAGGGGCAGATGGGATCACTGTGCACTTGCGTGAAGACAGGCGTCACATTGTTGATAGAGATGTCGCCTTGTTGCGTCAAACGATTAACACCCGGCTAAATTTAGAGATGGCTGTGACTGATGAAATGCTCGACATTGCACTAAAAACGAAACCGGAATTTTGTTGTTTAGTGCCGGAAAAGCGGGAAGAGTTAACCACTGAAGGTGGCTTGGATGTAGCGGCAAATCAGCAGAAAATTGCTCAAGCATGTAAACAACTTGCTGAAGCAGGTATTTTGGTTTCCTTGTTTATAGATGCCGACTTCGCTCAAATTGATGCGGCTGTTGCATGTAACGCCCCCTACATTGAAATTCACACGGGCCAATATGCTGAAGCAAAAAACGAGGTTGAGCAGGAAGCTGAGTTAGCAAAACTTGTGGCTGGCATTGAGTATGCTGACGCCAAGGGATTGAAAGTTAATGCGGGGCACGGTTTGCATTACCATAACGTCAAACCGATTGCCGCGATTGGGCAAATTATCGAGCTTAATATTGGCCATGCCATTATTGCTCGTGCTGCGTTTGACGGTTTGGACAAAGCAGTAGCAGACATGCGTCGCTTAATGTTAGAAGCACGTTCTGGGCGCTGAATTGGAGAGTGACAATGGCAGTAATGGGATTAGGTACAGATGTCATTGAAATATCGCGCATCGAAAAACAATTACAACGGTCGAATCGGTTGGCGCAACGTATATTGACCGCTACCGAATTGGCGATATTTGATGAGCACTCGTTTCCTGCGCGTTATCTGGCAAAGCGTTTTGCTGCAAAAGAAGCTGCGGTAAAAGCGTTAGGTATAGGGATCGGAAACGGGATTAGTTTTCAAGACGTAGAGGTACATAACTTACCTTCGGGTCAACCTTTTTTACGCTTCTACGCAAAGTTTGCGCAAATTTGTGAACAGCGCAATATTACCTCCAGTCATATATCTATTTCTGATGAGCAACAATATGCTGTGGCGACGGTTATTTTAGAATCACCGTAACGATTATGCGATTTTTTGGTGCGCCTAGGTAATAAGGCGCACCAAAACAGCAGTATTTACATTAATAAGTGAATATTTTTGCTAGTATTATTGTTCATCATTGGTAAATTTCGATTGTAAATTGATACAACGCTAGCGAATGTAACTAGTTTATTGTAGATCTTTTAGAACTAAGCCTTTTCGATAAAGTTGGCGCATTTACTGTATGTAATTATCATTTTTCAGCCTAGGCAAATGCGTGGGTTTTAACGCTATTGAGTACAAGGATACGTTATGGTTGCTATCCGCAAAGTCCATGAATCCAAACGGCCTCCTTTTGACGAGTGGTTAGATTCTCTATCCCTTTCTGACGAGTGCAAGCATAAGCTTAGAGAAGTCTCTGACACGCCGGAAATCCTGTTGGTAGGACAGGAAATGGTGGAAATTCTGCATGAATTACATATGGATGATGAAACGCTTCAAGCATCGCTTGTCTATCCTTACTGCCAAACCCACGAATTAACCGAAGCGCAAATAGAAGAGCGTTTTGGCCCGGGAATTCAAAAGCTCATCACAGGCGTTAGGCGCATGGATGCAATTAAATCTTTGCATACCAGAGCAAACAGCACGAGAAAAAACGACGAAGAACAAATAGATAACGTACGACGTATGTTACTTGCCATGGTGGAGGATGTGCGTGCCGTGGTGATTAAACTCGCCGAGAGAATTTGTGCTCTGCAGCAAGTCAAAACCCAAGATGAAGAAACCCGTGTTCTAGTGGCGCGTGAGTGTTCAAACATCTATGCGCCGCTTGCGAACCGGTTGGGGATCGGCCAGTTGAAATGGGAATTGGAAGACCTGTCGTTTCGTTATTTACGCCCAGAAACCTATATGCAAATTGCCAATTTGTTGGATGAACGTCGAACAGATCGCCAACAGTACATTGAAGATTTTGTGCAAGAGCTTCAGGCTGCGCTAGACGCACAAAATATTAAAGCTAAGGTGTATGGTCGACCCAAGCATATTTATAGTATCTGGAAGAAGATGCAGAAAAAGCACCTTAGTTTTGAACAGTTATTCGATATTCGCGCCGTGCGGGTCATCGCAGATCGTTTGCAAGATTGTTATGGTGCTTTAGGGGTAGTGCATTCAAATTGGCAGCACATTCCTCGAGAGTTTGATGATTATATCGCCACCCCCAAACCGAATGGTTATCAATCTATCCATACGGTGACGCTGGGAAAAGAAAATAAAACAGTAGAGATTCAAATTCGCACTGCCCAAATGCATCAAGATGCTGAACTAGGTGTTGCCGCACATTGGCGTTACAAGGAAGGCACCAGCAGCAGTCGCTCTGGCTACGAAGAGCGTATTAATTGGTTGCGTAAAATTCTGTTGTGGCAGGAAGAAGTCGCTGAGTCAGGGGATTTGGTCGAAGAACTGCGCAGCCAAGTGTTTGATGATCGCGTTTATGTCTTTACGCCCAAAGGGGATGTGGTCGATTTACCACTTGGCTCAACCCCATTAGATTTCGCTTATTACATTCACAGTAATGTGGGTCACAGATGTATTGGGGCAAAAGTAGGTGGGCGAATTGTGCCATTTACTTATGAGTTGAGGACAGGCGATCAGGTTGACATTTTGACCGGAAAAGAGCTTAACCCCAGTCGTGACTGGATGCATCCTGGACTGGGCTACGTTCACTCGTCACGTGCACGAGCGAAAATTCATACCTATTTTAAAAAACAAGACAAAGACAAGAACCTTGCAGCGGGTAAAGAGATATTTGAGCGTGAATTACAAAAAGCCGGTATCGATAGCAAAGACATCGCTCAAGCCTGCACGCGCTATAACATGAACACCGCAGATGATTTGTATGCCGCCATTGGCGCAGGTGATATTCGCTTGATGCAAGTGGTGCACTATTTACAACAACTGCATGTGCCTCCCACTGAGATTGACCCAAGAATCAAGCCCAAAAAACCGCAATCGAGCAAGTTTAAGAAAGACACAGTTGTGGTAGAAGGGGTCGGTAATTTGATGACCCAAATTGCTGGTTGTTGCCAGCCATTGCCAGGTGAATCGATTCAAGGGTACATAACGCAAGGACGTGGGGTGAGCGTACATAGAGAAGACTGCGACCAATTAAGTCACTTACTTGAACAGCACCCAGAACGTGAAATAGATGTGGATTGGGCGAGTAACATTAATGCGTCATTTCAAACTTATGTGCAGGTATTTTGCAGCGACAGAGACGGCTTATTGCGAGACATCACTACGGTTTTAGCCAATGAAAAGGTAGGGCTGTTAGGCGTCAATAGCGCCAGTGACGTCAAGTTTGGTATGGCGCGTATTTCCTTGCGCTTAGAGCTGAAAGATTTAAAAAGCCTGTCCCGGGTGATGGGCCGAATCGAAGGCATTAAAGGTGTGTCTATGGTTCAGCGTACGGATAATTAATGAGCCGTTTTATGCCTCAAGATAAGAAAGATAGCGCCTGTACCTCTAATGAAAGTGCATTAAGCGAGTTACTTACCATTATGCGCACCTTACGTGATCCTAAGCATGGGTGTAACTGGGATCAACAGCAGACGTTTGCCAGCATAGTGCCCTATACCATCGAAGAGGCCTATGAAGTTGCCGATGCTATTGACACAGGAGACATGACAGAGATTCGTGATGAATTAGGAGATTTACTCTTTCAAGTCGTCTTTTATGCACAAATGGCAGAAGAGCAAAAAGCCTTTGCTTTTGAAGATGTAATGCGGGGAATATCGGCTAAGTTACGTCGCAGGCATCCACATATTTTCGCGGATGAAAGTGGCAAGGTCGCACCGGCTGAAAAGGGACAATGGGAGAAGATAAAAACGCAGGAGCGTGAGGCCGCGGGTAAGTCCGCAGACAATAGTATTTTAGCCCACGTGCCTAAAGGGATGTCGCCTCTGATCCGAGCACAAAAGCTTCAGCAACTGTGCGCAAAATCGGGCTTCGATTGGCCAGAGCTACAGCCAGTATTGGACAAGTTGCATGAAGAAATTGAAGAGGTGATGGTTGAAGTTGATGCTCCTAACCCGGAGCAAGCCGCGATTGAGGATGAAATCGGCGATGTGCTTTTTTCTGTGGTGAATTTGGCTCGTCACGTCAATGTGGATGCGCAAACTGCTCTGCGTAAAGCATCAAATAAATTCGAGCAACGCTTTAGGCAAGTTGAGCGTATCGCCCAGCAAAAGGGACAAGAGGTTCATGAAACAAGTCTAGATGAGTTAGAAACTTTTTGGCAGCAGGCGAAAGAACTTTCCAAGTGAACGATGGCCTAAAGAGCAGTACCGAAAATAAATCGCTTTGTTGCTCCTTGTTACAAACTTTGATTTCACTTTTTGGTCACTCGGTGTAGATTTAAGTTGAGTATACAAACTCTTAATATTTCCGTTTGTGAGGTGTTGCGTTTAATTAATCGCATTTGATTATGAATAAGTTTCTTGTCCTGTTATTACCTTTGTTGTTCTCGTTACTCAGTGTTGAGGGACGAGCAGCGAGCAGTGGCAATGTCAATATCGAACGCAGTGCGTTGTTATCTGACGCATTTGAATATCAAGCATTGCAATTATCCCAAGAAGCAGATGATCGCGATGAGCACTTCTATATTGGTTTTACTGCACCTAAACAACCCAATAAAACCAAGCAAACTGGTTACATTAACTGTGGCCAGCCTTCATTTCGTTCCACGTACGACACTAGCAGTATTAGAGCGCCTCCTTCCGCTGGTTAATTTATCCACCGTTCGGTTCACGCATTGCTCACGGCAATGGTGTAAATAAATTAATTTAAGAAGAATCTTAATGTGGTATATCCCAGCATTAAGGTTTAGGAAGAAGATCATGAAAAATATAGCCCTTTACGAACTAAACCAATTAGATGAATTAGCTTGGCCTGAAACCTTTCAAGGTATTAGCTTAGAATCGCCAGCGACCTCTGTATTTACCGATTTCAAAAAAACGAAACCGATAGTTATTCAAGCCGATACGCCTATTTCTGAAGTGGAACAGCGTATGATTGAAGAAAAAGTGCGTCTTAAAATTGTTTTAGACGCTAGCAACAAATTTATCGGTGTTATCAGCCTAGATGATTTAAACGACCAGGAGAAAATCAAGCGTATCGCGTCAGGTATTGAAAGACCTGATCTTTGCGTGCGTCACTTTATGCGGGGTAAAGAAGATTTAAAAGTCATCTTATACCGAGAGTTGCAACGCTCGAGTGTTGGGGACGTGGTAGAAATGCTTAAAACCAACGGGTTGCAACATTGTTTGGTGGTTGATAGTGAGGAGCATCAAATACGTGGCATTGTATCGGCTAGTGATTTAGCCAAAGGTCTAGGTATCGCGATGAATTTAAGCGTAAGCCCAAGCTTCTTTGACATATTCAACGAAGTCTATAGTGAAGCGCCTTTATTTAAGGCATACGGATAGCAAAAATTTGCTGTGGATCTTGCGCCTTTGCAGAGGATTTGTTCCGAGGCAAATCCCCTGCAATGCCCGTTGCTCTTAGCAAATTGTGATTATTTTTCTTGATAACGCTTAATAAAAATGCACAATTTCTGCTCGCGTTTAATAAAAACATCTGTATAATTCGCGCCCTGCCCAGTTACACCCACTTTGGGAAAGTGGAAGAATCATACGACTCGAAGGGGTCATGGTATTGATTTTAGCGGTTTCTGTGGTTGCAAACTTCGGTTTGAAATATCAGAAACAACGTAACATTTAGACATATATTTTTTGGGTAATATTAGATGAAAACTTTTGTTGCAAAACCTGAAACGGTAAAACGTGAATGGTATGTGGTAGACGCCGCAGACAAAACACTAGGTCGCTTAGCGACTGAAATTGCTAGCCGTTTACGCGGAAAGCATAAGCCTGAGTACACACCACATGTGGACACAGGGGATTACATTGTTGTGATCAACGCAGAGAAAGTAGTTGTTACCGGCAACAAAGCTAAAGGTAAAATGTACTACTCTCACACTGGTTACCCAGGCGGTCTTAAAGAGACTAACTTTGAGAAGTTACAAGCCTTCAAGCCAGAGATGATCATTGAAAAAGCGGTTAAAGGTATGTTGCCAAAAGGTCCTCTTGGACGCGATATGTTCCGCAAAATGAAAGTCTTCGCTGGTCCTGAGCATAAACACGCTGCTCAACAGCCTCAAGTCTTAGACATTTAAGGAGCATAGAAAATGGCAGATACTCAATACTACGGCACTGGTCGCCGCAAAAGCTCTACCGCTCGTGTTTTCCTTCGTGCAGGTAGTGGTAACATCGTTGTTAACAAACGTCCTCTAGATGAATTCTTTGGTCGTGAAACAGCACGAATGATAGTTCGTCAACCACTTGAGTTGGTTGAGATGACTGAAAAATTCGATCTTTACGTCACTGTAGCTGGCGGCGGAATCAGCGGCCAAGCTGGCGCGATTCGTCACGGTATCACTCGTGCGTTGATGGAATTTGATGAAACACTTCGTCCTTCTCTACGTAAAGCTGGTTTCGTAACCCGCGATGCACGTAAAGTTGAACGTAAGAAAGTGGGTCTACACAAAGCGCGTAAGCGTCCACAATTCTCAAAACGTTAATCGTTTTACGAATTCGAAACCCGGCTATTTGCCGGGTTTTTTTTGGCTGTTATTTGGCCAAAATGCCGTCATGTACGATTTTCCCCCTTAAGTCTCGGTATTTCTTCGTTTTATTGACGAATTCCTTGTATTTATTGTGGGTTTTCTTTTATCATTTTCGGTTAATGACAAAACTATAACTTCTTTTAGTGCGTAAGCCATTTAAAGCTTTTTTTGCAAAGAAGTGTGAGCAAATTCAACCCTCGGAGATTATTGGATGAGCAATGTATCATTAGATGCGAATGATTCGTCTGTTACCGAAAACCAACCGCAAGACAATAACCGACGTCGCTTTTTGACTGTCGCAACGTCTGTTGTCGGTGGAGTCGGTGTTGCAGGTGCTGCTATACCTTTCATCGGGTCATGGAACCCAAGCGTGAAAGCACGAGCAGCGGGTGCAGATGTAGAAGCAGATATAAGTAAAATCGAACCTGGGCAGCTTATACGCGTCATTTGGCGTAGTAAGCCAGTTTGGATCACCAGACGTACACCCGAATTACTTGAATCATTGACCCAAATTGATGATTTGTTGAAAGATCCTAACTCTGAACAAGATCAGCAGCCTGAATTCGCTCGTAATTCATATCGCTCGATTAAACCTGAGTACTCGGTGCTGGTCGGTATTTGTACTCACTTAGGTTGCTCTCCTCAACACCTGAAAGACGGTGCGTTTGAAGAATACGTAGAAGGCGTTCCAGAAGGTTTCCACTGCCCGTGTCACGGTTCAAAATTTGATATGGCCGGCCGTGTATTTAATAATGTTCCTGCACCTCTTAACTTGGTTGTTCCACCGTATATGTACATAGATGACAACACCATCTTGATTGGTTCCGAAGAAGGGGCAGCATAACATGTTCAAAAATTTAATGGATTGGATTGAATATCGCTTACCCATTATGCGTGTGGCTAACATGCATGCGATTCAATACCCTGCACCACGCAACATGAACTTTTGGTATGTGTTTGGCTTTTTAGCCACCATCGTACTAGTGAATCAGTTGGTAACTGGTATCTGGCTGACCATGAGTTTTGAGCCTTCCGCTGAACGTGCTTTCGCTTCAGTTGAATACATCATGCGAGATGTGGAATATGGCTGGATACTGCGTTATATGCACAGTACAGGGGCCTCAGCTTTCTTTATTGTGGTTTACCTGCACATGTTCCGTGGGATGATTTATGGTTCTTACCAGAAACCACGTGAGCTACTGTGGTTATTTGGTATGTTCATTTACTTGGCGCTAATGGCTGAAGCTTTCATGGGGTATGTTTTACCTTGGGGACAAATGTCATATTGGGGCGCACAGGTAATCGTATCTTTGTTCAGTGCTATTCCAGTTATTGGCCCAGACTTGGTTGTTTGGATCCAAGGTGACTACGTAATTTCAGGGGCAACATTGAATCGATTCTTCGCTTTACATGTTATTGCCTTACCGCTTGTTATCGTTATCTTGGTGTTTTTACATATTGTGGCACTTCATGAAGTGGGCTCAAACAACCCTGATGGCACCGACGTTAAGCGCAAGAAAGGTTCGTTGTCAGAAGAAGAAAAGACTAAGTTTAAGATGCATGAGTACTACACAAGTAAGTACGATATTGTCGATGACATTGTGCCTTTCTTCCCACACATTGTATTAAAAGATCTGGTTGCGTTTAGCTTGTTCTTGATTGCGTTCTGTTACGTCATGTTCTTTAACCCAGGAATGGGTGGTTATTTCTTAGAGCATCCAAACTTTGAAATTGCGAACCCGCTTAAAACACCTGAGCATATTTTCCCAGTTTGGTACTTCACGCCTTTCTACGCCATTTTGAAAGCTGTACCGCATAAACTCGGCGGTGTTATTTGTATGTTCGCGGCAATTGTAGCCCTTGCATTGCTTCCGTGGATTGACCGAGGACGTGTTAAATCTTGGCGTTATCGCTGTGGTTTGCATCGTTGGAACCTGATCGTGTTTGCAGGTGTGTTTATCTTCCTAGGTTACTTAGGTGGTACACCACAAGAAGCGTGGAAAGTTATCGCTTCGCAAATTTTGACCATAATGTATTTCGGCTTCTTCTTCTTACTGTGGATTTACAGTAAGAATGAAAAAACGAAGCCAGTTCCAGCGAGGATTACAGGATGAAGAAGTTAATACTCGTTTTAGCATTTTTATTGCCTAATGCAGTATTTGCAGCCAGTAGTGGTGTCCATTTAGACACGGCTAACTATGATTTAACAGATAAGGCCTCGTTACAAAACGGTGCCAAACTCTTCCAAAATTACTGTTTAGGTTGTCACCAAATGCAGTACCAACGCTATCAGCGTGCGTTTGCCGATTTAGGCATTCCCGTTGAGCTTGGTCAAGAAAACTTGCAATTCACTGGCGAAAAACCAGGCGAGTTTATTAAGAACGGTATGCCTTCTGAGTCGGCTGCTAAGTGGTTTGGTGCTCCACCACCAGATTTAACCTTGGTTGCACGTGTACGAGGCGCTGATTGGTTGTATACCTACTTACGCACTTTCTACGTTGATGAAAGTCGCCCATTTGGTGTGAACAACATAGTGTTTCCAGAAGTGGGAATGCCTCATGTGTTGCAAGAGCTACAAGGTGTGCCGCGCAAAACAACTGAGCAGCATATGGTTGACGGAGAAATGGTTGATCGTTATGTGGGTATCAAGTCTGATGGTACGGGGGAGTTAAGTCCAGAAGAATATGACAGCGCTGTTTTAGACTTAGTGAATTATCTCGTTTATACCGGTGAGCCTTCACGTCTAGAGTCTGAAAGTATCGGCCGTTGGGTATTGGTCTTCTTGTTGGTATTCTTTGTACTTATTTACTTGCTCAAGAAAGATTATTGGAGAGATGTGCATTAATTCAACAAAAGTTAATGTATAATCCGCAAAATTTTAAGGGGCTCAGCGCCCCTTTCTTATCACTGGTAGATTAATTTACCGTTTTGCTATTAATATGTCCTTATTTGAGGCGTTAACATAGTGATAATTGGGTTTTCTGCGTGTTTTGAATGAAATAAAGACAGCAGAAAATCTGAATTTAGGAGGAAGCTTAATGGCTGTAGCCACAAATAAACGTTCTATCATGACGTTGTTCTCAGACACCATTGATATTTATAGTCATCAGGTACGTATCGTACTTGCTGAGAAAGGTGTGGGAGTTGAAATCAGCTATATTGAGAAGAACAACCTGTCTGAAGATTTAATTGATTTGAATCCATATGGCACAGTTCCCACCTTGGTAGATAGAGAGCTAGTGCTTTATAATTCTCATATCATCATGGAATATTTGGATGAACGTTTTCCTCACCCTCCATTGATGCCAGTATACCCTGTATCTCGTGGACAAAGTCGTTTGACTATGCATCGTATTCAGAATGATTGGTACGTACTAGCAGAGCAAATTCTAGCGGGTAAAGGCGATGTAGCAACTGCGCGTAATGAGTTACGTGAAGCCTTGTTAAGCTTAGCGCCATTGTTTGCCGAAACCCCTTTCTTTATGAGTGAAGAGTTCAGTTTGGTTGATTGCTACCTAGCACCGCTATTGTGGCGTTTACCTTCGCTTGGTATCGAATTGACTGGAAATGGCGCGAAAGATGTACGTACTTACATGAATCGTATTTTTGAAAGAAGTTCGTTCAAAGCCTCTTTGACCGACCAAGAACGCGAAATTCATAACCCTCTTTAGTGGGAAGTGACATTATGACATCAAATCAACCTTATTTACTCCGCGCATTCTATGAATGGATCGTGGATAACAATTTGACGCCCTACATTGTGGTTGATGCGCATGTATCAGGTACCTTGGTGCCCCAAGAACATGTACGCGATGGTCAGATAGTGCTTAACGTGTCTCCTGCATCCTGTGGCAAGTTATTGCTGGGAAATGAGGAAATAACCTTTGACGCTCGTTTTGGCGGTGTACCACGCAGTATTGTTGTGCCTTGTAAGGCCGTCTTGGCCATATATGCTAAAGAAAATGGTGCGGGTACAGTGTTTACACCGGAAGATGATTTTGAGGATGATGGTAGTGATTTAATGCCGACCCCAGTTCAATCCTCGGATACACCTGATCCCAAGCCGACACCGAGTAAAGGTAAAAAAGGCAAGCCCAATCTAACGATTGTTAAGTAAGTTAGCCGAGACGAAAGCTAAAAAGGTGCCAAATGGCACCTTTTTAATGTTCGGATTATAAATACTCAAATGCTTTTATGACTTGTTTTACGCCGTCAATATTACGCGCTATTGTCGCCGCGATTTCTGCTTCCTTAGTGCTCACTAAGCCCATCAAAAAGACTTCTGAATTTTCTACCGCAACGTGAATATGAAAACCATCAATACGTTTATCGGCCACTAAGTTCGCTTTAATTTTTGATGTTAACCACACGTCGTGAGTTGTCGTACTTGCTGATACCGGAGAGCCCAAACGAATTTGGTTGTGTAGTTTTTCAATGTTTTTGACTGATGTAGCAGCGACTTGTGCTTGATTAATTAGCGTTTCACTAGGCGCTTGACCGACTAACAGTACAGAGCCATTAAACACATGAACGTGGATATTGGCTTGCTCGTCAATCGCTTTATTATCAGATAAGGCAATAGATATGCGGCTAGATACGGTCTTATCGTCTAGTTGGGTCCCCAAAGAGCGACGATCGTGAGCGGCCGAAGCTGCCCCTACACCAGCGCCTACCACTAAGGCTGCACAGCCTTGTAAAAGAGTAAGCGCTAACAAGGCGCCGATGAGTAATTTAGCTTGGTAATTTAACACGTCATTATTCCTGTGAGGTTTCTGGAAATAGGCAATCGTCTATTCCTTCGCATAAGTTATGAATAACTAAAAGGTGTACTTCATGAATACGTACCGCTCTACTTGACGGGACTCTAATTTCAACATCGTTAGGGCCAAGTAAGCCGGCCATTTCCCCGCCGTCTTGGCCGGTTAATGCAACAATGGTCATATCTCTGCTCAACGCGGCTTCCATGGCACTAACCACATTTCTTGAGGCACCAGTGGGTGATATGGCGAGTAGAATGTCTCCTGCCTGCCCTAGGGCGCGGACCTGTTTGGAAAACACTTCATCATAACTGTCGTCATTTGCGATTGAGGTAATGGTGGATGTATCTGTACTTAGGGCGATAGCGGGTAAGCTCGGCCTTTCTCGTTCATATCGGTTTAGCATTTGGGATGAAAAGCTTTGTGCATGCGCCCCAGAACCGCCATTGCCACAGCTAAGAATTTTATTTCCGTTGATAAGGGCATTGACCATCATTTGTGTTGCAAGGGCAATTGGCTCTGGTAATTCTTCTAATGAGGCAATCATGGTTTGAATGCTCTCAGTAAAATTCGCTTTAACGCTTTCTAACATTCGTACTCCAATACGAGAGGTGGTTATACATATTTTAACCAACTGATTTTATCATCGTTATTACTTAATACATCTATGCCGACTATATCAATTCTGTGGGCGATTAACGAAGGGTTAAGCTGATTGTCGAGCATGTAATGCTGAATGGCTGACTCAAACTTTTTTCTTTTATGTGGATGAAAAAATTCTACTGCGCTACCAAATTGTTGGCCGCTGCGAAATTTTACCTCAACAAAGACCAGCTCTTGCCCATCACGCATAATAATATCAATTTCACCGCTTCGGCATCGGTAATTTTGTGTTACAAGGGCTAACCCTTGTTGCTGTAAATAGGTTAGTGCGCGAGCTTCACCCAGCGCACCTTTGCTCAGTGAGCGTAAAGGGTTAGTCCATGGCAAGTGGAGTGATCCTATCTTGTGCAACCTTCGCCCAGGGTAAGACGCGATGAATTTCGCCGTCAGCGCTAATACTTAAATCACCACTTAGTCCTTGAACAGATGCAATGGGTAAAAGTTTTAAGTGGCGTAACTTAGGCACTAGATTGTAGGCGTCATAGCCTAAAGCGAATAAGCGTAATAGGTTATCCTGGCTTTGTGGCCATAATGCTCGTACGTCTTTCGCCAGCGTTGACCAAGGGTTATTTGGCATCATCCAAGGCATATCAATAAATGTAAGGTTACGTAAATCTCGTATACTGTTTTTAGTCAGCTCAAGGGTGTAGCTTCTTGACGAAGCAAAAACAGAGATTTCACGGGCCGCAAAAGGGCTCAAGCTTGACTCAATAATCGGATTAAGTAGTTCAGTTTGTTCAGGGTTCGCAAATAGAATAATTGCATCCACATCTCGCCGGTTTCGCTCCACTGCATACACTTCGGTAGTGGTAAGTAACTCAATCTGTCTCACTCTTTGGCGGCTTTGCGCGACGTCCAACAATTCAGATACGAGCTTGCGCATGTTTTTGCTGTCGGTGAAGGTGCCTGTGGCAGGCGCAACGTAGTCTTGCTGTTGCCCGTTGTGTTGCCATTGCTCAACAAACGCGTCCGACATACGTTGAGTGGTGCTGGTGTCAGCTGCTAAGACGATTGGATGACGAAAGCCTAACGTATGGATATGTTTTGCTAATTGAATCGCTTCATCTTCTGGAGCAAGAGAAAAGTAAAAAACCTCAGGTGCGCTGTTTTGTGACAGGTCATTGCTGAGGATTGGGTCTGGCTGTGATGGTGGCTGTGCAGACAATATATCGCTGCTTGTCGTGTTTTCAGCCGAATCCGCTGGGCTTTCATCTAAGTCCGCTAGGCTTGAATCAGGCAAATTGCTGACTATTGAGTCAATGCGGTTTAACGCTAAAACAGACTTATCTTTTGGAAGTAAAGTAATGAGCTTAGCTATTTTTTCTTTTAATAAAGGGCCTATAATCACATCAAAATCAGCCACTAGCTCTTTTAACTCTTCAGGTGTTTTTAAGGCAGAGTCGAAAAACTGTAACTCTGGACTGGTAAGTGGGGCTTCGTTTCCTAACCCGCTAGGCGCATTTAACTGTGCTAAATAAGCGGCTACGACGCCATCCTTAATCGCATTGCCCTGACTTGCTAGACGTCCAGTAAGTGGAAGTAATACCGCTAAGCGTTTGGGGGAAATCGCTTTTCGCGTCATAGCGCTTAGTAATGTATCAGGCAATATGGCCGCCAACGGATGAGAGTTATGCTTGGCTTGCCACTGGCTTACCTGAGAGTTGAGTTTTTCAGGAAGGGTCCCTTGCTGCTGAACAATCGTCTTGAGTTCGATCCATGATTTTAGTCTAGGCTCATTGATTACAGCCTGCTTTTCTTGTTTACTCGTTAGGTTACCTATAGCGTGCCACAAGCGTAAGCTATGCTCTTGGTCTAGATTACCTGCAGCTATCAAGTTTTCACTTGCTGCCAGCCAAGCGTGCTGGTGCTCGTCAATACGTGCTTGCAACGCACTGATTTGAGCAGGAGGGAGCTGACTTTTGGACAACCTAGTCATTAGTTTCTGCGCTTGTGCAACTGCAGGAGTAGGTAACTGCATATAACATTGTGCAAGTAACAACTGGGCTTGAGGCTGATGATCTGGATGGATAAGCTCTGGTGTTAAAATATTAAGTAGCTTGATACTGGCATTGCAGTTTTTTTCTTGTTGGAGCGTAGCCGCAGCCTGTAACAATAAGCTGTTACGTTGGGTTATGTCCCCGCTGGCCTCATAATGACGTTGCGCTTGGTTTAGGTAATATTGACTGTTAAGCTCTTGGTTAGGCTGCACTACCTTAGTATCTGGGCGTTTTACCGTGTGTTTTTTGTTTGGCGTATCCGCGCACGAGGCCATAAAAACGACTAGGCTAACAACCACTACCGACCTGATTAATTTCATTAAAAGTGCACTCATCTAACATCTTGATAATTCGCCCGTTAGTTTATACCAACGCTGACAAATATCTACCTGCTGAGAACGTAGGGAAACGGGAAGTTACAAGGTAAAATAGCGATAACATTGTTAAAAGGCTTACATAGTGGCAGATTTCGGAAGTTTGTTTATTGTTCCAACGCCGATTGGAAATTTAGAAGATATTACCCTACGGGCAATTCGAACTTTAAAAGAAGTGGATTTGATTGCCGCTGAAGACACGCGTCATAGCCAAAAGCTCTTGCAGCATTTTGCTATTTCAACGCGCTTAATTTCTTTGCATGACCACAATGAAAGCCAGCGGGCAACGCAGCTCATTGAAAAGCTGCAGCAAGGGACGAATATCGCACTAATTTCAGATGCGGGAACCCCGCTAATAAGTGATCCTGGGTACGGATTAGTGAATCAGTGTCGAGCGAATAACGTAGAGGTTATTCCATTGCCAGGCCCATGTGCCGCCATAACCGCCTTAAGCGGGGCGGGGCTGGCAACTGATAGATTTCGCTTTGAAGGCTTTTTGCCCGCAAAACAACAAGCCAAGGCTCAAGTACTTGAGTCTATCGAACGTGAAACAGCAACTAGCGTATTTTATGAGTCTCCACGAAGAGTCGCCGATACCTTGCAAGCTATCGTTGATGTACTAGGCTGTGAACGCCGGGTTGTGTTAGCCAAGGAGTTGAGTAAGGCGTTTGAGACTTTTTACTCAGGCAGCGCAGGTGAGGCACTTCAATGGCTCCATGCAGATTCGAATCATCAGCGCGGAGAGTTCGTGTTAATGGTTGCTGGACATAAAATGGATGTTAATGATATTCCAGAAGAGGCATTGAAGTTGCTTAAACTCTTGATGGCCGAACTGCCTCCTAAGAAAGCCGCTGCAGTTGTTGCTCAGCAATATGGCCTGAAAAAGAATACGCTATATCAAATGGGTCTAGCGTTTGATCAGTAACCCCCTGTTCATAGAAACGAATTTAAACAGATAGTGTGACGAAGATCGTTGCCGCAATTGGAGTTTATTTTAGTGCGTAGTAGCGTGAATTCGCCTATTATCCTCGACATTGAGGCCAGTGGGTTTGGAGCTAACAGCTATCCCATCGAGGTGGGTGTCGCGATGGACAATGATACGCGTTTTTGTCGTCTTATTCGCCCGCAGACTGATTGGCAACATTGGAGCGAAGAAGCACAAGGTCTGCATGGGATCAGTCGCAGTATGTTGCTTGAAAAAGGTGCACCGGTGCAACAAGTGTGTATTGAACTCAATCAACTTTTATATGGGAGAACAGCATATTCCGACGGCTGGGTGGTCGACAGCCCATGGTTATCACGCCTATATGAAAGTGCAGGCATGCGCATGGCTTTTGAGTTGAGCCAGTTAGACCTAATTTTGAATGAACGACAGATGGATAACTGGCACGAAACAAAATCGCGTATTTTGTCTCAAACCAAAGCGAAACGTCATCGCGCAAGTCATGATGCAGCGATTATTTTACAAACTTATCTAGCGACACGAAACTTATAAACTTACATGCCAATGATTGGCATCTCTCTTAGTACTTAACCCCATGGCCGCTGAGCCACTTCATTAGGATTTTATACTCGATGCAAACACACGATGCAGGCTGCTTAGACGAGCAGGTGATCGCGCATATCTGTGAACAACTCACGATCACTGGTTATTGTGTCGTTCAAGATTTTTTACCTCAATTAGTGATAAATGCCCTATACCTTGAGGCATGCAGTGACCAGCGTCTCAATTTCAAACAAGCGGCTATTGGGAGAGAGCAACTTCAACAAGTGAATACCAATGTACGTAGTGACAGCATTGCATGGATAACCGGTCAAAGTGAATCTCAAGGCTTGTTTTTGAAACTTATGGAAAATTTGCGCATAGAAATTAATCGTCGATTATTTCTCGGCCTATTCGATTACGAAAGTCATTATGCGCATTATGGCCCCGGGGATTTTTACAAACGTCACGTGGATGCCTTTAAAGGAAGCAGCAATCGCTTACTCAGTAGTGTTGTTTATTTAAATGCGGATTGGACCGAAGCTGATCAAGGTGAGTTACTCATGTTTCATGATGAAGAAGTATCACCATTTTTGATAGTAGAGCCTATTTTCAACCAATGTGTCATTTTTTTGAGTGAACAATTTCCCCATGAAGTCCGCGCGGCTAAACGGGATCGCTACAGTATCGCTGGTTGGTTTCGAACGAATAACAGTATTGGTGGGCAAATCGATCCCCCGCGTTAGTACCCGCTGTCGACTTATTGATGATTGCGTTAAATCATACAAATAATATAACTTCGGGTGATGTGAACAAAATGTGTTAATTAGGACAAGAGACTCCATGAAAATGAACATCAACAGTAAAACACTCGTTGCATTCATCAGCGTCGCAATGAGTATTACTGCAAGTGCTACCGCCGCGCCAACCCCAGAACAGTTATACACCAAACAACTACCCATAACCCCAGAGTTAGCATTGCCAGGGCAGTACACAGTTGGTGTGAAAACCCTTGACGTTGTGCATGAAAAACAACTTAATACTCAGGATTTCACCTCACAGGTTGATCGTCCCTTAACATTAGAAGTGTGGTATCCGGCACAATCTCAAGCGGCTACAACACAACAGGCTAGCTATGAAAATGTCACTCGGCTACACAAGCCTTTTAGCCTTGAGGGAACGGCGCATAGAGATGCCCAACCGAAAAGTGACGGGGCGTATCCGCTTGTGGTGTTATCTCATGGTTATACGGGCTATCGTACGATTATGTACTATCTTGGTGAACACTTAGCCAGCCATGGTTATGTGGTTGTTGGCATTGATCATACTGACTCAACAACCCAAGATGTTGACTTTGTGAACGCTGGCTTTTCTGGGTTTCCGAGTACGCTAATTAACCGTGCACGGGATCAGCAATTCGTGCTCGACTATTTTAGCCAAGATAATTCCGATATTGCTCACATTACCAATACTAATGATGCCGCCGTGATTGGATATTCTATGGGCGGCTATGGGGCAATAAACACCATTGGTGCCTGTTACGACTTTCACCAACAGGGCTTGCAGCGTTTAGGTTTTCCGGAGGATGCAGCCAGACAATTGATGCCTGTGTTTAATAGCTGTGCCGCTGGCAGAGAGTCTGTTGATCCACGTTGGAAAGCCATGATTGCCTATGCTCCTTGGGGCGGCGAAACATCAGTGCACAGTGCGAAATCGATGAATGAAATAACGGTTCCTAGCTTGTATGTAGCAGGGGACCAAGATGATGTGTCTGGTTATGAAAAAGGCGTTAAAAAGCTATTTGAACAAACCGGCAGCGAAAATAAATATTTAATGGTCTATGAAAATGCACGTCATAATATCGCGCCTCACCCAGCGCCAAAAGTCGCTTACGAAACTGACGCGGATTTAGGTCACTACATTGAACCAAGTTGGAATAACGAGCAGCTTAATCGGATAAATGAGCACATGAGTTTGGCGTTTTTAGATTGCTTCGTGAAAAAAGATGACGGCAAATGCGCTTACCTCCCTCAGCGTGACAATGCTACTCAGGTAAAAGATGCCGACGGCAAGCTGACGAAGGCATGGCCAGGGTTTGCAGACAGATGGGCTACAGGTATTCGTTTTTATCGAGGGGAAAACGCCAAGTAGTTATTATACTAATTCCAGTAAATAATTATCCGCTTGGCAACAATTTAAAGATACTTATCAAGAGCCACAAAAAAGCCCGTTCGTAGCACTAAACGGGCTTTTTTAGTGATTGATTAAACGTTAATGCTTCGCGGCGTAGTCTTCAACGGCTTGCCAAACACGTAAAAAGTTACCACTTAATATTTTTTTAATGTCAGCTTCTGAATAATCACGATCCATCAAACCTTGTACTAAATTCGGATAGGTGGATACGTCCTTTAGGCCTTCTGGTAGTGAGTCACCCACACCGTCATAATCAGAACCAATGCCCACATGGTCAATTCCAATTAGTTTTACTACGTGGTCAATGTGATCAAGGACAGTATCTACATTTGCAAAGGGAAAGGGATTTTTTGCAATGTATTCTTCATCAAACGCGGCGACAAGGGGGCTGTCCTCGCCTTCTTTATCCACCAATGCCTTGCGCTTGGCTGTCATTTGGTTGCGCCAATTCTGCGAAAGTTTGCTCACAAACGTTGAGCCGAAATTGATTTGTATCACCCCGCCATTTTCACCTAGAGCTTTGATCATGTCGTCGTCCATGTTGCGCTCAAAACCCGGTGTGAATTTGCGCAATGATGAGTGAGAAGCAATAACAGGCACCTTGCTAATGTCGATAGCTTGATAAAATGCCTGATCTGATACATGAGAAATATCTACCATAATGCCGATATTGTTCATTTCGGTGACAAGGGTTTTACCGAACGGACTTAATCCTTTCCATTTACGGCGTATATCGTAGGACGAATCGGCAATATGGTTACTTTGTGAGTGGGCAAGGGTGATATAACGAATCCCCCGCTCATAGAATGTCTTCAGATTGTCTAAATCACCTTGAATAGGAGATCCATTTTCCATGCCCATAGGTAGTGAAATCAAGCCTTGTTCAAACTGGCTTTTAACATCCGCTACGCTTTTGGCTATGGCAAACTTATCTGGCGCTCGGCCAACAATCGCTTCAACATAATCAATTAATTTGTGGGCCAAGGCCGTGGACTCATCTGAATCATCTAAGCTTGCCGGCACATAAATAGACATAAAAGGGGCATTTAAGCCACCTGCCTTTGCCCGCGGGTAGTCAAAATCACCGTCTTCGGTGGCTTTAGTGACGTCTACCCATTGCTCGTTGACGCGATAGGGAACATCAATGTGTGAATCGATGAGTATCGTGTCTTGAGTTAGCTGAGTTGCTTCTTCAGAGGCTTGATAAGCTCCGTGCACCGAACTGGAAAAAGCCAGCGTACAGGCAATGAATAATGCAGTTTTGTGTAAGGTTTTCATGTCGTTCCTTTGATTATACTTTTTATAATATGACTGTTTGAGGGCAAATCGTTTTGTACACACGGAGGAAAGTGGTGTGTATATGGATGGTATAGAAGAAGGATACGTAAAGTAAAGAGTAGGCAAAGAACGCAAGAGAAAAGCCGCACTTGCTAAGCAAGCGCGGCTAAGTGTTTGCAGGCTAGACCTTCGTTAGGTGAAATAGCAAGCTGCTTTGCGGAGTCAATAGCGGCATTTGCATGCCTAATTGCATAAGTAATTCGCCGCTAAAAATTTCACCATCTACAGCGCCCAGATGGTTAGCAAACCCAAATAAACCGGATTTAGGCCATTTATCGGTATTTTTGATTGGCCAAATAATATCGAGTTTGTATTGGCTATTTTTCTCTAAACCGGCAAATCTATATTGGTCAGGTAAGGTGGCTGAACTGCATGCGACTAAGCTATACGAAAAAAGTGCTTGAGACTTGTCTTTGGCAACGATACCTAAACCATTCATATATGCGGGAAGCTCCAAGCGGAATAAGTCACCACTGTGCACTAAGGCGCGATGTTGCTTGTACAAGTCGGTCATGGCTTTAAGTTCGACTTTTTCCCCGTCGGTTAGCTCGCGTAAGTCCATTTCCATGCCCATGTGACCGAATAAGGTGACAGAGGCACGCATTTCCATAGATACAGTGCGGTGGGTAATGTGACATTCTCTTGGGCCAACATGTGAGCCCATCAATTCAGCAGGCAAGAAATAAGAGAAGCCATTTTGTATTTTCAAACGCTCCAGTGCATCGTTTGAATCTGACGTCCACACGCGATCCGTACGTGCAAGCACGCCATAATCAGCACGACCACCGCCTGAAGCACAGCTTTCTACTTCAACATTCGGATGGGTTTCACGCACTTTGTCAAGCAAACGGTAAACAGCATGTATTTGATTGTGCCCACCAGGCTTGCCGCTATGGTTGCCTTGATGATTTAAATCGCGGTTCATATCCCATTTTACATAGCTAATATCATATTCTGATAACAACGAATCTAGCCGTTCAAATAAATAGTCAAAGACCTCTGGTCGAGATAAATCGAGTACCAATTGATTTCGACAGTTAATTTGTTTGCTAACTTCGTTACCCAACACCCATTCAGGATGCTGACGATAAAGCTCACTATCTGGGTTGACCATTTCAGGTTCAAACCACAAACCAAACTCTAGGCCTTGCGCTTTTACGTGATCAATGACAGGGGTGAGGCCTTGAGGATAAAACGCTTTGTCCACATACCAATCCCCTAAACCAGCAGTGTCATCGTTGCGTCCATTGAACCAGCCGTCATCTAAAACGAAACGCTCAGCACCCATTTGGGCTGCACGTTCTGCGAGATCTTTAAGCGTCGCTACGTCGTGGTCGAAGTAAATGCCTTCCCAAGTATTGTAATGTACAGGGCGGGGCTTATCGTGGACACTTTGGCGGATAATATGACTACGTACATATTGATGAAACTGCTGAGATAGCACTGATAAGCCTTGGTCTGTATAGCTAGCAAACAATGTAGGGGTTTGATAGCTCTGATCTTTTTCTAGCACAATTTCACCAGGGAAAAGCAACTCGCCCATTTGTACATAAGAGCGCCCGTCAGCCATTTTCTCAGCGACGATCTTGTGATTACCGCTCCAGCCTAAATGAAATCCGTAGGCTTCACCCTGAGCTTGATTGGTGGTTTTTGGGTGGAGTAATAGCGCTGGGTAGCTGTCGTGGGAGGTTTTACCTCGGCGGTTTTCGCGCACGTATGAACCAAAAAATTGATCCAAGGTATGTTGTTGGAACTCTCCTGCCCAATGACCTTCAAAGCCAATAATTTGATCAAAATCCGCTGGTGTAGGGATCGTCGCCGCAGCGCACCAGTCTAGAGTGATTGATTGATCGGTTATATTATTTAACGCGGTATCAAAGGTAAGAACATCAGTTTCAGCGTCTAGCTTAATTGTAACTACAACTTGTACACCGCGGGCAGCATCAATACTGGTTAATGTTGCACTGTGTTCGTTATCTTGCACAATTGATTTTAATTTAGGATTCGCCGCCCACTGATCCGCGTCACCGTGCAAACTTAACCCTGGTAAGCCGGTAAAACCCTGGCCTGAAGTAGGCGTAAGACACAAATCAAGCTCAACAATAGGTGACACCGGTGCTTCTTGACGTAACCGCAACGCGCGCATCATGTCGCCGGTTGATTGTTCTGATAGCTTGGCACGCCAATAGATGATCTGTGGAGTATCGTACCCAACATCTAAAATCAGACTGCTTTTTTGCCCATGAAGTGCAATGAATTGTGCGGCATGTTGCGTCATAAGGAGGCCCTAAATTAAGTAAATATGTTCAGAATTAAATGAATAGGGTATTTTACGCGTTTTTTAAAGCATATAAATAGTATTATTTAACTTCTGGTAACATATTGTGAAATTTGTGGCCTATATTTGAAACCTAGAGAGCGCGCTACAAGCCACTGAAATCAAGGATGCGGTAAATTTTACCTTTAATTAACCAAAGACAAAAGCACTCTACTCATTAGCGACTATGCTGTTAAAGGTTGTTTCTTATTTACTTCATTAATCTCGTCGTTTTTAATTGGCAAGCCAATGAAAAGTAACAACTTTCCTGGTTTTATTGGACCGTTTTGAATGGTTGAGTTGAATCCAGTTTTAGACCTTAGTCATGTTGCGCATATGTTGACAAATTGTATTAATACTATTTAACATACATATCACTAGGTGAGCTGAGTGGCATGATCCTATAGTTATGCGAGTAGTTTGAGTGGAACGGTAAACTTGCAAAGCGCCAGAAAAACAAAGAACACATCATATTAACAGGACACAAACGGGGCACATCCCATGAAAAAATCATATCTTTGGTCGGCAGTTAAAACCGCCCTATTAGTACCTACTGTTGCTGGTTTATCTATGCAAGCAACAGCACAAGAAGCAAGCGACGACAGCAATCTTGAAGTGATTCAGGTTCGCGGGATTGTTAGCAGCTTAAAACGCGCAATGTCTGATAAAAAAGAAGCGCTTATTGTTTCTGACGGCATCGCAGCAGAAGATTTAGGTAAATTCCCTGACTTGAACGTTGCTGAATCTTTGCAACGTATAACGGGTGTTTCAATCGACCGTAGTGGTGGTGAAGGACAAGCTGTTACCGTGCGTGGTTTTGGTCCTCAATTTAACACTGTATTGGTTAACGGTCGCCAATTGGCCACTGACAGTGGTGGTCGTGAGTTTAACTTTGACGTACTAGCGGCAGATCAAATTACTGGCGCTGACGTATACAAAAGTACACGTGCTAACCTGCAAGAAGGCGGCATAGGTGCAACAATTAATGTTTCGACCGCACGCCCGTTCGACTATGAAGGCTTCCAGCTTATCGGTTCAGTGAAAGGTATGTACGAAACCCTTTCTGAAGAAACTTCTCCGTCTGCTTCTTTCCTTGTTAGTAACACCTTTAACGACGACAAAATGGGTGTGCTTTTAGCCGTTTCTCGTCAAGAGCGTGATATTCAAATTAACCAGGTGGGTACTGCCGGCTGGCGCCCTGGTCAAACAATCTCTAACCGTGACGACGGTGTATTGTTCACCAACGCTTATATACCACGTAACTGGGATCAGGTTATTGATCAGCAAGAGCGTACTCGTACTAACGCAAGCTTGGTTTTCCAATTCGCACCGTCGGATGAAGTGAATATCACCCTTGATGGTTTCGTGTCTAAATTCGAAGTAGACTCACAAGTGACGGATTTAGCGGCATGGTTTGAACCTGACCGCGTAGCGAATGCTACGATTGACGACGCAACCGGCACGTTGCTCACATTCGATCAGCAAATTGGTATCCACGGTGGTAGCGGTGACCCCGCATCTGATTTCGTATCTCATACGCGTAATTCACGTGACTCTCAAAGCGATGGTTTCGGATTAAACGTTGAGTGGGATATCACCCCTCAACTAAAAGGTACTTTCGATTTATCAACGTCATCTGCTGAGAATGATCGTGCCGGTAAGGACCGTTTTAACGTAGTGGGTATTATTAATAACTACGCGTTTGACGGGACAAGCGGTGTACCTGTTGTATCTCACGAAGGGTTTGGTGGCGACACGTTACCTGATGCGAACCGTGCACGTTTACACTACAACGAAAAAGGCTTGACCTTTACTGACGAAGACGAAATTAATGAGTTTAAAGCTGATTTTGTGTATTTAGCAGATTCAGATGTTTTCCAAAAAGCACAATTCGGTGTTTATCGCCAAGAGCGTGAAAAATCAGCATTTCAAATTTATGGTAGCCAATGTGCATTCTGTGGTTATGGTACTGAAGCGCCAATTGACACAATCGGGTTTGAACCTTTCACAGCGAAGAACTTTTTCTCTGGCTACCCTGAAACCTTCTATAGTTATGACGGTGATGCCTATGTAGATTTCCTTGCTGCATCGGGTAACCCAATTGTACCTACGCTACAAAACAACCGTTATACTATCAACGAAGACATTACGAGCTTATACCTAGACTTCACCTTCTTGTATGACATTGGTGATATGCCGCTAGCCGTAAATGTTGGTGCGCGTTATGCTGAAACTGATATCAGTGTTGCTGCAGTTCAAAGCTTTATTAAAGATGTTGTTCCTACAACGGATTTAACCTTGTTCTCGAACGAGTTTGGCCCAGCGACTGACATTGAACAGGGTGACAGCTACGCAAACTTATTGCCAAGTGTGAACGTGAAGTTAGATCTTACTGATGAAATGGTTTTACGTTTCTCTGTATATGATTCAATGACACGCCCAACTATGTCTCAGTTATCACCAGCGACAACCTTCAATGAGCCTCGTCGTCAAAACTTAACGGCAAGTGGTGGTAACCCGTCGCTTAAGCCGTTTACCTCTGAAAACTGGGATTTATCGTTCGAGTGGTATTACGCCGATGCAAGTTACTTCACTTTTGCGGTATTTAGCAAAGAAGTTGAAGACTTTATCGTGACCTTGACCGGTGAAGAGACGTTTACTTTCTCTGATCGTACCGCAGCTGATGGATTCAGATGTAACAACGACACTGGCGATAACTTGTGTGCAGTTGGTCTGTCTCTAGATGATACTCGCCCTGATTTCGATGTAGTGGCAAACACTGAAGAATTGAATGGAGCAAGCGAGGTTTATACGGTTAGTCGTCCGCAAAATACCGAGACAACCAAAGTAACAGGTTACGAAGTGGCGTTGACTCACGTATTCGAAAATGGTTTTGGTGTTATGGCGAATGCCACTGTCGTTAACGCTGATACAGACTTCTTGGAAGGCTTAGGCGATTCGCAAAACTTGGTTGTTTTCTACGAGCAAGACAATTGGCAAGCACGTATTGCATTTAACAACCGTGAAGCATTCTTACGTAACGTTGATAACGGGTTTAATGGCGAGCCTATTAACACGCAAACCTTTGGTCAATGGGACGTCAGTGCAAGTTATGACATCAACGAAAATTTCACCGTGTTCGTAGAAGGTATTAACGTAACGGAAGAAGAGTTAGTGCAAACTGGCCGTTTCGACAATCAGGTTTACTCGATTGAAGACAACGGAGCTCGCTATGCAGTGGGCGTTCGCGCCAAGTTCTAAGCTTGTTACAAATAAGTGCAGTGTGTGATTTCATGCTGCGCATATCTGATTACAACATCATGGCTCGCTAGTATTAAGCGGGCCATTTTTCCTATAAAATAATAGGTTGAATAAGGTACCCCATAAAGGATGTCAGGCTTTATTGGGTAGGTTATTTAACGGTAATTTAAGTGTTTACCTCCTCACTTAAGTTAGAAAGATAATAGTGTGCAAACTATCGTTCTCACACTTGTTACTACGCGGACTAATCCACTCATGTCAAAAGCAGTAAATAAAATAGTCATAGTCGGTGGCGGCACTGCAGGTTGGTTAACGGCCGCTATTATTGCTGCTCAGCATAAAACAGACGATAACAATGGATTGCAGATCGTGCTGGTTGAATCTTCTGATATTCCCACGGTCGGGGTCGGGGAAGGTACTTGGCCTACCATGAAGAATACGCTGCAACAAATTGGTTTAAAAGAAAGCGAGGTGTTTGCGCGTTGCCACGCGGGGTTTAAGCAAGGTGGTAAGTTTGTCGACTGGGTGCATGGTAATGGCGACTTTTACTATCATCCTTTTACTGTTCCTCTTGGTTACGGTCGAATAGATCTAGCGCCGTACGTAGAAAATATCGAGCATTACGCTGTAGAGTCTAACTTTCAACACCATGTCTGTGAGGCCGGATTGGCGCCGCGCTCAATGGCTGAGGCCGAATACAAAGGCCAGTGTAATTACGCCTACCACCTTGATGCGGGCGAGTTTGCTGAAGTACTTAAAGAGCACTGTAAAAATAACCTCAACGTGACTCAAGTAATTGGCACGGTTGATAACGTTAATTTAAACAATGATGGTGCTATTGGTTCAATTACACTGACTAGCCAAGAGCAAATCGACGGTGATTTGTTCGTTGATTGTACCGGTTTTTCTTCTTTACTTTTAGGTCATGCATTAGATGTTCCTTTCATTTGTGCTGATAAGGTTTTGTTTAATGACTCAGCCTTGGCATTGCATATGCCCTATGAGGACCCGGCCAGTCCTATTGCTAGCCATACCATAGCAACAGGACAGAATGCCGGTTGGATATGGGACATCGGTTTAACCCATAGACGTGGCGTTGGTCATGTTTATTCCAGTCAATATTTGTCAGATGATGAGGCAGAAGCAAATTTGCGGCGTTATTTAGGCCCCAAGTCAGATGATATCCCAGTACGTAAGATTAGCTTTAAATCAGGGCATCGAGAACAAGTTTGGAAGCAAAACTGCGTGGCAGTGGGTATGTCCGCTGGTTTTGTCGAACCTTTAGAAGCCACCGCTATTATGTTGGTTGAAATCTCAGCCCGCTTTATTGCGGATAACATTCCGCCGGATGCGAGTTTAACGCCGATTATCGCCAAGCGCTTTAATCAGCAAATGGCTTATCGCTGGTCCCGTATTCTCGATTTTCTTAAATTACATTACATGTTGACCAAACGTCCTGAGCCATATTGGCAGGCGCATACCGATCCGGATTCCATTCCTGATTCATTGAAAGAAGATTTAGCGTTATGGAAATTTCGTGGGCCGATCAGTGCGGATTTTGATGCTGCAATCGAGCTATTCCCTGCGGCAAGTTATCAATATGTGTTGTATGGCATGGGGTTTAAGCCTGACTTTAGTCGCCAGCCTCATCTTTATAATCAGCAACACAATGCTCAGAAGATAATGTTGCGTAATCAACAGCTTACGCAGCAGTTGCTGGAAACCCTTCCTCCTCACAGAGAATATATAGAGCGGTGGTTAAGCACCCAGAGTATGAGATAACCATGAGCACACTTGTTGAATTAAGCAATACCCTACATAAAGAATTAAAACTTCGCGAAAGCTGCCTCGCTGACTTTGCAGCTAGCCAACAGCTTATGCGCCTTCGCGTGCCAGAGGTAGGAAAAGCAGCCACCAATTTTCCTTTATTTTTCTCACGTAACCAGCAAGACGGTAGTTGGGTGTTATCAGCACTTGGTAGTTTTGAGCCGATGCAAAATGTGTTTGTAGAGCAAGGACGCTGGAATGCTATTTATCAACCCATCAGTTTACAAACCTATCCGTTTTATTTGATGCAGTCTCCTAAGGCGGAAAATAGCTACACCATTGGCATTTTAGAAACCAGCGACGCTTTTTCGAAAGATAGCGGTGAAGCTATTTTTGATAGTGCCGGTAGAGCATCTATGCATTTGAGCAAAGCGAAAAACTTGCTTGAAGCAAGTATCAAGCAAGACATAGACACTTATCGTTTTATGAAAGAAGCAGAGTCACTAGGTCTAATTAAACCTATCGACTTGCAATTAATATTCGAAGATGGAAACACCCAAAATATTGCTGGCCTGTGCACCATCGATGAAGATAAATTGCAAAGTTTAACGACTGAAACGATATCAGCATTAAATGAGAGTGGATATTTGATCGCGATACACGCCATGTTGCTCTCTATTTACCAGCTCAACTTATTACTTAGAAAGCACAATGAACGCAATGCCCATAATAAGATCACTCAACTTAAAATCGAAGTAGCGAAAGATAGAGTGGCGTCTTAACCCTTTACACTTGTTTTGTTTTTGCCACATATCAGGGTGGCAAAAGTCTAGATTATTAAGCACATAAATAGCAATCATCGTGCAAAACACATGATTGTCGAGGAAATATCAGATGTCAGAAAATATGGTTCAAGCGGCGGTATTCGCCTTGGTTACAGGCATTATTGGCTTGCTGACTTATTTGAAATGCCGCGGTCATGGACACAACCAACAAAGCCAAAATAAGGAGTATTTCTTAGCTGGCGGTGGCTTAACTTGGATGTTCGTTGCAGGCTCTATTACCTTAACTAACTTGAGTACAGATCAATTGGTAGGTATGAACGGTAACCAAATGGCATTACTTGCTTGGTGGGAATTCGCAGCGGTTATCGGTCTGATTATTCTGGCAAAAGTCTTTATTCCTATTTACTACAAATACAATTGTACGACGACCACGGAATTATTAGAAAAACGCTATAAAAATAAGCATATTCGAGCGGTTATCGGTATGTTGTTTTTCTTGGGGAATGCGCTGATATACATGCCTGCAGTAATCTACTCAGGGTCACTATTTATGCAAACTATGTTCAACGTAGACATTCCACTCATGTACATCGCCATCGCCTTTGCTGCGTTGGGTGCAGTGTATGCAATTTTCGGCGGTTTGCGCGCGGTAGCGGTATCTGATACGTATTCAGGGGTATTGTTACTGACCATGGCGGTTTTAGTGGTATTCTTATCCCTTGCTGCTATCGATTTTGACTTCACAGGTATTCCTGCTGAGCGCTTGACGCTTGTAGGCGGTCCTGACTCGCCTTTACCTTGGCCAACACTGCTTACTGGCATGATATTCATTCAAATGTATTACTGGGGGACTAACCAAACGATTACCCAGCGTGCTATGGCTGCACCAAATGTAAAAGAAGCGCAAAAAGGTGTATTTGCCGCAGCAGGTATTCGCATTCTAATCGTACCCGCAATTATCGTTCTACCAGGTATTGTGTCGTTTAAATTGTACGGCGATATCGGTGATGCTGCTTATGGCAGAATTGTAGGAGACGTGATGCCACTATGGCTAACTGGCGTGTTTGCAGCGGCGATGGCAGCGGCCGTACTTTCCACGTACAACAGTTTATTGAACTCAGCGACGGCTTTATACGTATGTGATATTCACGAGGCATACGTTAACGATAACCCTAACGTAGTGCGCTTAAGTGGCTGGGTAACGGCTATGTTGACGATATTGTCATTGGTATTGGTCCCTATTTATCAGCAAGCCGACAGTATTATTAACTTGTTGCAACAGTTAAATGGTTTATTAAGTATGCCAATATTGTCAATATTCGTGGTGGGGCTGGTGTTCAAAGATGTTGATGCAAGAGCGGGCATTGCAGCTGTGATTTTCGGCGTATTGCTATACGGCTCACTGACTTTTGATTTCTCGCCTGTGTATACAACGTTGCATTACATCCATCTTATGCCAATCACTCTAGTGTCATGCATTAGCTTTGCCTTGTTCATTAATCGTTTTGTATTAGGACAACGAGCAAAATTAGCTTGGGGCAGTAATGACGGCCTTGAAGCAGCAAAATAACGTTTAAATTAAATTTAATTATCGGAAGAGACATGAACAACCTGAGAAAGAGTAACATCCGTAAATTGCCGAAAGGGACGTTTGACACATTGATCATTGGCGGCGGCATTAATGGCGCCGTGGCCGCGGCGGCGTTAGCTGCTAAAGGTGTGAAGGTCGCGTTGATTGACAAAGGTGATTTCGCGGGCTTTACCAGTTCTAACTCTTCAAATTTAGCCTGGGGTGGGATTAAATATCTTGAAAGTTACGAATATGGTTTGGTAAACAAGCTGTGTAAAAGCAGAAATCACTTGATGCGTAGCTATCCATCAACGGTGAAAGAGATCCGCTTCTTGACCAGTATTCAAAAAGGCTTTCGCTTTCCACCTGCATTCATTTATATGGGAACGTTGCTGTACTGGTTTATGGGACGTCTATTCACCAGAATGCCGAACTACCTCACCGGCGGTAAAATCAAATCGTTAGAAAAGGTGATTAATACTCAAAACGTCAGTGGTGGCTTTGAATATTCAGATGCCTATTTACAAGATAATGATGCGCGCTTTGTGTTTAACTTCATCCGCTCAAGCATGAGCTACGGGTGCATTGCCGCTAACTATGTTGAGTCGCTTGGCTCTACCCGCAAAGATGATGTGTGGGTCACAAAAGCCAAAGACAGCTTAACTGGCGAAGAATTTGAGATATCTTCTAAAGTGTTGATAAACGCTGCTGGTCCTTTTGTTGACCCACTGAATGAATTGAATGATGAAAAAACGGAGCATCATCATGTGTTTTCAAAAGGTATTCATTTAATCGTTGATCGCGTGACAGACAGCAACAAAGTACTGACGTTCTTCGCTGACGATGGGCGCTTATTCTTCGTTATCCCTATGGGGCCAAAAACCTGCATCGGGACAACGGATACCCAAGTGGATAACCCCTACGCACATGTGACTGAGGCAGATCGCCAATTTGTACTCGACAATGTTAATAAGCTTCTTGCGCTTGATAAACCACTGACCAAGGAAGATGTCATTGCTGAACGCTGCGGGGTTCGTCCATTAGCGATAAAAGGTAATGGCGGTAAGGCCGATTGGGTACAACTTTCGCGCAAGCACGCTATTGATCAAAATGCTCAGCACAAATACATGTCTATTTTCGGCGGCAAGCTGACAGATTGTATTAATGTTGGCGATGAAGTGGCGGGTATCGTAAAAGAGTTTGGCATTGATTTACCGTACGCCGATTTTAAATGGTACGGAGAACCAGACGATAGCGTACGGGATGAGTTTTTCCACAGAGCCAAGTTGATGAACTTTGATGCCTTAACACCGGCGACGTCTTCTGAGCCGTTGACATCGCGTTTTTGGCGTCGCTATGGACGAAACGCCATTAATATGCTTGAAGCCATTCGTGAAAACCCGGAAAAGGCAGAGTTGCTAATTGAAAACTCTGAATATTTACGAGTAGAAATTGAGCACGCAGCACAACGAGAAATGGTCACTAAATTAGAAGACTTCTTGCGTCGACGTTCGAAAATATCGCTAGTGGTACGCCAAGAAGATATTCTTGCCGCACCAGGGTTACGCGAGGCATGTGAAATATTGTTCGGAGACGAAGCTGAGGCTAAGTTACAGGAATATATCACCAGCGTAGGTAAAGATGTTAGTCCCCGTGAAGATGTGGTAGCTTAACCTTGTTCGAGGCGGTGCAACGTTAGTACGTTAGTACCGCCTCGGATACAGCGAGAATAAAGAGTGATGTGTCAGATTATGAACGAGATTTTTCTCTTGAATGAACAAGAGGCAACTATTTCATTAACATTCGTGACAATACTCAATAAATAAAAGATACTTGCTGTTGTGGAATTAGCATTTAGGGACCGCATATTTAATGGCCTTGAGGCCATTTTTTTATATCTGTTCATCAGACGGTAACACATATGACGGTTTGCTAATTAGCGTTAACAAATAACCAGATTTGAACATTAAAGTAAGAGATATCCTCTATGACAATCAGCTATATCCCTCTTGATAAAGAGAAACATAAAGATTTAAAAATCAACTTACAGCATGACTTTGGCTACGCAAAAGAAGCCCACATAGCTGCTGCTTCTATCCGCGAGTACGCGCAGTTAGCCAGTGTTATGCCAGTTGTTTTTGTTAAAGACCCGAATTCTGAAAACTTCCATTCAGTGACCATGTTAGGCACGGAAAAAGGCAGCAACTTATTTATTCATGAAGGTAAATGGCAAGTGCATTGTTTACCTATGAATATTCAGCGCTATCCGTTTGATGTTCGCCCTGATGGCGAGAAGCTTGGTGTATTCTTTGATGAAAACAGCGCATTAATCACTGATGATGGTGAACCTGTTTTTACTCCTGAAGGCGAGCCTAGCCCGTTTTTAGAGAATCGTCAGCAACTACTGTCTGAACTTGCTAACAGCGAAATGGCAACCCAGCGCTTCATTAAGAAATTAGTTGAGCTAGACTTGCTTGACCCAATTGAATTGCTAGTGAACTACGCTAATGGAGAAAAGCGCAACATCACAGGCATGTTCAGTGTGAGCGAAAAGCGTCTTCAAGACTTAAGCGAAGAGCAAGTGGTTGAGCTACACAAAAGTGGTTTCTTAGGCGCTGCTTATGCTGTGTTAATGTCGTTAGGTCAGCTGAATCGTTTGGTTCACTTGTCGAACAACACGGATAAGCCGATTCAGAACTTACAGTTGCGTGTTGGTGATGCTATCAGCAAAGAGCAACCTGCAGCAGAGCAGCCAGCTAACAGCTAATGTAACAGAACGATGTTAAAGCCCGCTTAAGCGGGCTTTTTTTTGTCCGCTCTTCCATTGGGGATATATGTCGTTACATATTTGTGTCCCTTTTGGTACAAAAATCAATTACGCTATCCCTTGCTTTTAAATGGTCAGCCCCAACCTAACATTAACACTTATCAAAATAGCCGAGGAAATGTGAACTATGTCCGACCCGACCTATACCCCACCAAAAATCTGGTCTTTTGATGCTGCAAATGGAGGCAAGTTTGCCAATATTAACCGCCCAACTGCGGGCGCTCGATTTGAAAAGGCGCTCCCTCGTGGTGAGCATGCTTTGCAGTTACACTCAATGGCGACGCCCAATGGTGTAAAGGTGACTGTGATGCTTGAAGAGTTACTTGAAGCGGGTTACAGCGGGGCACAGTACGATGCATATCCGATTAACATTGGCGACGGGGATCAGTTTGGCAGCGGCTTTGTAGAAATCAATCCAAACTCAAAAATTCCTGCTTTGATAGACACTTCCAATTCGCCAGAAACCAGAATATTCGAGTCTGGCTCTATTTTGCTTTATTTAGCCGAAAAATTTGATGCTTTTATTCCAAAAGATCTTGCTGGTCGCACTGAGTGTATGAACTGGCTATTTTGGCAAATGGGTAGCGCTCCATTCTTAGGAGGAGGCTTTGGGCACTTTTATGCTTATGCCCCAGAAAAGTATCAATACCCCATTGATCGCTATGCAATGGAAGTAAAGCGCCAGCTAGATGTGCTTGATAAGCAACTGGCAAAAAATAAATTCATCGCGGGTGACCAGTACACTATTGCCGACATGGCAATATGGCCTTGGTATGGTTCACTCGTACGTAACGTGGTGTACGAAGCGGCTGAGTTTTTACAGACACATGAATACACCCACCTTGTTCGTTGGGCGAATGACATCGCTGAACGTCCCGCTGTTAAGCGTGGTGTGATGGTAAATCGCACATGGGGTGAACCTGAGCAGCAAGTACTTGAACGCCACTCTGCAGCAGATTTTAGCGGTAAAGGTTAACTGTTAATTCATTGATTTATAACTGATAAAGCCACTTTTTAGTGGCTTTTTCTATCTCAGAATTGAACACCATTGCCCAAATCAATTAATAATTGTCTTTATTCACTTCTTAATTAAATGACGTGCACTACACTTTTTGTAGTCATCATTTAGCGAACTGATCTCGTTCGCTATTTTTACGTAATTTTCATAACGGCAGGACCACGCTATTAATATTCACTATCACACAGGTAATCATCATGATTGAATTTTCATTGAACGGGAAAAAAATCACATCTGACGCACAAGGCGACACCCCATTATTGTGGGTTATTCGTGACGAGTTCGGCTTAAAAGGGACTAAATTCGGCTGTGGTATTGCCATGTGCGGTGCTTGCACTGTGCACTTCAATGGCTCCCCCGTGCGTTCCTGTTCACTGCCGATCAGCGCTATTGCTAACGCCGAGATCCGCACAATAGAAGGATTAGAAAACCAGCACCCGCTGCAAAAAGCGTGGGTAGAACATCAAGTGCCTCAGTGTGGTTATTGTCAGTCTGGGCAAATTATGCAAGCTGCAGGGCTGCTGGCAACCAATGCAGATCCCAGCGAAGAGGAAATTGAAGCCTACATGAGCGGTAACTTATGTCGTTGTATGACATACGCTCGAATCAAAGAAGCCATTCAAGATGTTGCAGGGCAATCCGAATCTGTTGTGCAGATATATAATCCCAAGCGCGACGCACAGGGAGTAAGCTAATATGACTCGTTTACGTAAAGATAAGATAGAGCATAGCCGTCGTCGTTTTTTGATTGGCTCAGTCGGTAGTGGTTTGCTAATGGCTTTTGCGCCAAGTATCAATGCCCTTGAGGTAGTCACTGGCGGCGCGTCTGAGCAACTAGCGGCTAAATCGTTTAGCCCTACAGTGTGGTTCGAGATAGATACCCAAGGAAAAATTTTGGTAAATATCGCCCGAGCAGAAATGGGCCAGCATGTAGGAACGGCAATTGCCCGTATCGTCGCTGACGAGTTAGGGGCTGATTGGAACAATGTCGAAATCAAGCACGTAGATACGGACCCTAAATGGGGCTATATGGTAACGGGCGGGTCTTGGTCTGTATTTCAAACGTATGTGCCTATGTCACAAGCAGGAGCTGCAGGACGTAGCGTGCTCATTGAAGCGGGCGCGAAATTATTGGGGGTAAATCCTAAAGATTGCTCAACACAGAACAGTCAAGTGGTAGCAGGTAATAAGTCGATAAGCTTTGCCGACGTAGTGAAAAACGGCAAAATCGAACGTACGTTTAGCCCAGAGGAATTGGAAAAATTCGAGCCTAAAAGCCCTGCTAGTCGCCAGTTAATCGCAAAGCCAAGTCAGGCGCTAGATATTCCAGCAAAGACCAATGGTACAGCGCAATACGGTATTGATATTGAACTTGAAGGCATGGTGTACGCCCGCCCCGTTATTCCACCAACACGTCACGGTAGTAAAGTGACGAGCGTCGACGATAGCAAAGCTAAAGCCATAAAAGGGTATCAAGGTTATGAAATACTCACAGACCCTAGTGACACTATTCAGGGCTGGGTGACGGTACTAGCGGATACATATTATGCCGCGGTCAAAGCGGGAAATGCGATCAAGGTACAATATGATCTTGGCGAGACTGCAAACGTCAGCGAGCAAGACATCATAAGCCAAGGTGAAACCTTAGCCAAAGACAAGACATCTGGCACCTTGGTGGTCGACGAAGGAGACATCGCTAAAGCAGCGCAAAATGCGAAAACCTCTCTTGAGTCAGTCTATAGAACGTCCTCTGTGCTGCACTTCACTATGGAGCCCGTGAATGCGGCTGTTGAGTTCAAAGACGGGGTTTGTCATGTGCACTGTGGAAATCAATGGCAATCGTTGTTTTTACCCGTTGTGGCTAAAGCGGTAGGACTGGGTGACGACAAGGTTATAATTCATCAATACTACCTAGGTGGCGGATTTGGCCGCCGCCTAGCAGGTGACTATATGGTGCCTGCAGCGCTAACGGCAAAAGCCATAGGTAAGCCGGTTAAACTTGTTTTTACCCGTGAAGATGATACACGCTTTGACTGTGTGCGCTCTCCTTCGGTTCAGCAAATGAATGCCTATTGGGATGGGGACGATAAGCTATTGGGTATAGAGCATGGTGCTGCTGCAGGATGGCCGACTTTGGCCATGGCCCCAGGGTTTATGCCTGAAGGTGTAGACAAAAAGGGTAAATTCGACCCGTTTTCAATTGCCGGCGCTGATCATTGGTATACCCTGAAAAATCATCGCGTACGGGCAATCAATAATCCACTTGCGCAAAAAACCTTTGTGCCCGGTTGGTTACGTGCCGTTGGACCTGGCTGGACAGGTTGGGCAGTTGAATCGTTTATGGACGAGATAGCTCACGAGCAAAATATGGATCCTATCGATTTTCGTTTGTCTATGCTCGATGCCAGCGGCAAGAATGCGGGGGAAGCGCCTGTTTCAGTCGGGGGGGCTAAACGTCTAGCCAAAGTACTAACGGATATTCGCAGCAAAACAAACTGGGGGCAGACTTTGCCTAAAAACCAAGGAATGGGGATCGCAATTTCCTCTGGGCAAGAGCGAGACATGCCTACTTGGGGGGCATGTGTGGCGCATGTCGAGGTCGATGTCGAATCAGGTAAAGTGAAAGTACACAAGCTAACTGGAATATTAGATTGTGGAACAGTGGTTCATCCGGATGGTGCTCTGGCCCAAACCCAAGGTTCAATGTTGTGGGGATTAAGTTTGGCGCTTTTTGAAGGGACTAAATTTACTAAGGGTCAGGTTAAGGATACTAATCTAGATACTTATGGTCCGTTGCGAATGAATAACCTGCCTGATTTGGATATCAGTTTTGTACAAAATACAGAGTTTCCTACAGGTTTAGGGGAGCCCGGCTTAATTGCGGTTGCCCCGGCGATTGCAAATGCTATTTTTAATGCGGTTGGTGCGCGCGTAAGGGATTTACCGATACGCCCTGAAGCGGTATTAGCAGCCATGCCGAGCTAACTGTAAGAAAAACAACAGGAAGCGGGGAGCTTAACGGGCCCCGCTTCCTCTCTCCATTCATGTTAAAAAAAATACCGCTATTTGACTCGTTAAAAAGTTCCGGTAAATTAATTACTTAACCTATAAACTAGCGCTGTTTACATTCTTGCAATATCTCGCTAGCTTTAGTAGTTTGCTGTCCTCGCAGTAACAATAATAATAATTAGAGAAAGCAATATGTCAGTTGAAACCATTTATAAAGTTATCCTTTATCCCTTTATTAATGAGTCACTTGCTAGTTTAAAGGCCATGACCAATTTAACGGGGTCAGCGGGAGAGGCGTTTATGGATAATGTTGATGATTTTCGGTTTAAAGGTTACGCAGTGTGCTCTGAAGTCACGGGTAATCTTGATGGGGTGATAATGATGCATCATTATCCCGAAACCGCTGTGTCAATTGGTAACTCTGTATGCCAAAGCATGTTTGGCGAAGCGTACGAACATACCGAGATGACTGACGATTTGCGCAATGCACTGGCCGAATGGGGTAATACTATTGTTGGCCGTTCAACTGATTTACATCGCCGCTATAGCTTAGATTATGGGTTTTCTAGCCCGTATTTTGTCGAAGATTTATCACAAATGGACCAGTATCTTGACGGCGTACAAGAAGTGGTGACAGTGCCTATTACTATTGACGGAGTAGGTCGCTACTATTTCAATTTATTGGTACGCAGTGTTGATTACCAAGAGGGCGGTATAAAACGCGAAGAAAGCGTCGCGATCGAAAATTCACATACTAAAGCGCTTGCTAAAGACAGTCGCATTTTATTGGTTGATGACAGCGCTATGATCCGCAAAGCCCTCACGCGGTTTTTGCATGTGCTGGGTTATAGCAATGTTGTGGAAGCCGATGATGGCACCGGCGCCGTTGAGTTGGTGAAAAGTAATCCACCTGATTTTATCTTTATGGATGTCGTCATGGATAAACTAAACGGTGATAAAGCATTAGCACAAATTCGCGCTTTAGGCTCAAATGTGCCAATTGTTATGCTGTCCTCAGTGACGGATCAATTATTGGTAAATTCTTGCAAAGCTCAGGGGATATCGGGCTTTATTTTTAAACCTATTCAAGCCAGTAATGGTACTGAAATCATTCAGCGCTATCTTAAAGTCGCCGACTGAGTTTCTGTCAATCGAGTATTTCTTGAGAATGGATCAATGCGTGCTGCTATTGGTCCATTATTACGGTTTTTAATTTTGCTGGAGGGGATGTCCTTGAACGTCGTCATAGCGGCCACTTCCTCACTTTTTGGATAGCATCATGCCCTCGAGACGCCCTTTTTTTCTCACCCCCTCAATTGTATTCAAAAGCTTGCTGTTTTTATTAGCTTGTACTGCGATAGGTGGTTTACTTAGTATCCTGCCGATATTTGATGGGCTAAATCAGCAGTGGGTCGATACTCAAATCCGCCAAAATGGTGCGCTAGGTGTAGGCTATTTTTTACTGTTGAGCGCCGGAGCAATGTCGATCGGCTGTCCACGCCAAGTTATGGCATTTTTAGGGGGCTATGCTTTTGGCTTTTTACACGGCGCGGTGTTGTCTATTTTAGGTGCAATATTAGGTTGCATATGGAGTTTTTTCGTTTCTAGACTTTTGCTCAAACCCGTTCTCACGCGCCGCTATTCACGGCGAATCAATCAAGTCGGTAACTTTCTTCAAGATAGGCCCGTCATCAAAACGCTCATTATTCGCTTGCTGCCATTGGGAAATAATTTACTAACCAACTTATTGGTTGGGGTAACAAAGATAAAAGCGCGGCATTTTATTTTAGGGTCAGGTCTGGGGTATGTCCCACAGATGTCTCTGTTTGCCTTGATGGGAGAAGGCATCGTTGTATTGTCGGTATGGAAAGTCGGCGTAAGCATAATCACTTTGTTTATTGGTGCAGTGTTAAGCGCGTATTTATACAAGCAATACAAGTATTCTCTTGAGAGCTAATCACCATAATGGGCTTCTTAAACCGACTGAACAGCGTTTAAGCGTTTGGCCTCAGAAGATACTTCAATGTTGTGCTGACATTTCGCTGGGAGACTGCTTGAAGTGGCGCTTGAATTCACGACTAAACTGTGACGCACTGGTATAGCCTACTTTAAACGCAGCCTCATTGGCACGACTTCCACGAGAGGTAATTAAGTCTCTTGCTTTGACGAGGCGTACTTTTTTTAGGTATTGCAAAGGTGATTCAAAGGTGACTTGCCTAAAGGCTCTGTGAAAAGCGGATACGCTCATATTTACATCTTCGGCTAATGCTTCAACCGTGATGGGGTTAGCATAATTTGCATGCATAGTGTTTAAGGCTCTTGCCACTCTTGCATAATGTCCATCATGTTGTGCTAAGCCAAATAAGATGTGGCCTTGAGGTCCGCATAATACACGGTAAATAAGCTCCTTGATGATGTCTTGGCCGAAAATTTCAGCTTCGATTGGATCTGCAAGAGCTGATGTTAGCCGTTGTAACGTTTGCTCAAGGGCTGCCCCCAATTTGGCTGCTTGTATACAGCTTTTATCCTGACATACGTCGCTTTGGGTATACTTGTGGTGCAACTGCATTTGGCTTACTAATTTGTGTAACAACGCTGGGTTCACATCAATCGATAAGCCCATTATGGGCAGATCGTTATCTGAAAACGCCTCGCATTCTAAGGGCATCGGCATTCCTAGTACGAGATAATCCCCGGCGCCGTATTGAATTTGCCGTTCTGGAAAATGAATAATTTTGTGGCCTTGGGCAACGATAATAATACCAGATTGATAAACGAGGGGGTGGCGCGGACTGCCCTTACTTGCACGAAAAAAACGTACCCCAGGGACCGATGTCTTAGTGTTCCCTTCAAGTTCAAGCAAGTGGGTATTTTCTGCAAATTTTTGTAGCGCAGTCGCTAAGCTGATCATAGTGTGTCCTTAATTTCAATCTAGTGTAATTTACCTTTAATGATAGTTTTAGGCAAGCTTTTGGCGTATTTGATGCTTTTAATGTGGAATACTGGGCACTATTATACATCTCAATGATGTGATGAATTGTTCCTATCACTGACTAATCGATTAATTCAGTGTTTGAGAACCGACTAGGAGAAACCAATATGAAATTTAGCTATGTAAACCCAACAAAAATTCAATTCGGACAGGGGCAAATTGCCTCTCTTAGTACGCTTATCCCTGCGGACCAAACAGTGCTGGTGGTATATGGTGGTGGGTCAATTAAGAAAAATGGTGTGTATGACCAAGTAGTGACAGCGCTGGCTGACCACAATTGGATTGAGTTTTCAGGAGTGGGAGCAAACCCTACTATCGAAGTGCTCGATAAAGCAGTAGCAGTGGCAAAAGAACAGTCAGTAGATTTTATTCTAGGAGTGGGCGGAGGTTCAGTGATCGATGGCGTTAAATATATCGCTGCCGCTGCCACATATGAGGGTGAAGGGTGGGATATTCTCCAGGGTAAGCATAAAGTGCAAACGGCTTTACCGCTGGGCGCGGTGTTGACATTGCCTGCTACCGGCTCTGAATCAAACGCTGGTTCGGTTGTAAGTAAAGCAGCAACCCAAGAAAAGCTGGCCTTTATGGCACCAGCAGTACAACCTAAGTTTGCAGTCATGGACCCAGATGTGATGAAAACCTTGCCGCAGCGTCAGTTAGTGAACGGCCTAGTGGACGCATGGGTACATACCTGCGAACAATATTTGACCTTTGATGCTGGAGCATTGGTACAAGATGGTTATGCAGAAGCATTGCTTAAGGCATTGAAAACCTTGGGTGATAACTTTGCCAACCAAGATGATGCGTGGCGCGCCAATCTAATGTGGTCTGCAAACCAAGCGCTAAACGGATTGATTGGTGCAGGTGTAGCGCAAGATTGGGCGACGCATATGATTGGTCACGAATTAACGGCCTTATATGGCGTAGATCATGCGCGTTCATTAGCCATCATACAGCCTTCTTTGTTGCGCAATCAACTTGACGTTAAAAAAGCAAAACTGGAGAAAATGGGTAAGAATGTATTTGGTTTACCCGAGTCTGATGATTTGGCACAACGCACTATTGCGGCAATTGAAGCCTTTTATCATAGCTTGGATGTGGCAACTCAGTTAACCGAACATGATGGTGATAAAGCCAAAGCTGTGGACACAGTTGTGGCTCAACTTGAAGCGCATGGCATGAAAGCGTTGGGTGAGAATCAAGCTATTACGTTAATAAAAAGCCGTGAAATTCTAGAGCAAGCCGTCGCTTAGTGTGATGAATGTGTGGCCGCTGTCTTGATTGACAGCGGCTTGTTCAACGCTAGCTTAGAGTATCGGGTATAATATGCACATCGCGTTGTGGAAATGGAATTGTCAAACCAGCTTCCTCTACCGCAGATTTAAGCATCGGGCGAATATCAAAAAACAATGACCAATAATCATCTGTTTTTACAAAAGCACGGACTAAGAAATCTACTGAACTGGCTCCTAACTCTACCACAGCAACCACATTGCCTTCCTCGGGAAGCACGCGCGAGTCGCTCAGAATGGCTTGCTCCATTGCCGCTTTACCTTTTGCAATATCATCTGAGTAAGCGATACCGATAGAGACTTCTACTGCGCGAATATTACTCGCGGTATAATTGGTTATATTGCCATTCGCTAATGGGCCATTTGGTACAATGATGATGCGTTTATCAAAGGTTTCAAAGGTAGTGACAAAAATACCTATGTCTAAAATAACCCCTTCTACATCTTGAGCGCCCACATAATCAGCGACTTTAAAGGGGCGAAATATCAGTATCATTACCCCGCCAGCAAAATTAGATAAACTGCCTTGTAATGCAAAGCCGACAGCTAGCCCAGCGGCACCCAAAATGGCCACAAAAGAGGTTGTTTCGATGCCCACCATAGAAGCAACGCTTATGACTAATAGCACTTTGAGCACGACTTCGAAAATATTGGTTAAAAACTGAGCCAGTGTTTCATCAGGTAACCCTTTCACCGCGTGATGGCGCACTACGTCGCTGACTTTTCCTATAAGCCACAAGCCAACCACTAAAACAACGATGGCCAATATGAGTTGTCCACCGTATTCGGTGCCAAGGGTGATCGCTTTATCGTAGAAGGTTTGTAATTGTTTTTCGAATGAGTCCATTGAAGATCCTTTTAAGTTAACTCTGTGCAAATGACAGTAAATATTTGCTGATAGATAATGCAAAACTGCGCAAAATCCGTTGCCAAGTGACTGATCGTGCGAATTAAATCACTTAGATCAAAGCTTACGAAAGCGGTTATAAATTCACTATTAGACAATAGTGTATGCAATGAAAAGGTAAAATGCGGTGATGGGACATCACCGCACCAGATATAACGCTATGAAGAGGGTATACCAGAGGCGCTGCTTAGGGGATTATCATACTATATAAGTATAGGCAGGGCTTGGGTCAGTACCAGGTCGTTAATTTAATGTGAGTGCTGCTCAGTGAACTGGGAGAACAACGTTTCTATTTGACGTTCTACTGCGTTGCTATCTCCTGTGGCTTTTAAATAAGAACGCCAGCCGATAATGTTAACTTGTAATACTTTTGCGGCTTCAAGCACATCTAATTGTGCTGGCACTGTGTGTTGTAATTTTGCTTGATTAAAAACTTCAGTAAACATGTGCTCAACGTCTTCAAGTAATGAGCGTGCTAACGTTAATATGTCACTGTGGCTTTCGTCTAACTCAGACAAGGTTTTGGCCAACATACAAATTTCACTTGGTCGCCTCTGGTTAGGGCTTAATACCAGATCATGTATTTGCGCTTTAAAGGCGCCGAGAACATCTGCATTGTTAAAAACATGAGCTTGAAGTTGTTTAGCCAACGCATCAGCATAATGCTTTAATACCGTAATGAATAAGTCTGATTTACTGCCAAAGGCAGCGTAAATACTGCCTGGGCGCATATCAATGACGCTTTGTAATTCCCGAGTTGATGTGCCTAAATAGCCTTTTTCCCAAAACAAGTTTTTAGCTTTCTCGAGCACATCTTCCCGATCGAATTTAGAAATATTCGCCATGGTCGCCTCTATATTAATCTTAACGAACTTCTTATTTAGCGATAATACGATATCGCTAGGCCAACAGAAGTGCACGTTCATTGAACGAACGTTCATAAATTATTTTACAGTCCGCCAAAAATGAAGTCAATTCGGTTTAGGTCCCGCCAACAAAAGATTAAGTAGGCGAAGTTGAGGGGCGAATTAAGAAGTAGTCGCTGGTGTGAAGGCTCACGCAGGTCTGGATTTCGACCTATTTATATCTGCTAACTTTTTATACACACATAGCGCAAAATCTCGTTTATTTTCATTCTGTTGAAACATATCACTGTAATATCACCATGTTACACGTAGTGGATTTCATTACTTAATGTCAATCAAACTTTAGTATATAGTGTGCGGTTTATTGTCTCAAAGCATGATGCTCGTTCTGCAACTATAATGAGTATGCGTTAAGCCAAAACAAGATAATTAAGGGGAACCCCGTTATATCCCAGGCCATACCCGATTTGGGTCAAGCACTTACCAGCGTCAACAAAGGAAAAATATTAATTGTTGATGATGAAGCGATAAATATTCATATCTTGTCGAATACGTTAACTGAAATATACGATATTTTTGCAGTTACATCGGGTAAAGAAGCGATTGAATTTTGCTTACGTACACCGCCAGATCTTGTGTTGATGGACATGGATATGCCTGGCGTAGATGGTTTAGCAGCGTGCCGTGCTTTGAAAGAGTTCGGTGAAACACGAGATATTCCCGTTATGTTTATCACGGTTCACGTAGATTCAAGTGCCGAAGATAGATGCTGGGATGCTGGGGGGGTAGATTTTTTAGTTAAGCCCGTCAACACAAATACCTTAAAGCATCGAATAAAGTCTCATTTAGCCTTAAAACAAGTGACAGATGAATTGCGCAAGATGGCTTATCAAGATGGTTTAACTCAGGTAAGTAATAGGCGCTATTTCAATGAATATTTAGCACGCCAGAGCAAGCTAAAGCAGCGCTCCGGTTTGCCTCTTGGGTTGATGATGTTCGATATCGACTTTTTCAAGTCATTTAATGACTTATACGGACACTTAGCAGGTGATGATTGCTTAAGACTTGTGGCCAAGGCTCTATCAGCCTCGGTCGTTCGCCCTGGTGATTTTGTCGCTCGCTTTGGCGGTGAGGAATTCGCCATTGTATTACCTGATACAGATATAGAAGGTGTGATTTTAGTCGCGCAAAGAGTGCAAGCCCAGATTAAAGCATTAGCGTTAAATCACGAGGGCTCACCGTTTGGAAGGATCTCAGGCAGTATTGGCATTGCCGTCAGTGATGCGAAAAATCCTGAACAAGCAAAGTTAATAGAAAGAGCTGATAAGCATTTATATCAAGCCAAGGCGACGGGTCGAAACAAGTTTGTATTTGAATAGCTTTTAAATCGCCATTTGCTGCCTTAAAACGTTTTAGCATAGGCGATATTTAAGAAGTTCATGCCAGGGTTATTACTACCTAAGCCACCGTTCGAATAGTGCATATAACGTAAAGCTAAAGATGAATCATTATTCTCTCCAAATTCAACTTTTACTCCCAATCTATCTTCGAATTGATAATGGGAGCCAATGTTTTTCCCCGCAAACTCTCTGTCTTTTACTAAACTAATACCGATACCGGCCTCCCATTTCACAGGATATTTATCCCACAAGGTCGTAAACTGCTTGGAGATGACCGGTGATATAGAAATGGCGTAATTGGTCTGGTGATTGTTCTGTGCTCCATACTCCCAGAAATTAATACTTAGTTCCCAGTACAAATCGACCTTACCTAGCACCGGTATTTCCGCTACTTGATTCACATATGGCCTATAGGCGAGGCGAACACCTTGTGTGCTGCTTTCTCCGTTTAAAAAATCAATTGCATACCCCTGTTGCCGGGCAGTGACCGCACCAGAAAAAAGTGACAATGTAATGAATAGGCAAAAATATAAACGACAACCCATAAGGCCCCCTACTACTGTGAATTTGAAAGGTTAAATCCGAGCAGAAAGAATGCCAAAAGCAAACTAATAACAAAGTTAAAGCATATAAAGTGGAGCTAAATCAGTTGGTTAGTTGGCGTTTCATGGGATGCCAGAAGGTGGGCGAGGGCCTATTTTTTTAATGAAAACAGTAGTTGGGATGAAAATTTTATGTACCTAATAGCGATATTTTCACAATAAATAGCGCCATTAGGTAATGAGTCATCATGGAGCGATTAATTTACCAATCCTGCGCTCAATTCATACTCTAGGGCGGGGTCCACCAAAAACTTACCAGCTAAAGCTTCGCGCCCAAGCAACATCAAATAGGTCATTTCAGAACGGTCTGTCAAGGTCAGTTGGATATCCCAATTTAACTCCGCCATTTGAATTTCGGTTTTGATAGTGTAGCGCTTTTCCATTGTCGCGGTAGAGCTTTTGACTCGCTTAATGGCTTCTACTTTTGCTTCACGGCGTACGATCTCAGCTACGTTATGAATGTTAGGGTGAATATCAAAACTGACCCAGAGTTTACCTGCGCGTTCAAATTCCTCAATATTATCTACGTGAAGTGAGGAGGTAGTCGCGCCGGTGTCCACTCTGACATTTAATGATTTTATGCTGAGCTGGGGGAGATCGCACAGTTCAAGCGTGCCGACTATGGGTTTGTCTAAGTATCGATTCATCGTTATTTCTCTTTTAAAGTCGATATACCAACTAATTAGCGTAAGCATACCGCTATTGTGCAGGGATTTAACCTTTGCCTCGGGTCTTTGTGTTGTTGGGCTTAGCGTTTTTTACAATAAATTCGACTATCATACTAGCCACATCTTTACCGGTCGCGGTTTCAATGCCTTCTAATCCTGGGGACGAATTGACTTCCATTACGACCGGACCACGGTTTGAGCGCAGAATATCAACACCGCACATATTTAAGCCCATAGTTCTGGCAGCATCAATGGCCGTCTTTCGCTCCGCTGGAGATAAGCGCACCAAGCTGGCTTGCCCACCTCGATGCAAATTAGAGCGAAACTCGCCTACAGCAGCTTGGCGCTTCATCGCAGCCACGACTTTACCTCCTACGACTAAGCAACGAATATCAGCCCCACCTGCTTCTTTGATGTACTCCTGAACCAGAATGTTGGCGTTTAATCCCATAAATGCTTCGATAATGGATTCGGCGGCTTTTTGCGTATCAGCTAACACAACACCTATGCCTTGGGTACCTTCTAGCAGTTTGATGACGACAGGAGCCCCACCGACGTTCTTTATTAGATCGTCGATGCGATCCGGTTGACGAGCAAACCCCGTACGCGGCATACCAATACCTTTGCGTGACAACAACTGCATAGAGCGCAATTTGTCGCGAGAGCGGCTAATAGCAACCGATTCATTGACACTAAAGGTCCCCATCATTTCAAATTGACGCACTACGGCGGTACCGTAGAAAGTCACCGAGGCACCGATGCGCGGAATAATAGCGTCGTAGTAGGGTAAGGCCTTACCTTTAAAGCGAACGGCCGGTCGACTGCTACTTATATCCATATAACAGTGCAATATGTCTATGATGTCTACCTCATGACCTAAAGTTTCGCCTGCTTCCTTGAGGCGTCTGGTGGAATACAGGTTTTCGTTCCGGGATAAAATAGCTATTTTCATTTGAATCTCTGAAAAATCAATGAGTGAAAACTGGGCCTTAGCCTAGGATAGGACGAGTAGAATAAACGAATTATTTACTAAATGTATTTGTATGTAGCCAACTTATTCGCGATACGGTACCCAGCTACAAATTACCCATAGTGTACCCTTTTTGTGAGTATTTAAACCCTAGCCATATGAAAAACGAGTATTCATCGGTAAAAAGGTGCTTTATATTCGCCACACTAATTGTTCTGTGGGAGTAATAGCAATGCAGCAGCATCAAGAACTGTCCTTTAATCAACGTGATAGCTTTTTGTGGGCATACCATTTTTCAAACGGTATTGGAAAGCCGATTGAGCCAAAAGGATTAAAGAGCCTCGATGGACCGCCTGGATTTTTCTGGATCCATCTACAATCTGATTCAGTTGACGCTGAGCAAACCATGGAAGAGTTGGGCTTATCAAAATCAGTCGCTGATTCGCTGCTCGCGCTAGAAACGCGTCCGAAAACGTTGCCACTCGAGGGTGGGCTAGTGGTCTATTTACGTGGTATCAATACCAACCCAGAGGCTGATCCTGAAGATATGGTGTCGTTACGGTTATGGCTTACAGATTCAGGGGTTGTGTCCACTCGGCGCAGAGATAGAAAACTATACTCAGTGCAAGATGTAAAAAATGACATTGACCAGGGCATTATGGTCGCAAGTATCGGTGACTTACTATTAGAAATTATCGAGCGGGTGGTCGATCGGATCAGTGAAATGGTTGATATTTTGGACGAGGAACTGGTAGATTTTGAAACCTCTGAATCCATGGATGTTAAAGCGCGTCAACGTTTGTCTATTGTACGTCGTCAAGCAGCATCAATTCGTCGCTATCTTGCCCCCCAGCGCGATGCATTGGACGCGCTTTATCGTAGCAATAAGTATTTATCTCAGGAGCAGGCATTTACCCTTAGAGAGCAAATAGATAGAACGATACGTTATGTAGAAGACTTAGATCTGGCAAGAGAGCGCGCCATTGTATTGCAAGACGAAGTTCGCAACCGAATTGCTGACCGTCAAGGCATGGTGATGTACGTACTTTCACTGGTGACAGCTATTTTTTTGCCACTTTCATTTCTTACTGGTGTGTTTGGTATGAATGTAGGTGGGCTACCCGGTATAGACAACCCCGAAGCGTTTAATCAATTAACTCTCGCTATGTTAGGGGTTGCCGTATTATTAGGTGGTTTTATGCTTTGGAAACGCTGGTTTTGAGGGAATCGATGGACAATTAGCGCTTAACAGATAACTAAACTGAACGTATTGAAAAGTAAGTGGGGCCGATGTCGAGAAAGATAATTATTGCTGGTGCGGGAATTGGAGGGCTCAGCGCTGCGCTGGCACTAAATTTAGCAGGTTTTGACGTGCATGTACTTGAGCAAAGCGATGCACTGGCGGAAGTCGGAGCCGGTATTCAATTAAGTCCTAATGCGATGCATGTTATGCAAAAGCTTGGTTTAAGTGAGAATGTTTTATCACGAGGCTTTTTACCCACAAGCGCTACGATGCGCCATTTTCGAACAGCAAAAGAATATCTGCGTATGCCATTAGGCAATGTCATCGAGAAAAAATTTGGTGCCCCTTATGTACACATTCATCGTGCTGATTTACATCGAGTTTTACACCAAGCAGCCTTATCTAGGGGGGTTCAGATTAGCGTCAATACCCGCGTTAAGCGTTACCAAAACCTACAGATAGAAGGCGTGAATCAGGTTCAAGTTCATCTAGAAGACGGCCGCGAAATGATCGCGGCTGCTTTGATTGGGGCTGATGGAATTCGCTCTGCTGTAAAGAAGCAAATGTTGCCGCTCGCTAGTGTGGAGTTTACAGGGCAAGTAGCATGGCGTGGCACGATCGATGCGCAAAAGGTGCCTCGTAACTTGGTCAAGCCCGAGGCTAATTTATGGGTGGGCCCAGGTGCTCACTTAGTCAGTTACTATGTTCGAGGAGGCAAAGAAATTAATGTGATTGCTGTTCAAGAACAATCACGATGGACCGATACACGCTGGAGCGTTCCAGGGGATGTCAAAGTACTGCGTGCCGCGTTTGGTAACTGGCACTCAGATGTGACGCAACTACTGAGCAAAGTAGAAGAGTGTTTTTTATGGGGATTATTTGCAAGCCGGCCATTGGATACTTGGGTTGACGGTCACGTTGCTTTGCTCGGTGATGCTTGTCACCCAATGCTACCCTTTGTTGCTCAAGGTGCAGCAATGGCTATTGAGGATAGCGCGTGTCTAGGACAAGCGTTGTCCAGTAATGAGAGCATTAATAGTGGATTATCAGTTTACCAATCTAGACGTTATGCAAGAGTGACCAAAGTACAAAGAATGGCCGCTAAAAATGCCAGTATTTATCATATGCAGGGGGTGAGCTCTCGGGCCAAGCTGCTGGCATTGAAGGCTGTGAATAGCTTATCTTCAGACATTTCAGCGTTACCCATGTCATATGTGTACCGTTACAAAGTGTAATAGCCATTGTGTGAAAAGGTCAGGTGAATTGGTTAACTATCTTGTCTAATTAAGTTTGGAAGCTTCTAATATTTTTATCTTTACCAGCCAGCCTCAATCGTAAACAATATCACTGGGAATAAAAGCACCTTGACGCTGACGATAAATGTCATTGTGTTAATGATTTTTAACAAAATACCGTAAAATATCAATTGGTAAAGCCAAATGTAAATAATTGGTTGACAATAGGTGTGTTGATTAGTTAATTTAAGCAGGTAGACTTGGATTGGTATTATACTTCGACGGGCTGTGCGGTGCTCCTTGGGGAAACTGATTGAAAGTTTATTTATATGCTAATTTGAATATCCAGTGGAGAAGATTATGACAATGAAAGGCAAAGTAGCCATAGTGGCAGGCGGTGGACGTGATATTGGTCGCGCTTGTGCATTAGAATTGGCCGGCCGTGGCGCAGATGTAGTGATTACTTATCTTGCCAGTGAAGCTACCGCACAAAGTGCAGTTGAAGAAATCCAAAAGCTTGGTGTGCGTGCAGTTGCAGTGAAAGCTGACTTAACACAACAACAAGATGTAGATGCATGTGTGCAAAGTACGGTAGAGCAGTTTGGTAAAGTCGACTGTTTGGTACATGTATCTGGTGGTTTAGTTGAGCGTGTGAAAGTAGCAGATATGAGTTTAAGCCATTTCCACAAAGTAATGGATTTGAACCTAACATCGTTATTCATGATGACTCATGCATGTATACCACACATGCCAAAAGGCAGCAGCATTGTAACGCTTGCGTCTCAAGCTGGTCGTGATGGCGGCGGCGGTGGAGCGGCGATTTATGCCACTTCAAAAGGTGCAGTCATGACCTTTGCTCGCGGACTAGCTAAAGAGCTTGGTCCTGATATTCGCGTTAACGGTGTATGCCCAGGCATGATCAGCACGGGTTTCCACGATACATTTACCCCAGATGCAGTACGTGAAAAAGTAGCAGGTTCTACTGCGCTTCAACGTGAAGGTAGTTCAGAAGAAGTGGCTAAATTAGTGGCGTTCTTGGCGTCTGATGAAGCTTCATATATGACAGGTACTAACGTTGATATTAACGGTGGTATGTTGTTCTCATAAGCCTTTTCTTGCTTATGTATAAAAAAGCCAACTGATGTTGGCTTTTTTATTGGCTATGATTTATGAAAATGAGAGCGTAAATGTGGTTACCTTGGGGTTGCCCTATGCCTCACGAATGACATGAGATAACGAATATAAACCTCGGGTTTCTATCGTTTGACGGCGAACCTCCTCCAAGGCTTGTGCTTCTTTTGCTTCAAATAGCGCGTTAATCAAGCGGTTAAAGTGTTGATGCATCGCGGCGCGAGCAGCCTGAGTATCACGTTTCTTCAACGCTTGGTATATAACAGTATGCTCATGTAAACGCTTAGAGCTACTTTGACTACAGACGCCTTTATAAGCGGCTTTAACCTCAACGTTGGTGTCTCGAACCTGCCATAGGTTTTCTACAGCTAGTAATATGGCGTTATTACGTGTTGCGCGAGAAATAATCATATGGAAGTCACGATCAGCGTGTTCGGGGTTCTCTTCTTGCTCCATCGCATCAAGGGTACTTTTTAAATCACGTAACTCCTCGTCAGTGATAGTCGTTGCCGCAAGTGCAGCAGCTTCGCCTTCTACTAGCGCGCGGGCTTGAGTGAGCTCAAATGCACTGATGCTGTGTAATTGCTTAGGTGCATTTTTGTTTTCTAATACGTATACGCCTGAGCCTGTCTTTACTTCTACTCTTTCCCTTACTTCGAGGGCAATAATTGCTTCGCGAATAGTGGGGCGGCTCACGTCGAACGTTTCAGCTAATTCGCGTTCTGGAGGTAAGCGACTACCGGGTTGATACAACCCAGATTCAATAAGTTGCTCTATTTTTTCGACTATATTCCAGAATAATCGACGACTCTTCATTTTAACTTCCCACTTTATATTACATAACGTTCTACTACTTGCAGGCATTCTACCACAAATGCAGATTATGCAAGTGCTTTAGAAATAGGTATAGCATATTTTAACAAGTATGTAGCATATATTTAACTGTGATTATTACCAATGATTATTTTATTGGTAATAACATATTTGTTAAATTGGTTAATATTAGTTTGACATTTAATTCGACTATTGGTTACATTGAATGGACGGTTCACGGAAAACCAAGCCAAACAAACATAAAGTATGTTTGGGTAAATAATAAAAAGTCGTGAACAGTTTAAGAACAGGTTACATCGCCAATTTACGCAAACCCTTTGTACCCTACACCTAAGTGTATTTTGGCGATTCTTTTTAACCTGTTGTCATTTTCAAAGGGTGCTTTATACCCGCACGTGTAAAGCGCACTTATTATTTAACTGCATTGCAGTAAACGGCTGACAATCAAGTTCTTTATTGAATGATTGTTTGTCGTTTCAAAAAACGAGATTAGGCACTTACTTATGCGCGCAAATTTTCAATTATCTTCTTTGGCTCGTCCGGTATATTTATTACTTGCGTTTCTAGCTTGCGGGAATGCTTACGCAGTGGATTTACTTGTCAAAACACCAGAAGCCTACGAGCAGGCATTAAAAAATGCAAAACCGGGGGATGACATCATATTAGCGGACGGTACGTGGCATAATTTTGAAATACTGTTTGAGGCGAAAGGAAACGAAAACAAGCCTATAACCCTACGCGGTCAAACTCCAGGTAAGGTATTTCTTACGGGACAATCTAACTTACGCTTGGCAGGAGAGCATCTTATCGTTAGTGGCCTAGTCTTCAAAGATGGTTACACCCCCACTGGGGAAGTGATCGCGTTTCGTCGTAATAAAGACGTGTTAGCCAATCACAGCCGAGTGACGCAAGTGGTGATTGATAACTTCAGCAACCCAGAAAAATTTGAGCAAGACAGCTGGGTGATGATATATGGCAGACATAACCGTTTTGATCATAATCACTTAGTGGGTAAACGTAACAAAGGCGTGACAATGGCGGTACGCTTAACGACAGAATCGAGCCAGCAGAATCACCATCGAATCGATCATAACTATTTTGGCCCGAGACCCATTTTAGGCTCCAATGGTGGCGAAACGTTGCGCATAGGCACCAGTCATCATTCTCTCACTGACTCGTTTACCTTAGTCGAAAATAATTACTTTGATCGTTGTAACGGCGAAGTCGAAATCATTTCAAATAAATCCGGTAAAAATAGTATTCGCAACAATGTGTTTTTTGAATCACGCGGCACGCTCACACTAAGACACGGTAACGGCAATATTGTTGAGAATAATGTGTTTTTTGGTAATGGCGTTGACCATACAGGCGGGATCCGAGTGATTAATCGAGATCAAATTATTCGCAATAACTACCTAGAAGGATTAACCGGTTATCGTTTTGGCAGTGGTTTAACGGTAATGAACGGCGTACCTAATTCAAAAATTAACCGCTATCACCAAGTAGATAATGCTCTGATTGAAAACAATACCTTGGTGAATGTGGCGCATATACAATTTGCAGCTGGCAGTGATAAAGAGCGCTCCGCTGTGCCGATTAACTCTCACATGAATCACAACTTGATTGTGAATGAGCAGGGCACGGATGGCATCACTGCTTTTGATGATATCAGTGGAATCAAATTTGCGGATAATCTAGTTAATCAAGAAGCTACATTGAGTATCGATAAGGGGTTCAAGCAAGCCAATATCACAATGCAGCGCAATGACAATGGTTTGTTATATCCCAAAGCTAAGGCGCAACAAAAGTATGGTGTCGGTGCACAGCTCAAGCCTATTACTAAGGATGAGGTAGGCGTGAGTTGGTATCAAAAAGTTGAGCCTGATGTCGCCTTTGGCTCAGGTAAGCACATTTCTGTCTCGCCCGGCGACAACACCTTGTTTGATGCTATTGCTTTAGCTGAGACAGGTGATGTGCTGGTATTACAAGGGGGGGAATATTGGGTTTCAAAAATACTGAGCTTAGATAAAACCTTAACTATTCGCGCACAAGAAAAAGGTACGGCTGTGATTTTCCCCCAGCGCTCTACCTTGATTGAAATTAACAACAACGGCAATTTGACCTTAGACGGGGTCTTGGTTGATGGCACAAATGCACCTGATGCTGCAGGCAATACGCTCATTCGTACTACGCGGTTACCGATGCAGCGCAATTATCGCTTATCGATTAAAAACAGCACGTTTGAGAACTTAGACATTAATCATTCTTACCACTTTTTCGATGCAGGCAATCGCAGTTTTGCCGACTACATTCAAGTGACTAATAGCCATTTTGCTCATATTACCGGTGACTTATTCCGCCTAGACAAGGAGACGGATGATCTGGGTATCTACAATGTTGAATATCTCACCATTGAGGATTCCACAGTAATGGATCTTGAAGGGGCGATAGCGAAGGTTTATCGAGGTGGAACAGATGAAAGCACCTTTGGCCCTCATGTTGTGCTAAACAACAACACATTAAGTGAAATTGGCAAAGGTAAGCGTAATAAAAGCGCTGCGAGCTTGATTTTACATGGCACTCAAGTGAATAAAATGACGATGAATGAATTTAAAAGTTCAGCGCCTATCATTTTTGAACTCACCGTTGGTGAGCCAAAGACTTGGGTAACCGGTAATGTGTTTGAGGGAACGCCTGAGCCTGTCGTCAGAGATCTATTTCCACTTAGTGGGGCAACGACAACAATAAGCGACAATACAATCCTTTAATCACTAAATGCGTTTTTTGGTCTAATAATTACGTTAGACAAACAAGAGTATAAAAATATGAAAATGAAAAATTTACGTTGGTGGGTTATTGCTTTAATCGCATTGGCAACAGTGATTAATTACATTGACCGTCAAGCACTTAGTGTTCTATGGCCTTATATGGGTAGTGAAATTTATCCAGAGAAAAACGCCGATGAACTTAAACAGGTTTTAGGGACAGTGAGCGTAGTATTTTTATTCTCTTATGCAATAGGTCAGGCCGTTTTCGGTAAAATATTTGACTGGATTGGTACCCGATTAGGTTTTGTTTTGTCTATTGGGGTCTGGTCTTTGGCCACTGCATTACATGCTTTTGCTCAAGGAGTTTTAACGTTTAGTTTTTTCCGTTCAATTCTTGGTATAGCGGAAGCTGGAAATTGGCCTGGAGCTGCAAAAGCTAATGCCGAATGGTTTCCAAGTAAAGAGCGTGCGCTAGCACAAGGTATTTTCAATTCGGGGGCAGCAATCGGCGGTATTATTTCTGTTCCATTAATTGCTTACTTAGCATTATTCTTCAGTTGGAAGGTTATTTTTGTACTCATAGGTTTAATCGGACTTTTATGGTTAATACCGTGGTTAGTACTAGTTAAAGCACCACCTATAAAGCACCCTTGGATAACTGACGAGGAGCGGGACTATATCTTGTCAGGCCAAAAATCTGTTAGTAACGAGATCGGCGAAGTAGATGAATATGTACCAAGCTATGGTGAAATGTTAGGTCGTAAAGAAAGCTGGGGCGTAATTATTGCGACTGCCGCAATTGACCCAATTTGGTGGTTGTTTATTGTTTGGATACCGACCTACTTAGTAGAAGTTTATAATATGGATGTTAAAGGGTTAGCAATCATAGGGTGGGTTCCTTATGTAGGCGCTATGTTCGGGGCTTGGTTTGGCGGTTTACTATCTCAAAACAGAATTAAAGCAGGTTGGAGTGTGAATAAAACACGTAAAACCGTAATAGTGCTTGGGTGTCTTATAATGCTGCCAGCATTATTAATGCTAGCTAACCCAGGTAGTGCCAACTCTGCCGTTCTTATTATGGGCGCTATATTATTTGGTTTCCAAACTTCGATTGGTAGCATTCAAACGTTACCGAGCGATATGTTAGGTAAAGGTAGCGTTGGCTCGTTAGCTGGTTTCTCGGGCATGGCCGCTAAGTTTTCAGCAGCAGGTTTAACAGCAATAGTTCCAATTCTGACTGCTGGTGCAAACTACCATAACGTATTCATCCTTGGCGCTGCTCTGGCCACTATTGTAATGCTAAGTATCTTATTCCTTTGCCCTAAAATAGAGCCGCTAAAAAGTAAAAAATAGGTTATTTAATTTATATTAGTTAAAGCATGAGTGTTTTATTAATCTCTTATATCCAGGGTGTTTTATGCAAAAAGTAGTGTTGATTGGTGAGTGCATGTTGGAATTGCGCGAAGGAAAAAATGGGGTAATGCATCAATCATTTGCTGGTGATGCCTACAATACTGCTGTTTATCAAAAGCGCGCTTTCCCTGAGCAAGATGTAAGCTTTATGAGCGCTCTTGGTCGTGACGTAGTGAGTGATAAACTGTTCAAGCATTGCGAGCAGGCTTCATTAAATAATCAGTACCTAACGCGTAAAAGTGAGCAAAACCCTGGGGTTTATTTAGTTCAAACCGACGAGCATGGAGAACGCTCCTTCCTTTATTGGCGTGAAAACTCTGCCGCTAGGCAAATCATGCGTTATATCGACAACGACATGATAGAAACCATGCTCGACAGTGAACTCGTGTTCTTTTCAGGCATTTCGTTAGCTGTTATTCACTCAGATGATCGCCCCGCATTTTGGGCTATGCTCAAGCGCTTGAAAGAAAGTGGGGTTAAACTGGCGTTTGATCCTAACTATCGTCCCCGCTTATGGGCGTCACCAGAAGAAGCTCAACAGCAGTTTCACTATGCGTATGAGCTTACTGACATTTTACTTCCTGGTATTGATGACTTCGCGCAACTTTATGATTTAACGCAGCTCAGCGAGATCCTAGAATTTTGCCAACCTTATGATATTCATGAATTAGTCATAAAAAATGGTGCTAACAGCGTCTATTGCCAGCTAGGCAGTAACCTTATTCATTTGCCCATCGCACCGGTGAAAAATGTTGTAGATACCACCTCAGCAGGGGACTCATTCAACGGTGTTTACTTAGGAGCACGATTAGCTGGAAAGGAGATAGAGCACGCAGTGAGCCTGGCTTCAAAAGCAGCTGCTATCGTGATTCAGTATCCAGGGGCGATCACCCCTGAGTCAGATTTTATTGAGCGTCTTAATCAACCATAGTTGACATTCATCACTGCAATTAATGTAAGTCTACGTTTTTATAAAGATTTTTACATATTCTATATAACTAAACTGAATTATTAACTTGCACTCTAGCAGTGCATAGTTTGTGCACTGTTGTGAGTCAAATTGTAACAAAACTTTGGAGGGGCCTATGCCTACTATTGCATTTCCGGCTGAAATGAAAGCGGGCGAGAAGCGTTGTTCGCTTTTACCCGTTAACGTAAAGGCATACAAATTACTGGGTGCAGATGTACTGATTGAATCTGGCTTGGGTCAGCACATTCATGTAACGGACGAAGAATACATCGAGGCGGGAGCCCGCGTATCATCAACGCGTGACGAGCTACTTGCTTCAGGCGATATTGTGCTAAGTCTGCATAAATTGAGTGAAGGCGATGTTACTCATGTCAAACAAGATGCTTTGGTGGTTAGCTACCTTGATCCATTTAATGAACCTAGCTTTGTCGACACGCTTTGTAATAAAGGCTTGACCAGCATCAGCATGGAGATGATCCCCAGAATCAGCCGTTGCCAGAAAATGGATGCCCTTAGTTCTCAGGCAAGTTTGGCCGGTTATGTCATGGTAATGCAGGCTGTGAACACGCTGGCTAATGTGCTTCCTATGATGATGACGCCAGCGGGTACGTTGAAGCCTGCAAAAGTATTTATCATTGGTGCAGGAGTGGCAGGTTTGCAAGCCATCGCGACTGCTAAACGACTAGGTGCTAGTGTTACCGCGTTCGATACACGTACCGTGGTTGCTGAGCAAGTGCGTTCATTAGGTGCGAAGTTTTTAGACATCGATTTGGGCGAAACAGGTGAGACAGGGCAAGGTTATGCACAAGCACTGACACCAGAACAAATGCAAATACAGCAGCGTGAACAGGCAAAATGTATTGCCGATTCAGATATTGTGATCACAACCGCTCAGCTATTTGGTCGTAAACCGCCCGTGCTTATCAAGCAAGATACAATAGCCTCAATGCGTCCTGGCAGCGTAATTGTCGATATGGCAGCAGAAACAGGCGGTAACGTTGAAGGCAGCGTATCGGGAGAAACGGTTAGCATTCACAACGTGAATGTTATAGGCACAGGTGCATGGGCAAATGGTGTGGCAAAACACGCAACCCAAATGTATGCCAGCAACTTATACAATTTGATCAGCGAATTTTGGTCAAAAGACGATAACCGCTTCGCGTTGGATATCGAAGATGAGGTGCAATCAGGTTGTATTATTACCTATCAAGGAAAGGTCGTTAACAAGATGATTAGCGATTTTTATGCCGCACAAAAACAAACTACAAACGACGGGGTAGCGTGATGGAAGCCATATATTTGCTGTTTATTTTATTGTTGTCGATTTTTGTCGGCTTCGAATTAATCCAAAAAGTTCCTGCCACTTTGCATACACCGTTAATGTCTGGGGCGAACGCGATTTCTGGGATAACAGTGGTCGGTGCTTTGGCCTTAGCAGGGGATGAGACGCTGGGTGAATATGCAATGTATTTAGGTGCATTTGCCGTATTTTTAGCGACGATTAACGTTGTGGGTGGCTATTTAGTGACCGACAGAATGTTAGCCATGTTCAAGAAAAAGCAGTAGGCGGGACGAGATATGACATCAAATATAGATTTAGTGATTAATTTCACCTACGTAATTTCCGCGGCTTTATTTATTTTTGGCTTAAAGTTATTGGGTCATCCCTCTAGCGCACGCAAAGGCAATTTAGTCTCAGCTGTAGCGATGTTACTAGCGATTGTGGTCACTCTGCTAGATAACAACATTGTAAACTTCCAGTGGATTGCTATTGCTATGTTGGCGGGGGCCGTAGTTGGCTTTTTTGCGGCGCGTTTGGTTGCCATGACAGACATGCCTGAAATGGTTTCTCTGCTTAACGGGGTAGGCGGCCTAGCAAGTGTGTTTGTCGCTTGGGCAACCATTCAAAGCGGTTCTGGGTTAACTGCATTTATCTTGGTGGTGACCTTTCTTGCACTATTAATTGGTGGTGTGACATTCTCTGGCAGTATCGTAGCATGGGCCAAACTAAGTGAGCGCATCACTGGGCGTGCTGTGACCTTTAGCGGGCAAGCCATCGTCAATGTGATTATAGTGTTAGCTATTATCGTCACAGGGTACGCCTTTGTTGCCCAGCCGGAGATTGCGCTTTCTTCTGCACAAGTGTTGTATGTTGCTTTAGCGTTATCCTTACTGTTTGGCATTATGTTAGTTCTGCCTATCGGTGGTGCTGATATGCCCGTGGTTATTTCGTTGCTTAACAGTTACTCAGGTTTAGCGGCTTGTGCTGCTGGTTTCGCATTGCAGAATAACATTCTTATTGTGGCCGGTTCGCTGGTGGGTGCAAGCGGCATCATCCTAACCAACATTATGTGTAAAGCCATGAATCGTTCGTTAAGCAACGTCCTGTTTTCAGGGTTTATGCCAGTGCATAGCTCTGACATGGTCATTGAGGGGGAAGTGAAACCTCTGTCTGCAGATGATGCCTTCTATGTATTAGAAGCGGCGCAGTCTGTTGTGGTTATTCCTGGTTACGGTATGGCGGTTGCGCAAGCACAACACGTAATGAAGGAATTACAACTGCAACTTGAAGACAACGGCTGTGAAGTAGCTTACGCTATTCACCCCGTAGCGGGGCGTATGCCAGGTCACATGAATGTTTTGTTAGCTGAAGCAGATGTTTCATACGAGCATTTATTTGAAATGGATGATATCAATAAGCGTATCGAAAACTTTGATGTGGCTATGGTTATAGGCGCTAACGACGTGGTTAACCCTGCGGCTCGTGAAATGAAAGGCAGCCCAATTTATGGCATGCCAGTGATTAATGCTGATTTAGCGAAAAACGTGTTTGTACTTAAGCGTGGTATGGCGTCAGGTTTCGCCGGAATAGACAATCCACTGTTCTTTAAACCGAACACGCGAATGATTTTTGGTGATGCAAAAGAAACCCTAGGTAATATCGTTAAGCAGTTTAACGACTAAGCGTTGTGCAAGTTTATTCTTTGATGAAAGCCCCTGTTTACAGGGGCTTTTTTTATTCAACACAGGGAGCAGTCGGGTTATATCAATCCGCATTTATCATTGCTCCCTCTGAATGCCTCCAACGGTTTTTTGATTAATACCAATTCCATTAAATAATTAACCACTCAGCGAAAATTTAAAAGGACTTAGTCAAGGCGCTTGAATGAAGTAATAGTGGTGCTCTTTCGAGTTCGAGCAACACAGAGTAAGTCCTTTTAAAATTCGCCCGAAGGGAATTCCCCAGCGGGTTTTGCACTACGTTCTCGGTATTTGAAAGGGAACAACCATTACTACACACCGACGCCTTGTTCAAAACCCGCTGGATGAATTCTGAGAGGCCAATTATTTAATGTAATTGGTATAAGGCATCGCTATGTCGTAATGGTTGCCTACCTTTTAAACACTGCCTGATTCTTACCTTTTCGCTTGGCACAATACAGCCGTTCATCAGCCTGCTTTAAGTGCTGGGAGAGGGGGGTGCCGTCTTGCACTTCTGATACCCCGATACTAATTGTGATATTGATAGTCAGGGTGTCGTTACCAAATGGTGTGTGCTGTATGGTGTGACGCAAGGTTTCGATGATGTGTACTAGACTCTCCATGGTGCAGCCTTTGAATAAAACCACAAACTCTTCTCCACCTATACGGTACACCTGATCATCACCAATAGTTTTCCGGACTAATTTGCTTAGTTGCAGTAAAACACAATCGCCGACATCGTGGCCAAATTTGTCGTTAATTTGCTTAAAGTCGTCGATATCAAGCAGCGCTACGCTTATAACGTCTTTATCTAGGTATTGGCTAAAATGTTCCTGTAAGGCAAGGCGATTATAAGTTTGGGTGAGGGCGTCTCTCAGGGCTAAATTGACAAGCTTCTTTTCATTACTTTTGCGGCTCATTTCGTAGCTATGTGAAATAACCCAGATAACGATGTAAGCCAAGACGAAATTAATTAGTATCGATATAACAGCATCTGTGTTTTCAATTTGTGTATTGAAGTACAGAATATTGACTTCGATAAGCAGTAAGGCCGCGCTGCAAACTACTCCCACGCGTTTACCAAATAGTAGGTACAGCAGAATAGGAAACGTGAGTAACCAAAACGGTAACCCGGACAATAACCCCCCATACGAGCTGACGACACTATTGGCGAGAATATACAAAAACATGACAGCGTAACTGTGCCATTGCTGATAATGGCCCTTATGATGGTGCCAAGCAATAACAGTGCAAAAGAGACATAAAAATAAGTCTAGTGTTGCTAGCAGCCAGTAACTTTTAAGCGCATTTGCCAGCGTGACTAGGGCAGCTGCAACGGCGATGATCAGCGTTAGGCCTCGCAAGATACGTCTGCGCAATATTTCAGTCGTATCCTTTCCTGTCATACCCATACTTCAAGTATCCAGCTACAAATCACTTCGTTTTTAACCCACTAGAATTTACATTGACCATGTAAGATTAGTTCACCAGATACAATTTGCGAGGAGAGTCAGCTACGGGCAGAGATTTTAACCTATTAAATTCAGGTGCTAAATTTAGGCACTTAAGTCACGGATGCTTTGCCTAGAGTGTGACAAGTACATCCGTATGATATTTTTTACGTTACCGGGGCGCTCACTGCGCCATTATTGGTGAATGGGGCAGGGCGTGTTGTGGATATTACTGTTTTATATTGGCAGCCAATTTTTCTCGATAAGGCGTGCAGCCTTTGTATGCTTCTTTATAACGCCAGCGTTTAATTGTTTTGTGGGTATCTGTGATCACCGTCAACTCGCACTCAATATTAACCTGAGTAGGTTGCATCATGGTTTTAGCGATAAGCGGATCTTGGCCTTCAAGCCCGGTGGCTCGTTCCGTTTCTGTCACCAAATCAGTATGATTTCTAATAATTTGATAGCGATATGTGATTTCGTTATCAATTAATTCAATATCTTCGGGAAAACCAATCACGCTAAAGAGATGATTAATAGGTTGACCTTTAAACGGGGTTAAACCGTCGTCTAACGGCGGTAAACTGGCGCAACCGAATAATAAAGTCGGGGCAAGTAAAAGCAAATAGGTTATTTTCATTACGTCACTTTACGGGAATTAAAAGTTAAAGCAGAGACAGTTCCTGCAGGTTCAAGTTCAATTGTGGTTTGTCTTATTGGTTAAACAACAGACTAGCATCTTTTTCTTTAATTATTTGAATGACAGTGCTGCAGCAATCAAAGGGATTTTACTATATGTTAGACATACATAATTAAACATGCAGTAATGAGATAACAGACAGCATCATGAGCCTAAAAAGTGAAAGCACACAAAGTGATAGCCAAGCCAATGTTACCCCTTCTTCGGTGAAAAAGCAGCGCGAACCTAATCATGGCCACTCGCACTCTCATCATGGACACCATCACCATATCGACCCCTCATCATCGAGAATTGGCTGGGCATTTTTACTTAATGTAACCTTCACCATCATAGAATTTATTGGCGGCTGGTTAACAAACAGCACGGCCATTATGGCTGATGCCGTCCATGATTTAGGTGATAGCTTATCTATCGGCACTGCTTGGTTGCTCAATCGCGCCGGCAACAAAAAAGCCACAGAAAGATTTACTTACGGCTTTAAACGCTTATCGCTGTTAGCAGCCATGCTCAATGGCATTGTGCTTGTCTGTGGTTCTGTATGGGTACTTATAATGAGTGTACCGCGTTTGTTTGCACCTGAAATGCCGCATACTGAGGGCATGTTTTTGCTGGCGTTACTTGGAGTAGGCGTTAATGGGGTGGCAGCCTATAAGCTCAGTGCAGGGAAAAGCCTTAATGAACGTGTTTTGAATTGGCATTTAATTGAGGATGTACTGGGCTGGGTAGCGGTATTGATTGTGTCAGTGGTGCTAATGTTCGTGAACCTACCCATTTTAGATCCTTTGCTGTCAATTGGGTTTACCTTATTTATTTTGTACAACGTAGTGCGCAACATACAAACAACATTAACGTTATTTCTGCAGGGTGTACCTGATGAAACCTTGCATGACGACATTAAAAAGAAGTTGATGAATATCGAATACGTCGCGGATATTCACCATCTTCATTTTTGGTCGTTGGATGGTGAGCAACATGTTTTAACGGCGCATCTCGTCCTAAATAAAGCATTGGAGCCCGAATGCTTGGTAAAAATAAAATGTGAGGTCGCTGAGTGCCTGAGTGAATATGCCTTGGCGCATACAACCATAGAGTTTGAGTTTCCTGATGAAGCATGTCGCGATGATTAGTCCTGCTGTTGTTACGCAGGGCAAAGTAAGCTCGTAAATAAGCTATGCAAACCCGAACAAAATGGGCAAAAAAGGCTGATTGACGTATGCCGTCAATCAGCCTTTTATCTTCGCATTAGCTGTTGGCTTTCGTTCGCTTATAAGGCACTTGTATACAGGTAGGGGCCGGTCCAGCGATACACCTTACCGTTCAGTTTTAGCTTATGCTGGGTACTTTTCGCGGCATCTGAATTCGATAAAATAAATATACTTTCTTGGCCTTTAACGTGAGCAATTGAAACTGCTGTATATTTGTCGTCATCGCGCACCAGGGTCAATTGGGCGATGCTGCTATCAGAGTTAACCGATAACTCCGACACAGGGCTATAACTTCCATGGGGCTCTATGACAGAGGCAAACGTGGTACTTGCCGTATCTTTTCTGCGGATCATTAGAGCGGCGTCTCTACGCAAGTTGAAATCCGGATCATTGGCGCCTAAGCGGGTCAGCAGCAACTCGTCAGACTCATCTGTGGCTGAGGTCAAGGTATAGTATTTGCCATTGCCTAGCCAAGAAAACTGCGTATTGCTCCCTGAAGGTTTACCTTTACCTTCTAAATAAAGATGTTGATAACCATTGTCGTCCCCTAGTGGTTTTAGGACGGTAGGAGATTGATACTCGAAGTTATCACTGAGCACTTGGCCCATATAATAAAATGGTAAATCATACTGATTTTTTCGTTCTGACTTTACTTTCATAATATCCAGAAGAAACGGCTTCTCAAAACCGTCACTTTTTATCACGGCCATGGTGCGGTGCATCTGAGTATCAGGATAAGCGTTGCTCTCAATTGCGCTAACCACCTGCACATTTTTATTAGTGTCATCATAAAAGTACAAATCTGAGTGATGCTCACTGGCAATCTCATATTTTCCAGAGAAGTGCATCTGTTCATTTATCGATAGCGTATTATGAGCAATGGTAGTTTTAGCCCAGGTCTTATTTTCTTTTAGATAGTTACCACCGCCTTTCTGGCCGATATTCACAAAGCGCGCAAGGCCATAATCTTGTAAGACTTCATCGCCCTTTTCATACAAAGAATACGAAAGCTTATCGTAGTGCCCGTGGCTTAGACCTTGTGCCGCATATTTGAATACCAAGGTTAAGTCTTCATTGCCATAACGTAGTACGCCGACGCCACCTTGATCACCTGCTTGGCCATCTCTTAAGTTAATAGAATTTTTCACAAAGGGTTGAGCTTTTCCATCTCGAATCCCCATTGCCACGGCCAAGCCTGATTGGTCCAGCAGTACTTGGTTTTGCTTTTCAGCTATACTTAACAGTTGTGGGTTTTGGTTACCATATTGATAGGTAATATCAACGGCCGTCACTAACGCTGGGGTATAATATGACATGCCTTTTTGGCCGTCATTTAATGGAAAAAACTCTCCATCAGCATCGGTTAAGTTAAGCAGGGCGTCTACCCCTTTAAGCAGCACATTGTCTTTATGCGAAAACACCTGCATTTCTGGTTTTACATGCTTCATCGCTAAACCGAAAATTAAAAACGGATACATGGCGTAGCGCTGATAATAGGGCCCTTCGGTATAATAACCATCAGGTGAAAAAGGGTCTTCTAAGTTAGCTAAAAATCCCGCTTTCTGACCCGCTACTTTAATAAAACCACCGTCATTATCACGGCCACCGAGTTCAAGGCCATCATCCTCGATGCCATACAAGGCCCTGTCTAGCAGTTCTTTATCGTCCATGACGAGCGCGATCATACCAACAGCGGCGTTACCCCAGGTACTGTGGTTATGAACTCGGTTGTAAAACTGTGGATTCTCAATAGAGATAAAATCCGCAAAAGGACGAAATAGGTTGTTCTCTAACTTGTCGCGCTCTTGTGCCGTTAGCGTATCGTATACGGCGTCATAGGCCTGAGCCATATACACCAACCAGTTACTGTCATTTAGACACTGCCAAAATAGCTTACCTCGGGCGTAAGAGCGTTCCTGTGGATGCACAGGTAAGTCTTGATACATAGCTTCATATTGAAACAGCATGTCTCGAATATACTTAGCGTATTTGTCGTCTTGGAGTATTTGATAAAGCGCGCCGGCTTTTTGCGCCGTGAGAAAATTCAGCTTGTGTCTTTGGTGGGTGTAACCGCCGGAAAAGTCTTTTGGGATCGGGGTGTCTATGCCTAACGCGATTTCTGCATCCACTTCATCTTTAATATTTTGTACAGACGCGTCAAATAAAGGAACTTGTCCTAGATTATTTCTAATTTTATCTACACCGGCTTTGGTCATGATCAGGTTCGGATGCTCCTGAGACTGCACAGCTAAGGGCGCATTGAGTGCAGCAGCCACTAGCAGCAGGGCAGTGATTTTCATTTTTTTCATCGCGATTGTCTCCGGTTCTATACCTGTTCTTTTACTCAAATGTAAACCATGCGCCCATACTGATGACTGTCGGGCAGTCTTTTATCTCAAATTCGTCTTTGTTTACATATGCTTTTGAAATCTTGGGCTTACATCACTTTGAATTGTTAACGTAATGATATTATCCGTTGCAAACTTAACTGATTGGTAGGTTAGATGTCAATTATTTGTTATACCAAATGTTTAACCAATTTGCTGCTTCTTTATTTCCAATCTTAAATCAGTGAAGTTAGGGTAGATAAAGGCTCCTGAGGATGGCGTTTACGATTAAATGAAGCTTAGGTACGGGCTCAATACACCCAGAGTATGTTGCTTTCTGTGCGTTATATAGGACTGCCAATAAAAAATTGGTCACAAATTTGGTAAAATTCGTTTACAGGACAGACGCTCCATTAAAGAACATGGGAGCATGATTCGTTGGGGACTAAGACCCGGGTTCTTAATATTATTCAGCAGCAGTTTTGTAGCTTCGCGGCCTATTTGATATGGGTTTTGCGTGATAACCGTAATAGGAACGTTGAAAAATTCAGCCATAGGAATGTCATCAAAGCCGAGTAAAGAAACGTCATCAGGTATTGTCACCTTTGCCTTGTTTAAGGCTGATAGTAGTTCGGTCGTGATAGGCATATGTTGTGTGAAAAACGCTGTTGGCGGGTTGCTTTCATTCAAAACCGTTAAAGGGGAACGAGCAAAGCCAGCGTCACGCTGCCAATATTGTATAAGTTGTTGGTCTACTGGCAGTTGATAATGCATTAATGCGTCGATATAGCCTAGATAGCGATCTTTTCTCGATTTCACTTTAGTAAAATCTTGAGTCACAAAGCAAATGCGTCTGTGGCCTTGTTTTATCAAGTACTCAGTGGCTTCAAATGCGGCTTTTCGATAATCAGAAATAATTATACTTTTCTCATTACCCTCGTGTTCGAGCTGAAAGTTGACTATGGGTAGACCATTAGCAATATATTTATTGATTAAAGCGGTGTTTTCACCGGTGGCGGCGATAAGGATCCCATCGACTCTTGATTGATATAGCGCTTCTAGTGAACGCGCTTCAATTTCAGGATCAACATCAGTGTTGTATATCAACACATTATAATTGCTTGTTTTACAGTAGTCGTCTATGCCTCTAATGGTTCTGCTGGTATCAAAGCCCGTTATATCTCTAACAATCACGCCAATCGTTTTGGTTTCATCAAGTTTAAGGCTTCTCGCGATAGGGTTAGGAACATAACTAAGCTTATCTACTGCTAACCTAATACGCTCCTTTGTTTTTTCAGACATGTATTCAAAGCGCCCGTTTAAATACTGAGATACGGTGCTTTTCGAGACTCCCGCTAGGTTTGCGACATCGATTAATTTTATTTTTGCCATGAAGGTTTCAAAGAGATCTCTAATTTCGGAGCAGATTGACATTCTGCAAGAGTGTGGTAATTTTATCAACTAAATCGATTTACTAAATCGATTTATATTTATCTGGAATGATAAATATAAGATAAGCAAACGTCGCTTCATATGGGGTAAGAAAGTGGAAGTTTCGAATATTGAATACCTAGTGATCGTAGGATATTTACTGCTCATTATTGTCGTCGGTTTTGTTTTCAAACGATTCTCTTCGAACACGGATGATTATTTTAAGGGCGGCAGTAAAGGCACTTGGTGGCTGGTCGGCAGTAGCGCGTTTATGAGTGCTTTTAGCGCCTGGACATTTACCGGAGCAGCCGGGATAGCCTATGAATCGGGCTTTTCTGCCATGTTCATTTTTTTCGGAAATGTGCTTGGTTTCTTCGTCAATTTCTTATTTATGGGCCCTTGGTTGCGTCAAATGAGAGTCACAACCTTTCCAGAAGCAATTGCTGGGCGATTTGGTGAAACCACGCGCGATTTCTACGCCTACTATGAAGTGCCCGTGCGAATTCTGTACTCAGCGATGGCGCTTTACGGCTTGGGCATTTTTTGTTCTGCGGTCTTTGGCTACGATATCAACTACGTGATCCTAGTATGTGGCGTCGTGGTTCTACTCTATTCCGCGACAGGAGGTCGTTGGGCGGTTATGGCGACGGATTTTCTGCAAGGGTTGATACTTGTACCTTTGACTCTGATAGTGGCTTGGCTGTGCTTAGATGCACTCGGTGGAATTGAATCTTTATTTCAAGAAATTGAGGCGCAAGGTCTTACAGAGCAATACAGCATGGTAAATTCAGCCACTCTTTTTGGCGGCGCTTATACGTGGGGCTGGGCAAGCGCTATGATGGCAAAACAGTTTATTGTTTTTAATTCAATGAATGCCGCGCCACGCTACTTTTCAGTAAAGGATGGACGTGAAGCCAGAAAAGCTGCGCTGTTGTGCACTGTGCTTATGTTGCTCGGTAGTGTCATCTGGTTCTTACCACCTATTACAGCACGGTTGCTTTACCCAGATATTGTTAGTGCGTTCGACATTAGCAAGCCTGCTGAAGCGAGTTATGCCGTCGCCAGTATCAGTTTACTGCCAATTGGGTTAGTAGGGCTGATTGTGGTCGCGATCCTTTCCGCCACTATGAGTTCTATGGATACGGGATTGAATACCAACGTCGCTATTTTGATAAAGGATATTTATCCCAAAATGTCTCGCTTGTTGCGCTGGGAAGCAAAAGCTGAAATGGAATTACTCCACTACGGTCGAGTGTTAACTTGGTGCATGGGCGTTCTCATTATTTTGCTTGCCCTGTACTTTGCACAACAAGACGGCTCTGGCATTTTCGATATCATGCTTAAAGTCGGTACGCTGCTATCCATGCCTATTACTATTCCTTTGATGCTTGGCATGTTTATTCGGCAAACTCCTTGGTGGGCAGCTTTGTTTTCGATTGCTTGCGCATTAACGTTTTCTAGCTTCGCCTATTTCGAAGTGCCTTTAAGCTACATTGGATTTTCATCTCAATACAGTAACAACTTCGAGTGGAGCTTCCAGCAACAATTTTTTGGGGTATTAGGCACAGGAACATTTGGTTTTCTTATCTCGACACTTTTTGCTCCTCCTGCACAATCCGGTCATCGTCAAATGGTCGACAACTTTCTCACAAAAATGAAAACACCTATCGATTTTGAGCAAGAAGTTGGCCAAGGCAACGACCTTAGTCAATTAACCTTGATTGGGCGATTTGGCTTAGCAGTAACGGCTTTTATTGGATTAATGCTGCTGATACCAAACCCTCTTGAAGGCAGGATCGTCATATTAGTACTGGCGCTGACCATAGGGTTTATTAGTACGCTTATGCTTAGGGCTGGGAAAGGCTTTGACAAAAGCGGCAATGGGCAAGCGCGTCTTAGTCAATGAATAACGGCTAACAAAGATTAATTTTCTACACTTTAACACAAGGAATTTCCATGCCTTATTTACTTATTGATGACCAGCTTGACGAGCTCAAAGTACAGCTTAAAACAACACGAAAAGCGCATCTTGTTCGTCTATTAGAACAATGTCGTTTATATGAAGATGAAGTGTTGTCAAAAGCACATCCACCTACCAGCATTACCTATATGGGCATGGCGGCTGCAAATTTAAGCTTGGCCTATTTGTTGACTGAACAAGAGCACTACCTAGAGGAAGCAAAGCGTTGGATTTTTACTGCGGTGGAGTATGACGTTTGGGGCTATGGGTTTTTAGTGGATGTGGATCTTAGCGCCTCTTGGATGCTTTATGGATTAGGTTTGTCTTATGATTGGCTTAAAGACCATTTAGCCGAAGATGAGCGTAAAGCGTTTCTTGATAAGTTAATTCTGCAAGGCAATAAAATATTTGATTATGGGCAACAAAATCTAGGCCATTGTTGGTCGACTAACTATTGGCAGAATCATAATTGGATTAACTACTCTGGTTTGTTAACTACAGCCTATGCGATCCGCAGGGATTACGTTGGAGCGGAAAAATGGATTTCAGAAATCAAAGACAATTTTGCAAAGGTATTTGAATACCTACCTGAAGATGGCTCGAATTATGAAGGAACGGGCTACTGGCGCTACGCCATTAATTTCTTTCTTTCTGCGGCTGATTATATTCGCCAAGACGGCGGACCAAACTATTTTGAGGCAGGATTTTTAAAAAATTCATTCGACTATCGCATTTACCAGTGTGCGCCGAATTGGGAAGAAAACATTAACTTCGCTGATGTACACGATCGAAGAAGCTCTCACTCCATCTGTGCGTATTACAAAATTGCTTCTGAATATGGCAATGAGCAAGCACAGTGGTTAGGGGAAAAGGTGCGTAAAGAGTTCCTATTTCGTGAGGCATCGCACAGTAAAATATTTCCGGGTATTTTACCTGAAGCCTTCTTGGAGTTGATTTGGTATAACCCAGAGATAAACGCTCAGTCTCCTGAAAACCTGCCACTGACTAAATATTTTCCTGATCTTGGCTTAGTGGTAATGCGCTCAAGTTGGGAAACCGATGCCACGCACCTTTCATTCAAATCAAGCCCTGCGGGTGGACATAAGCAATGGGAGCTCAGTTGGGCGTTGGATAAAAAGAACGATTGGAAAACACGTAGTTTGACCCACTATCACGTGGACTTTAACCACTTTATTTTGCTGCACAATGGAGCCGCACTAGCCATAGATGAGGGGTATAACCGAACGTCAAAAGCCGAAGTTCATAACATGATCACTGTGGATGGCACTGGCTGCGTAGGAGAAAAAATTTGGCAAGAAGGCGATTTAAGTGATCCTGAGCGTTTCGATTTAAATTGCAAAGGTATCCATAACGTATGGCGTGATGTGCCCGAAGAGGCCATTGCAAAAGTAGAAGCGTTTTCGAATGACAAGGGGTACACCTATGTGGTTGGTGAATCGAGCCGTATGTACTACCCAGAAATGGCCCTCACTCGTAATGCAAGGCATATCATTAATAGTCAATGCGGCTACTTTATATTTCTGGATGAATTACAAAGTAAGCTCGAGCATACCTATACCTGGCGCATGCACTCAGAACGTTTGGCCAAAGAAGTCGGCGACGGTCAATTTGAAATTGTAAATGGCACAGGGGCACTGAATGTATTTACGGTTTTTCCTAAAGCGCGCAGTACCAAAGTGGATGAGACAGTGGTTGAGGAAATCATGACCCCTCAGCGTCCTGATGATATTCGGCGCATTAGGTTAAAAACCTTATTGGTTGAGAACCCAGAAAAATGCCAAAACGCGTATTTTTTGAATGTACTGCAACCCAAGGACGCATTATCAGGCTCGAAGGAGCAGGATATTTCTATTCGCGCGCTTGAGGGTGAGGATTACATTGGTATGGAAATCACCTCGCAACAGCATGTTGAGTTATTTCTGTTCTCTGATACGAATAACATTGTCTATGAAGAAATAAGTGCTAACGCTACATGGCTCTCCATCGTCAAGGACATGGATGGAAATGTAGTTAAAACAACGCGTTACGATGGCCAGTAACGTCGAACATAGATAAGGAATACAGTGCAATGTTAGAGAAATTTAGTTTGAAAGGTAAAGTCGCGTTAGTGACAGGATGCAAACGGGGGATAGGCAAAGGCATTGCTTTAGGGCTGGCTGAGGCTGGCGCTGATATCATAGGCGTTTCGGCTAGTTTAGAGTCAAGCGGCTCTGAAATAGAGCAGGAGGTGAATGCCCTCGGACGAAAATTCACAGCTTATCAATGTGATTTTTCTGATCGTAAAGCCTTGTACACATTTATTGCTACTGTCAAAACGGATTGTCCTAACATTGATATTTTGGTCAATAACGCCGGTACTATATTGCGCGCGCCTGCAGTCGATCACGCAGACGAATTATGGGACAAAGTGATCGATGTTAACCTGCATGCCCAGTTTATTCTAAGTCGCGAAATTGGCAAAGACATGGTGGCACGCCGCGCAGGAAAAATTATTTTCACGGCTTCATTGTTAACGTTTCAAGGCGGGATCACCGTGCCCAGCTATGCGGCGAGTAAAGGAGCCATAGGGCAATTAGTCATGGCACTGTCAAACGAGTGGTCCGGGCAAGGGGTCAATGTGAACGCCATCGCGCCAGGCTACATTGACACAGATAACACCCAAGGGTTACGTGACGACCCAGAGCGGGCCGCTGCTATTTTGTCACGCATCCCACAAGGTCGCTGGGGAACCCCAGACGATTTCAAAGGGCCAGCGGTGTTTCTTGCCTCTGAAGCATCAAATTACGTAAATGGCGCCGTTTTGTTAGTAGACGGCGGGTGGATGGGCAGATAGGCGTCCGTTCTCCAATCTGTGTAATATTCTTCTAGGGTTAGCATAAAGTGTTAAGGGTTGTTTATTGGTAAAATCCATTTCTAATATGCGACGAAATTGGGCAATAGCATGGCCATTAGCGTTTAATGCCTTGCTTGTTCAATCCATGTTGCTTATTGACACTTATTTGGTTGCTCCCTTAGGAGAGCTACCTGTAGCTGCAATGGGGATTGCAGCTACCATAGTGGCTTTTGTGCTCGGAATTGAAATCGCAATTGGTAATGGTATACAACTTCTTGTCGGCCGGGCTGTTGGTGCCAATAGCCGAGACGATTTAGCGGTTGCATATTGGTGTGGGTTATTCATCAATGTGTTGACCGCATTGATTTTCCTCGCTGTTTTGCATTTTTTCGGCAACGAAATAGTGTCTGTTATTACCCAAGATGCCAAACTAGCACGTTTGACAGCGACCTATCTTTCGATAACCCAGTATATTGTATTGCTTACCGCCTACACCCAAGTGTGCACCGCCTATTGCAACGGTACTGGTAAAACTCAGGTTCCTCTCAAAGGGTTTATGGTTGAGTTACCTGTCAACGTGTTACTCAGCTACCTGCTGATACATGGGGTAGGGGATTTTCATGGGCTAGGTTTAATGGGAGCCGCTTGGGGCAGTCTATTGGCTGTTTTATTGCGAGCGTTATTTTTATATTTAGCGCTGAAAAAAGATCCCAGTGTGGATTTAACCTACCCGCGGTATCGAGATTTTTGGGCGCAATTACGCCCTCAGTATGCTCAAATATACCCTATTGCCGCCAATTTTTTCATTCTCTCTATTGGCGCTACCGTTTATCAGTTGCTTTTTGCGCAGCTGGATTTATTCTCATTTGTCGCGATTACGTTGATATTCCCCTGGCTTCGTGCTGCAACGCAATTCCCAAATGCTTGGGCGCAAGCCTCAGCCATCAGTATCAGTCAAGCATTAGGACAAAAAAAGGCTCTAGAGTTAACGCAATTTGCCGATCATTGCACTAGGGTGGGTATGTTAATTTCTTTGCTAATCGCTGGTCTGTTAGCACTGCTAAGTCAGTACGTATTGTTTATATACCCTGATATTGAGCCTGAAACACAAAGAGCGTTAATGATTATAGCGCCACTGTACATTGCACTGCCGATTATTCGTGCATACAACACAATCGGAGGTAATATCCTGCGAGCGCTTGGCTATAGCAATTTAGTGCTAAAAATACACTTTGTTACCCAATGGCTCATCGCATTGCCGATTTGCGCTCTGCTAATTTTATATTTCGATGCATCCATTTTCTGGGCTTTCGCCATGATCCCCTTTGAAGAGTTACTTAAAACCCTGCCGTTTTACCGCTTTAAACAGCGTTATACCGTTACTACATAGTGACGCCTTGATCAAAAACCGCTGGACCCATTTTGATGGGGCAATTATTAAGGCGAATTGGTATTATCTAAATACGCTGCAAGCCTAATAAAAATAAGGCCGTGAGACATTCGCCATTTTCTGATTGATATCATAAAGAATACAAAACGCTGACCATTTCAGTATGTTGTTACGCATTGCTGTAGATAAATCTTCATGTTTTGAGTGGCAAAAAGTAATGGTGCAGATAGGGCTTAGTTAATAGCCAACTGGGTGGGTTTATACATGCTGCGCTGTAAGTGGAAATCACTTCGTGAACACTTTGATGTCAACTGATTTTTACTCGATACAAATAAATAACCCCAGCACTTGGCTGGGGTTATGAAGGTTCCTTAACTTACTTAGTGTGCTTGAGCCTAAGCCCAAACTCTTAGAAGCGGTAGGTTGCGCCTGCAGTGATACGACGGTCAGTTAGACCTTGGTAACACAACAACGCACCTTCGTTAATACAAGATTGCTCTACTTCAGACTCAGTAATATTCACAGCTTCAATACCAATGTTCAGCTGCTCATTTACATCGTAATTAATGCTGGCGTTAAGCTGCCCTCTGTCTTCTTGTACCACTGGGAATCCCCAAGGAAGACTTGACGTACTTCCGAAGTCAGTTGAACGATACGCTTCACGCCATGTGTAACGCATACGAGCTGAAAGACCGTATTTTTCATAGTAAAGTGTGAAGTTGTACGCGTTTTCAGATAAATCAAGCAATCCTTGTACTGCCGTTACATCAATATCTTCCACTCCAGTTGAAAGAGCGAACACAGTATTCGCGCGGCTTGTTGCACCGTTAACGGCTTCACCACCTGAGAACTCTTGAATGGTATAGTTAGCAATGACACCGAAACCAGATGCCCAGCCTAGCTCATCTTCAAAGCCTGCAAGGTCATATTGCACAGCAAATTCAATCCCTTTCTGAGTGGTTTCGCCTGAGTCATTAATTTGCGTTGTAGTAGGTACACATACACCCACGCCCACTTCAGGACCGAATACGTTCACGTCAGCGATGGGGTTGAATATACCGCCACCCTCACAAGGGTCAGTCAGATCACGATATCCAGTAACGGGATCTTCAAACGGGTTCGATTGTTGTTGAACGAACAGGTCGGTACGTTTCTTATGGAAAATACCTACACTTAATACACTGGCTTCAGCAAAATACCATTCAGCAGACAAGTCGAACGAGGTAACTTCTTCAGGGTTCAAACCAGGGTTACCAATTGATACCGCTGGATTCGGGCTTGTTGAGAAAGTCACTGACGTTGAAAGGTCATCAAAATCTGGACGACGTATGTCTTTACCCCAACCAGCACGAACAACTACATCATCGTGTACGTCCGCCACTAAGTTAATACGTGGCAGGACAAAGTTATAGTCCCCTTCGGTAGTCACTTGTGTAACGAGTTGATTGCCGTCACCATCTTCAGTGATTGAATTACCAGTCGACGTAACATCAGTTTGAAGGTAACGAACACCGAAGTTACCTCGAAACATGCCGTGCTCAAAATTTGCTTGAGCATACAAGGCATGTGTTTTCTCTTCGATATCAAAGAAACCAGCAGAACTTGAAGTAGGTGCATCAATCGATATTGAACCACCGTGCTGATCGATAGCATTTTGCAATATTGCTAATGCGCCGTCAGGGTCAGAAGCTACGCGCTCTGCATCAATTAGCAAGAAATCACGTACATAAAGTTCTCGGCCATCTGCATCATTAAAGTTATTTGGGCCAGCGACAAGAAGTTCAGAGAAAAGATCGCCTGATGGGCTGTCGCCTATATCACGTAAACCTACGTTTGAACTGACTTCATCTAGCATGCTTGTGGTTTTACTGTAACGGTAACCGAAGTCTACCGAGGTAATCATGCTATCTATGTAATAGGTAAAATCAGTACGAAATGCATCTTCACCATTCTCTGAGCGGTTACGACCGATGTTTACGTCACGCAGTACCACATTGGCTGGATCGAGTAACTGCTCAGCGGTAGGTGCTGTTGGATCGCCAGTTGGTATACCGAAGGTTAACGAACCGCCGGTCAAATCATAAATAAAGGGTGTTCCATTTTCGTTTGAATCGTATAGGTCGTCGTTACCGTTGGCTTCGTTTGCCGCATTATTTGCCAACAATGCCGCTGCGTCTAAGGGCGAATTCGGGTTAATAAAGTTAAGCGTGGTATTAAAACTAGGCGTCGTTGTATCAGAACTAGTTGAAGCTACCTCAACGCTAACTTTTAGATTTTCACCGGTCCATTCACCACCTAAGCGGTAAATTTCACTTTTTGTAAGACGAGAATTGGTGTCCCCAGAAAAACGTAAATTACCATCTGATCCGTCAGCATCAAGCGGAATCACACCTTGTGTTGCCGCTTGAATGCTTCCAAGGTTCACGCCGTCAAGTGAACCAAAATTAACGGTTTCAAATGCGCTGGGGATAGCCGTGTCTTTTAAGCCACTGATACCAGATGCTTGAATTCTTGAGCTTTCTTGTCTGCGTTCTTGGTCATTAATTACGACATCAAAAAAGAACTTAGTATTATCGTTTGGAGCGAATTCTAATGTACCGGCAAAGTTCTTAGTTTCATATTCGTAGTTGTCATAATCTTGTACGAAGAACTGAATAGGTAAGAAATCGAATGACTGAGCACTATCAACGCCGCTAGCTGCTGCCACTGAGTTATCGCGGTCAGTACGTGGGCGGAACGCGGTCACGTCTTGTTCTGCATAACTGACACTAAATACTGCACCGAATCTACCTGCGTCTAACTCCCAGTTGTCACCAAACGTACCAGAGAGTCTAGGGGTAAATGTGCTGTCCGTCGTAAGACTACTGTTCTCACCTTGTACCCTTACGGATGCAAGCGTTTCGTCTAATTGAAGAGGGCGAATTGTGCGAAGGTTAACGGTACCACCAACTGAGCCTTCAATGGTTTTTGCTGAAGGGGCTTTGGTTACTTCAACTGCGGCGATAATCGCAGCAGATACATCTTCAAAGTTAATACCGCTTCGCCCAGAGCCAGAACCAACCGTGGACACACCATTAATTTCTGTACGGTTTGCGTTCGTACCACGAATTTGTACGCCAGTACCCACACCTGCCGTTCTTGTGATCTGGACGCCAGTGACGTTTTCCAATACCTCTGCTAGGTTTTGATCAGGTAGCTTACCAATATCTTCAGATTGAATGATTTCAACCAAGTTACTTGCATCGCGCTTTTCTGCTAGCGCGTTGGTTAATGAGCTACGTATACCAGAAACTTGAATCACTTCAGTGTCATCAGCTTCAGTTTGCGCCTCTTGTCCTAATGCTGGCAAAGCAAAACTCAGCGACGTTGCTGATAACACCGCTAAGGTGATTTTAGATAGATTGTGTCCCATTTGTGTCTCCTAGTGCAGTATTTATAAGGACTGAGTGGATCCCTTTCACACCACATTGTTAATTTTTAGTTATTGCACCTTGCAACATTGAAATTACATAAGGTCTGCAAAACGCTAACAAGGTTGTTACAAAAGTATTCCAAAAAAACAAATTGGTCAACCTTTAATCTGGTTGTAAAGCTCTGAGTTGGTTTGTTTTGGTAATGCCAATATTCTTAACTGTATATTACCAGCGGAGTGTGCTAGTAATTGTAGTGCATTAAATTCCTTTGATAACAATTACTTGCCTATAATTTGTTTGGTGGTTAACACATCTGATATTTCTCTGTTCTTGTGGAAAATAGTGCGGTTTATTTTTTAGTTATAAGCTATTAGTTGTTTAACAAAGTTGAAATGGTCATAATTATTTTATTAACATGCTTAGGGGTAAACATGGTATTGGTAATACATGAATATGACTTTAGTCTATAAATCGATTAATTTCCTGAGCCGCTTTATCGCTAAGTTGGTTAGTTAACAATTTTAAAAATGTAATCTGTAAAGCGGAAGCACCGCGCAAGCTCAAAGGTGAAAAGGAATGAAATTAGAACGCTTAAAAATCACCTCGCTAAATAAGATTAACTCAGCTGTTTGCACGCCTGAGTATGGCTCTTGTGATTTGACATCGAGCATAGTGCATTTTGGTGCGGGCAACTTTCATCGTGCTCATCAGGCGGTATATTGCGACACATTATTGAATCAAGGGGAAACCCAGTGGGGGATAACCGGTGTATCGCTTCGCTCGTCATCCATGCGCGATAAACTTGCCCCGCAGGACTGTTTATACACATTAGCCATCTTGGGGGAGCAAGAAACGGATTATCGCGTTATTGGTTCGATGTTAAATCTATTGGTTGGCCCAGAAGATCCTGAAGCGGTGATAGAGCTGTTAGCAGATCAACAAACGCAACTCGTTACAACAACGATCACTGAGAAAGGTTACTACCTCAAAGACGGAGTAATTGACGTCGAGTGTGATGATATTTCTTATGATCTTAGGTCAATTTCGTTACCTAAAACCACCTATGGTTATCTTGCCGCCGGGCTAATAAAAAGAAGCTCTCTGGGTGACTTACCCATCACAGTTTTGTGCTGTGACAACATGAATGGCGGGGGAGAGTGTTTAAAAGAAGGGGTTCGACTGCTTTTGGCTGAGCATAGCCCTGAAACGTTACCGTGGGTCAACGCGAATGTGGCGTTTAGCGCATCTATGGTTGACAGGGTCACACCGGCAACCAGTGACACGTTGAAAGATAAAGTCACTCAAGCATTAGGTGTTGTAGATACCGCGCCTGTTGCCACTGAGCCATTCAGCCAGTGGATTATCGAAGATAGGTTTGCAGGTGCTCGTCCGGCGTTTGATAAGGCTGGAGCACTATTTGTTGAAGACATTGCTCCTTTTGAGCGAGTGAAATTACGCTTTCTAAATGCTGGACATTCTATGCTCGCAGCCCTCGGCTATTTAGCAGGAGATCGCTTTATTCATGACGCTCTTCGACGTTCTTCATTGGCGCGTTTTACCGAGCAGGCGCTCAAAAATGATGTCATGCCAGTCACGCTAGTCCCTGCGGTTATCGACGCCGAAACTTACATCGCGCAAGTGTTTGCGCGTTTTCGAAACGCAAACTTGCCCTATGCAGCGCTGCAAGTGGGTACCGATAGCTCACAAAAGATTCAGCAACGTTGGTTCCCAAGTATTGACGCCGCACTTGAACAAGATAGAGATGCGAATTACTTAGCCTTCGCGGTGGCGGCATGGGTGCACTTTATCCACAAGGCGTTAGTGAATGACGATCTTAACGACCCGTTAAAAGCGGATTTTGTTCGCTGTTCCTCATCGGGCCAATCGTCAGATGCGAAGGTCTTTTTGGCCTTGGCTGGTGCAAACAAATTCCGCTTTTTTGAGCATGCTGATTTCATGGCTTCAATACATCAATACCATTGTGTCATCAATGACATAGGGGTGGAACAAGCAATTGAGCAGCATTTTTAATGATCAATTTTAATTACAAAACTGAGAAAAACCATGCGTGAATCCTGGAGATGGTTTGGGCCTAATGATCCCGTAACCATAGATGAAATAAGACAAACGGGTGCTACTGACGTGGTCAGTGCACTGCATACCATTCCGACTGGTGAGGTGTGGGACATTGACGCCATTCGCCGACATAAGGCGTTGATTGAAGAATGTGAGCCAGGGTTAACACCCTTAACCTGGAGTGTGGTCGAAAGTATTCCTGTGCATGAGGACATCAAATTAGCGCGCCCAGGACATGAAAAATATGTGCAGAATTGGATAACGTCAATGGAAAACCTTGCTAAGTGCGGGATAAAAACCATTTGCTATAACTTCATGCCTGTTATTGATTGGACGCGCACTGACTTAAACTTCAAGTTACCTAGTGGTGCCTATGCGCTGCGGTTTGATCAGAAGAAGTTTGCCGCTTTCGATTTGTTTATTTTACAACGTGACAACGCTGAAGCTGAATATTCGGCTGATGAAATAGACGAAGCGAAAGCTATTTTTACGGATATGTCAGAAGAAGAAAAAACCAAACTGACTAACAACATCATTGCCGGTTTACCGGGCAAAATGACAGACAGTTATGGGTTAGATGATTTCCGCAATATGTTAGCGAACTATAAAGATGTGAGCAGTGATGTCTTGCGCAAGAATCTGTTCGCGTTCTTATCTAGCGTTTTACCCCAAGCCGAAGCGCTGGGCGTAAAACTCGCGATCCATCCTGATGATCCCCCTAGAGACATGTTGGGGCTGCCAAGAATTATCTGTACTGCTGATGATTTAAACATTCTATTTGATGCGCTGCCAAGTCCATCGAACGGTATTACTTTGTGTGTGGGGACTTATAGTAGCCGCCCCGACAATGACTTGCCTGCTATGGCTAAGCAATTTGGACCGCGTATTCATTTTTCGCATTTGCGTGGGGTTAGCCGAGATCCGAGCGAGCAACGTTCGTTTTTTGAGGCCAGTCATTTAGATAGTGATATTGACATGATCCAAGTGGTGAAAGCATTACTCGATGAAGAAACACGCCGCAGCGCGTCAAACCCCGACGAGCAAGGGATTTTTATTCGCCCTGACCACGGTCATCAAATGATGGGCGACATCGGTAAGGCGGTGAACCCGGGCTATTCGGGAATTGGTCGTATGAAGGGCTTAGCAGAAGTGCGTGGTGTTATTCGCGCTTTATCGGCACTTAAATAGCGACATTCATTAACTCACAGGTGTTTCGGGTGTTGCACTTGCGCCTCACACCTGTGTTTTAGTCCTATGTATGCGTACGAATGGTATCGGTTAGGGGAAGATTCAATTCGTCATTTACCGTCATTGTTCTAATAAAAATAAGATGTGGTACTCATGAATAATCTAAAGACGTTTTTTGCATCATTACTACCCGGTATCTTCCTGTTTGGGTTTACGGTTGGCACAGGTAGTGTCACCGCCATGGCTAAAGCCGGGGCTGACTATGGCATGTCATTGCTGTGGACCATTTTTATCTCCTGCGCGATCACGTATTTTCTGATTCAATTATTTGGTAAGTTTACCTTAGTCACCGGCCTTACGGCCCTGCAGTCTTTTCGACAGCACATACATCCAAGTGTGAGTATTTTCTTCATTGTAGCGCTAACAACGCAAATCTGCGGCAGTGTCATTGGCGTGATGGGGATATTGGCTGATGTGTGTTACGAATGGTCAAAAACGTTTATAGAGGGTGGCATTTCTCAGCTTTATTTTGCGCTGTTTTTTATCGTATTTGTGTACGTTATCTTCTTGATCGGAAAAACCGAAGTATTTGAAAAAGTTTTGGCGGCTTTTGTGGCCATCATGGCCTTGTGTTTTTTGATTAACTTCGCCATTTTAATGCCTCCAGCTTTAGACATACTCAAGGGTATGGTGCCTAATGTGCCAGAAACAGGCCCAGGTAAAAACTCATTTTTGGTCATTGCGTCTATGGTGGGCACAACGGTTTTCTCTGGGTTATTTATTCTACGCACCATATTAGTAAAAGAAGCCGGCTGGACAATGGCTGACTTAAAAACACAAAACAGGGACGCGTTATTCTCGGCGTTTCTGATGTTTATTGTCAGCACATCCATCATGGCCGCAGCAGCAGGCTCGCTGTATGTGCAGGGGATCACTTTGGTTCATGTCACCCAGATGATTAATCTTTTAGAGCCTTTAGCTGGCGCAGCCGCGGTCGCTATTTTCACAATAGGATTGATTGCAGCGGGTGTGTCATCCCAATTCCCCAATGTGGCTTTATTGCCTTGGCTGTTGGATGACTTTCACCAACGTAAATCGGATTTGAAAAGGCCCAGTTATCGGATCATGGCGCTGGTGATTTCCTGTCTAGGGTTAATTGTACCCATTTTTAATGCCAAGCCCATTGCTGTCATGGTCAGCTCACAAGCCTTCGGTGCATTGGTTTTACCTGCCACCGTAGGGTGTATTTTTTATATCGGAAATAAAAAGAGTTTGATGGGAGAACATCAATTTTCAGCCTTGACTAATGCGCTTTTGATTCTGATTTTTGCCTTCGCATTGATCATGAGTTACATGAGTCTCACTGGAATTTTGTCAACCTTACAGGCTGTATAAAGTGTAAGCCGACAATGGGAAAAAATGTCAATGTAATAGACGATAGCTTCACCGCTTTAAAGCGGTAGTAGCGTCTTTCAACGCTGCGCTAGCAGCCATGGAAATATACAACAATGAAGCACATTATTAAGTTTACCGCTAACCGAGTGTGGCGAACCTATCAGGGAGGAAAGCTCCTCGATACGATTGAAAAAAAGAGTAATCCTGAAGACTCAAGCTTTCCAGAAGATTGGATTGGCTCCACGGTTGAGGCGCGTAATGTGGGCCGCGAGCATATCAGTGAAGGCTTAGCTATGGTGCCCACTGACGAGGGGCAGCTTGTCGCATTTCGTGATTTGCTTAAGCAAAACCAAGGCTATTTTTTAGGCCATGAAGGCGACAAAGCACGCACGTTGGAAGACATCCCTTTGGTTAAATACCTTGATAGCGCGACCCGTTTGCATTTTCAGGCGCACCCCACGCGGGAATTTGCCCAACAGCGACTTGGGTTACCGAGGGGGAAAACTGAAGCCTACGTCATCCTAGAAACCCGAGAAGAGGTAAGCGAGCCGTACATTTATGCTGGCTTTCAGCGACCACCGAGTCGCGAGCAATTAAAAGAGTGGATTGAAACCCAAGATATTTCATCCATTGAGGCTTGTTTTGATCGTATTGCAGTTAAGCCCGGTGATGTGTTTCTTATTCCAGGTGGTCGTCCGCACGCCTTGGGCGAGGGGATATTGATGCTAGAAATCATGGAGCCCTCTGATCTTGCTGTTAGGTTCGAGTTCGAGCGTTGTGGGTATGTTATTCCAGAGCCTGCTCGTTTTATGAACCAAGGAATAGAAACCGCATTAGATGTGTTTGATTTTAGCCCGGTCCCCCCAGAGCAGGTTGATGCAGAGTTTCGCTGTCATCCCAAGGTACTTAACACTGATGCCCAAGGGAATACATTAGAGGAGCTTATTGGAGCACAGGACACCTCTTGCTTTACCATCAGGCGAGCAAGCGTAAGTGGCATATTTAGTCGGGAAGAGGAAGCCTTTTTCTTTGGGGTGGTCACCCAAGGTTCGGGTACGTTACGTATCGGTGATGAGGTGGTTGAGCTTAAGCAGTGGGAGCGCTTCTTCTGTCCAGCTGGGGTCAGAGAATTTGAATATGAATCAACATCAGGTATGTCGATATTAGAATGTTACCCAGGCAATACCTAATCAGTTACAGCCACATTTATTGCCATTAAAGGTAATAACGCCATTAAAGGCCATCAAATCAAAGTGTATTACCCTTCGGTTTGATGGCTTTAATATGAGTTTTATTGTTGCGGAGCTTTAGCTGGGCCAGTCACCAAGCGTGAAAAGGTCACTTGAGCATAATCGCCGTTTTCTTTGTCTACTTTCCAGTCGCCCGTTCCCAAACACGCTGGGTACCACATACCCGGATCGTCTTTAATGCTGCACTGATCGTATGCGCCGGCTTTAAAGAAGTTAGCATCCCCCGTATAACCATTTGGGTGGTCTAGTATATCAACTTGACCGTTAGCATCGACGTTGTTCGCTAAATTTATCTCGAACTGTTTAGTACCTAGGCGTTCACTGGTGAAAGTGAGATACATGGTGTTTTGATACACGTTCACTTCATAGCTAAAGGGTTCATCAAGTGCGATACCTTGCTCCCCAGGCGCGGAGGTTTCATCCCAAGGTGTTCCCCATACCGAGTAGCTGATATCCTGCCTGTTTGGGTCTTCTTTGGCTAGATTACGTTCGTAATTCCAAAAGACTGAACCGTATTTATGCTCAGGCCATTTTTTATAGTAGATTTTTAACGGCTCGTTTCCATACCCGTAGCCATTTCCTTGGGCCACGCGTTTTTTGTCTTTAGTTGCGTGAATCTGCCCAACCACTACTGAGAACGCCGGGGGCTTACTCGGATATTTTGCGCGTTTGGCGACGTGGTTAACAGCAAGCGTTGCTTGCAGGTTACCGCCTATTTGTCCGTACTGCTCTGCATCTTTGTTAGCTTGTAGTGCAAAGTTGTTAGCAAAGCCGTCTTTTTTACTATTCATGCCGCCTACCACGTGATGCAACTCACTGCGGGTATTGCTTGAATTAGGCGTGGTAAAGGCTTTATTTGGAGTGGCAAACACCATGTTGCCCTCTTCATTTAGATAAAAGAAATCAGGGTGTTGAAAGGTTTGTATTTCTTTGGCGCTGATGCCATCGACTTTCCCATCATTGTTGTTATCCGTAGGGATGGTGATTTTCCAATGGGTTAAATCGAACTTGTCAGCAGGGACTAACAGGCTTTTTTCACTATTGTTATGGGTTGCGTTGCAACCAGCAAGTGTCAGGAAGCTAATGGCGATAAAGCCTATTTTTGTGGGTTTCACTTTTGGTACTCCTTTTTTAAAACCGCTAAGCTGTTAAGCAGAAGATTTAAGCGATTTCTAAGCGCGTGATAATCGATTCAACAATAACGTTTGGTGGCGACTGTACGTCTACCACATGGGCATCAATGGGTAGTTCCAGTGTACTTAACTGAGAGTCGAGTAGTTTAGGCTCGAAAAAGTGCCCTTTACGGGCGGCCAAACGCTCGCTAAGTAAAGCTTTAGAGCCATGAAGAATAATCCACTCAACCTTGTTGTGGCATTGAGTGGCTAAGGTTTCTCGATAGGCTGCCTTTAGTGCTGAGCACGCAAGTACAGCACCACCTTGCTTTTCCCACGTACTCAGTTCGTTGGCTAAGATTTCTAGCCAGGGTTGACGGTCTTGATCATTCAGGGGCTGGCCACTTTGCATTTTTTGCACATTGGCCTCAGGGTGAAAGTCATCGGCATCATAAAATGGCAAGTCGAGTGTTTCAGCAAGCATCTTGCCTATGGTTGACTTACCTGTGCCTGAAACCCCTGCAACTATTAAAATCATGTTTTATCCTTTACCTTTATTATTCTAGAAGGCCTAGAATACCGTTAAATGAAATCAAGATTGAAAACATAAACGCTAAACCTAATACGATATTGAGCAGATAACCTGCGGCATGTTCGGCCATTAATTTCTTCTTGTTAACCATCAATATAATACCCAAGATTACCAAAGGCAGTACGAATACATTGAATACTTGGCTTAATATTTGCCCTTGAATAGGGTTGAAGCCAAATACGGGGATGGTGAGCGAAAATAACGCCGCGATACCGGTAATGATGCGGAATTGCTTTGACTTAGTATCCAACTTACCGGAACGGTAGTCTTCTATCAGTAAAGGCGCAATCAACATGCAAGGGAATACAGAAGACAACCCTGCGGCTAAGGTGCCAAAAAAGAATACAGTTAAGGCCCCTTTGCCTGCTATTGGTTCAAGGGCGTTAACCATATCAAGCACATCGGTGATACGTTTCCCTTCGTGATATAACGAACCCGCAGCAACTGCCATAACAGAGCCACTGATAATAAACACCAAGATAGCGGCGACAATCGCGTCTTTCTTTTGCTGTGCTCTGTCTTTTACGGTCCAGCCCTTTCCTTGAATAAACAAGGGGCGGGAAAGAAAGGTAGCCGCTGCCATTGTGGTACCGACAAAAGCGGCGACCATCATCTTACCACCTGGCACATCAGGGATAACCGGCATTAACCCTCTGGCCACTTCAATCGGCATAGGGTGTACAACAAACAACGACAAAACAAACGATAAGCCCATGCAAGAAACAAATATGACCAATATTTTCTCGAACAGGGAGTACTTACCAATCAGCATGATTGAGTACATGATACTGATGACAGTGACAGCAATCCCAAGCACTACACCATATTTGTGTGGCACCACTGCAGGGAAGTACATCGCAATCATTTCAAAGATGATATTGGCTGAAATACCCAAAATTCCCATGAGGGAATTCCACTGCCCAAAACTGACCCCAATGATGATTAAAATGGCGATGGGCTTACCAAATTTAAGATGTTTTTTAAAACTGTAGAGTGCGGTTTCGCCTGTGACTAGCGCGAAATTCCCGTAGGCATAAATCAACACACCGGAAAACAAGCAGCTAAGTAACAAGACCCATAGCAACTGCATGCCAAATGTACTGCCTGCCACGATCATCGCAGTCACGCTGCCTGTGCCTATCGTATAGCCGATGGCAAAAAAGCCTGGCCCAAAACTCAATATTGCTCTTATTAATGCTGACATTTGGGTTCCCCAAAAATAAACTTAGTTTTTCCGTTTACAGACTCTTTAGCCTGTTTAGCGTTATTCAAAAATGATGTGCTTTAAAAATTGCTTTCTTGCGTCATTTTCACCACGCCCACCGTTAGAATGAGATTGGCAAATCGGCGCTGTTCACCGGTTTGAATGATTAGCGTGGTCGCTGGATCACGAATTTTGTCGTAAAACGCCCAACGCTCCATGGTTTCCCAGCTCACATCACCCAATAATGCTTGGTAAGCGGTATGAATTTCTGCATTTGCCTCTAAAGGCTTTTCCATCACGATAGCCCCTTGAATAGGGCATACTTCAAGAATGCCCTCTAGAACGCTTAGCGCATCTAACATGCCAGGGCGAAAATTTAAATGCACTAGAGTTGAGTTTGGCCCCGTCATGGCGCCCACGGGCAAATTACCATCCGCGATGACAACTTGCGCGAAGTGACCAGAACGCCCAAGCGCCTCTAAAATAGTAGGGTGTATTACCGCTGTTTTAAGCATATTTTTACTCGTTTCAAAATGCCCACAAGGCGCTTACATGTTGTAAACGCCACCATTAATATCCAGCGTGGCGCCTGTGATGAAGCCATCATATTCTGATGCTAAATAAACCACTGCGCGGGCAACATCATCTGCATTTCCTGCTCGTTGAATAGGAATACCGGCAATGGTTTGCGCTGCTGACTCTTTAGTGGTGTGGGTATTGTGAAATGAGGTCCCTAAAATCAGCCCAGGAGCAACGGCATTCACTCGCGTTCCTTGTGCTCCTAACTCAGCGCTTAGTGCGCGCGTCAAAGTAAGAATCGCCCCCTTGCTGGTGGAGTAAGCTAGCGAACCTGCATGCCCCCCCTTGCGACCTGCAAGAGACGCTAAATTGACGATGCTGCTATTGTCATTTTTTGCTAAGTAAGGTGCCGCCGCTCGGGTGACAAACATCATGGAGGTTAGGTTTATATCCATGACCTTGTGCCAAAACTCGGCGTCCATATCGTTTAGCGAGCGGCGTGCCACCAAAGAGCCTGCATTGTTTATCAATATATCTAGCGACCCTAAGGTATTAACCGTTTTTTCAATAAGGGTATGGGCCTGAGCTTCATCGGTCAGATCTCCCTTAACTGCCACCGCTTTTACACCTTTATTCGTTGCATACTCAAGCAATGCATTTGCGGTGTCTGAACTTGAGAAATAGTGAATTGCTATGTTTGCTCCATTATCTATAAGGTGCTTACTGATCGCTTCGCCAATGCCTTGAGCACCAGCGGTAACAAGTACATTTTTTCCGGTTAGTTTCGTCGTTTCTAGCATTTCTAGATCTCTATGTTTTTATTAATGGTAGCGAGGCATAGGGTGAATGATCATTCGGCCGTATGCCTCAAATTCTGTGAGTTTAACGACTAGTCATAGGTCACGTTAGTGCTTTGATAATCATCGTTATTCGCTTGAATTTTGTCAGTATTTTTCATTTCAACATTTTCAATAACCGTAACGGGATCACCGTTGGTTAAATAAAGCGTTAAGGGGGCGCTGTCATTCCAGTTCGTATTCGATATATTTAGTTTTTGCACACCATGGAAATACATAGAAGCCGCTGATCTATGAGTAGGGCCTTTACCTACATTGGTCAGCGTGTTGTCTTTCACTGTAACCATGGGGCCAAAGGTGCTTTCATCAGTGCCACCTCGATAGACAGTCACCACTTCTTCTTTTACATCAGTGAAGGTGTTACCGGAAATGAGCAGGTTTTCTACGCTATACACGCCTAAATCATCTACTTCTCGGTTTAGCTGTAATATGGCGCCGGTGATATTGCTAAATTCTGAATCAACAATCTCAATGGAGTCAGCAAAGGTGCCTGGGTTTGCTTTGAAAAAGTAAAAATACCCATTGACGTCAAGGTCAGTGACTTTTACGTTGCGCACAGCCAAGTTGTAATTGATATTCATCGAATACCCGCTCGTGCTAATGATGGTGTTCCCTTTGTAATCTGGTGATTCAGCACCATCAAACCAGAGATTTTCTACTTCTAGGGCACCGCCATTTTCAATGTTGATGAAGTTAGGCTTTTGCGAGCGGATAAGGGGTTTTTGGCCTTTTTTCGCCATGATAGTAATGGGGTGGTGGATTTCGGCAAACTTAGTTAGCAAATATTCGCCGCCGTTTTGTAGCACCAAAACATCACCAGGGTGGCTTGCTGCTAAGGCGCTTATTAAGGTATCAGTACCAGGCTCAACCTTGATATGCTTGCCACTTTGAAAGGCAATAACGGTTTCATTTTTTGGATAAAAGTCAGCACCAACTTCCTCCTTGGTTACCGGCAGCTTTACTTCGCCAAACCCAATTTTTTCAAGCAATGCTTTGTCAGGAGACTTTAAGCCATACTGGTTTGTTGTTACCGAGTAAGGCGTGCTGGCAAACCCGTTTTTGATTGGGGTACTGGCTTCTTCGTTCAGGTAGTTACCTTCAAAATTAATCCCTGACATATCATCGTATAAGGTAAAGGGGTCAAGATTCGTTTTGCCCAGAATGATGTTGCCTTTAAATTCAGATGTAGTCGGTGGAGCAGAGCGCTCGGCATCAGCTCCTGCACCAAGCTCTATGTGGTCGCTGTCGATCACGATATTGTTGTTCATCGCTGAATCAATTACCGGGTCGTAGCGGTTTGGTGGTGAATTAGGTACGCCGTTCATTATCACTAAGGCTCCACGTAAACGTTTGCCGGTTAGGCCATACATGTAGTTATTACTTACCGATTGGCTTTCATTAATGATGCGGATGCCACCCGTATTCGGTTTGCGATTTCCAAGGAAATAGTTGCCTTCTACTGTGGTGAAATGCCCGTGGCGCATAGTTAATGTACCTTGGGTTTCAAAGAAAACGTTGTTGATAAGAGAGTTACCACTGGATTTATTTGAGATAATTTCGTGCTCGCCATTTGTGCGATCAAAGTAGTTGAACTGCGCTGTGGTGTTTGAATACTCACGAGAAAAATGGCTAGTGCCAATACGCAGTGTTTCGCCGCCGTTGGCACCGAGAATTTGTCTTGGGCCAAAGTAGTTATACTCAATAATATGGTGATTCTTACGACTGGCTTCAGAATTCATTCTTACTGCTAGCGTGACACCGCGATTACGCTTGTTAACCAATGAGTTATGGTCAAAGCGGTTGTGTTTCCCATACATAGCAACCCATAAATCAGACATTTGGCGTAAATCTGTGCTGAAATTATCAATCACTGTATTGGTCACGCGAGAGTGATTGGCTACATCTTCGTTGGAAGTGCGAAATGAAATGACTTCTCCTGTTGGTGTGGCGCCGTCTTTAAATACTAGGCCGGAAACAACGATATATTCACCTGAAAAAGCCAAGTTAGATTGCCCTGTAATGATGACTTTACCTGGGGTTTGCGCTTTTAGCGTGATGGGCTTATCTGCTTGTCCTTTGCCTTTAAGCACCAGTTCAACGTTATTCCATGTACCGTTTGCCAGCACGATTTCATCGCCAGGGCCTACGGAGGCTGCTGCTTTGTTAAACTGCTCGATATTTTCAACCAGTGCAGCACGACTTAATTGTGAAAACGACATGAGTGCGAATAGCAATAAAAATAAGGATAAGCGGCTGTTAGGCACGTTAGACATTTTGTTTATACTCCTGGTTTTGTTCTTTTTAAATCAGTTTTGTACAGCCACTGAGCTGGACATAGGGGTAGCTGGGGCGGCAATCAAAGCTGAAAATGTCACCTTTGTGTAGTCGCCGTTTGCGAAGTCTGTTTCCCAGTCCCCAGTGCCTGCACAAGCTGGATAGCGAAAGCTAGGGTCGTTCTGCTTGGTGCTGCATTGGTTATACGCTCCAGCTTTGAAGTAAAGTGTTTCGTCTTGGTAAGCGTAGGGATAATCCGAATCGTCTACGTCACCTTTGGCATCGATATTATTCGCTAAGTTAATTTGATGATGAACCTTGGGGTGGTTAGCGCTGGTGAATACAAGATGCATTACATTTTCAAAAATGTTTATTGTGTAGCTGAATTCCTCACCTAACGCTATCCCCTTGTCACCGGGGTCTGCGGGGTTATCCCAATTATTACCCCACACTGGGTATGCGATATCGATACGCTTGGGATCTTTTGTGGCGAGATTTCGTTCATAGGTCCAGAACACTGAGCCTGTTTTATGATTGGGCCACTTTTTGTAGGAAATTTTTAAGGGTTCGTTACCCCAGCCATACCCATCTCTTTGCTTGTTATCATCGAGCTGAAAAGCATGTACTTGGCCTATTACTACTGAATACGCTGGTGGCTTGTTAGGATAGCCTGCATTGATTGCCACGTGATCAACGTGCAAGGTGGCGTCTAACCTGCCGCCAATTGCTGCAAACTGCTGTGCGTTTTTATGCGCGGCCAAAGCAAAATTGTTATTCGGTGCTCCTTCCGCAATAGACAAGTCTTCGCCGCGAAACATATAACGCAATTCACTGCGTGTATTGGTTGAAGTGCGCTCAGTCGCCGCGCGATTCGGTGTAGCGAAAACCATATGATTTTGTTCATTGAGGTAGAAAAAATCTGGATGAGAATAGGTCTTTAGCTTAGCTACATCATAAACGTCAGAAACGTGATCATCATCGTCATCAAGGGGCACGGTAAGGTACCAGTGGCTCAAGTCAAACTGACTAGCAGGTGCAAGCTGCTGATCACTATTGCTACCGGTTTGTGATACGCCTGCGGGTGTATTGATGTTTTTACCTCCACAACCAGCGAGCACGACACTGGCTAGTGATGTTGATATTGCTATGGATAGCGATCTTGATGTTGTTAACACTGCGCTTTTAATCGTCATATAGGGTTCCGTATCGTTCTATCCGTTTTTCAGTATAGAGCCGGCTAAATAGCAGAGCCTATTATGACAATAGGCTCTATTTTTCACATGAGTGAGGCGTTTCTAGCCAGTGAGGACTACATTAGAATTTAGCTCTAACACCCACCGTCATACGACGGTCAGCTTCGCTATAAAGCCAGTTTGAATCTAACTCAGTGATCTGACGAATGGGTTCACCGGTTAAATTAACCGCGTTTGCCACAAGTGTTAGATTTTCATTCACGTCATAACTCGCCGAAAAATCGAATTGACCGCGTGCATCACGATAGTTGTTCCCCAATGTTGGGTCGAAAAAATCAGCACTTGGATCCGTACGGTTGTAAATACCTGTCGCTAGCGCGCCTACTGGGCGCACGCGTTTTTCGTCTTGAGTGTCTAGGTATTTGTCGCGCCAGTTGTAGGCTAAACGTACCTGCCAACCTTCATATTCCCAGTACACTTGTGCGTTAACCGTGTTGTTAGAGATATCTAAAAGCGGATTGCCATCAGGTTGTTCACTATCGGCATAGGTATAGTTGGTACTGATACCTAAACCAGACCACGGGCCAGGTAAAAAGCTAAATTGTTGTTGGTACGCTAATTCAATACCAACGATTTTACCGCTGCCGCCATTTACGTCAGTATCAATAACAATCCCTGTCAGCCCAGCGTCTCTTTGCGCTTCCACATAAGCAAGGTCTTGATCACTTGAAGCGTAATTGACATTAGCTTGGCTAACACCAGCTGTATCGAGTAGGCAAACATTGACGTATTCCGTCACGTTTTGCCCTTCAACCGTATCGGCACTTGCTTGGCAGGAACTGCTGCTGACGGTAAATGATTCAACGTCTTTATAGAACACAGCCGCAGACATCAAACCACCCTGGCCAAAGTAATGCTCCGCTGACAAGTCATATTGAGTGACGCGGTATGGGTCTAGTTGATATGAACCCTGAGTACCAGTGACAAGTGAGTTATCAACATTTAACGCGGGACTTAATTCACCAAACTCCGCACGACGCATTACTTTTGCTGCGGCAAAACGTAGAATGGTGGTGTCAGTCAGGTTATACGTTGCGTTAAGGCTCGGTAAAAAGTCTGAGTAGTCGTGTTTCGCTTCATCATTAAACGTGCTTGACGTTAAGTCAGTGGTAACGTAACGAGCACCGATTATCGCGGTCAGCCGGTCAAAATCTAGATTAAACTGAGTGTAAATTGCTTGCGTTTCTTCTTCGATTTTTGCATAAGAGCCTGTATTTCGTACCATGTTGTCGTCCAAGGTACCCGTGAGCTCAAGGTTGCTGCCATCGAGCATTTGTTTAACTCGCTCGTAAGTGCCATCAATATCGTAGGCAAGTAATGAACCGTCATACACATAGTAATTCGTTAGGGCATTACTCCCTGTAATACCAGCTTGGTCAAATGAATTGTCGTGGTTTATCGCTTTAAAACCACCAAAAGCATCGTTGAAGTCTCCAATCCATGTTGGTGTCACTACACCATCATAAGACACGCTGGTTTGTAGGTTTTTCAACTCGTCGCCGTTATTGCGCAAGTCATATCTGTCTAATTCATACTCGCTATCTGTGGTGCGCACACCTGCCTTGATAGAGCGAATAAACTCTAAACCAGCAAAGGGTTCCACGTATTCTACGTCAAAGCGTATAGCGGTTTCTTCGTTGTCTTCTGTGTAGCGTTGGTGGGTAAACTGACGAATAGCTAGGTTGTCTGGGTCGAGAAGGGCATCTTGATCTGAAAACGCCAAACCAGGAATTTCATCCCCATCTTGGGTCATTGTAATGGTAAACAAATGCTCGGTGATTGTGCCATCTTCTTCATATTGTTCACGAGAAATAGGGCGCAAGTTAAACTCAGAATTACGGCGTTTAGCTTCTGATTTAGCGTAAGAGATTTCACCAGACACTTTTATCTGATCAGTTAGCTGAAACTCCCCGCCTAGTGCATTAGAAATGGATTCATTGGTGGTGAAATCAGACCAGGTTTTAGGCTGAACAAATACGCTGCCTGAGCCAAAGTTGTGTAATTGGCCGTTGCTATCACCGTACGCATTGTCAAGCACTAGATCGCCATAATCTTTGCTGTCATTAAGGACTGAGTATGCTTCTTGACCACCGTCAAGCTCTGTTGCATTTACGTCTAAATAGATAAAACCGTCTGTGTCTTTTGGGGCCCATTGCAGTGATAAACCATATGCTGTTCGCTCACGTTGTTCGGTCTTTTGTTCCACCGTATTTTGGCTTCTGACTAAGTAATTGCCGCTAGGTGTGTTTGCTTGATCGATATTGCCGTCACCGTCTAAGTCTAATGCGGTGGGCGTCACCAGATTAATAAACTCGTCACGGCGTAGCTCGCGGTCTTGATACGCCACCACAAATGAGGCACCAAAAGTACCTGCATCACCTAAGTCCCAGTTTGTACCTGCAGCGGCATTAAACATGGGAGCCCAGTTTTCCGTTTTATCCGCGTATTCACCGTCTAAGGTGACAGCAACAAGAGGTTCTTCCAATTCCAAAGGGCGAACCGTTGTCATGTTGATGGTGCCACCTAAGGCGCCTTCAATCATCTCAGGGGTAGGCGATTTAATGACTTCGACGGTTTTTAGGAAGCTAGAAGGGAAGTCGTCAAGGCTGATACCGCCACGTCCGCTACCAGATGTTGAGCGACCATTTAATTCCACGCGGTTCTGAGAAATACCACGAATGGTGACTGATTCGCCCACCCCGAAGTCAGTGCTAATAGACACCCCTGTAATACGTTGTAGCGCTTCAGCTATGTTGTTGTCAGGTAACTTACCGATATCTTCTGCCACGATGGCATCGACAATGCGCGAATCGAAACGCTTCTGGCGAGCTGATTCGGCAAGACTACCAGCGATACCTTGCACCTGAATGACTTCTAAATCGTTATTGGCTGATGCATCTTCAGGTTGAGCCTGAGCAGCTACAGTTGGCGTGCATAGAATCGCTGCTAGCGTAGCGCCAAAAATTGCACTGTTGCTATTTTTCTCTCTGGTTTTGTTGAAAATGGCACTGACTTGATTGAGTTTCATCTTGAAGCGTTGCATAAAGGTGTCCTTATTGGTATGACCAATATCGTAAGTTTCGATGTTCTTGGTTGAATTTTTGGTACTCAAAATGGTAGGCGCATTTATATCGCATTAACTTGGGATTTACAATTGTGTATTACCAATTAGTCTAATTTTTGTAATATATGTAGCTAAGTTGTTAGTTATATTGGATATTTATTTTTTCTACATACTCGATTGGGCAGGTTGGCAAGGTGTCCATCGTGATTCGATTTTTGCTGATGAGTTGAGGTTTTTGTGAGGTGGTAATTTTAATTTATTGATTTTAAATAATTAATTTCTGTTTTTCACCAGTTGAATTTGGCATTGGTATAAAGGGTAGGTCTTTTTATCATAAGAAAAAAACGCGCTGGCTAAGCCATAATTACGCGCTGTAAATATTTACATTTCATTCGCGCTAGCACGTTTGCCTATCAGTTAAATTGAGGGAGTGTTAACACTGCTATTTATGCTATTGGTAATACAATTGTATTTATTTGGTTAAGAGGGTCTTCTTCACAAGGTCAATGGCCAACTTGATCGTCTCTAATGAGATGGATTGCCCAAGAGAATAAAGCTCACTAGGTGCTTAGTGAGCTATGTTGTACAACTTTTTTCTGTATTGGTAACTAAAACGCTAATTGGTAACCCAGTGTGAACATGTTATCCATATCCATTTGTACGCCATTGACGTGATAATGAATGGGTATTTGGTATTCTAAACCAATTCGATGCTTGTTCATTAAAACCGTGTTTACTCCGACGGCGGCTTGTAGATTGTGTCCCCCGTAGTTAGCAGGATTAGCCGTAGTGACTGGGGCCGTTATTTGGCTATCTTGGCCCTTAATGTCTTCACTGTGATGGTACGTTAGGCGCAGGGATAGGCTTGTTGATCGAGGTAGTTGATATGCCAGCCAGCCGGACATTTGGTATTTGTCGCCTACCGTATAACCTTCATCATTGCGCTCAAGGGGAGTAGTGGTGAGGACTTGCGTCCCCCAGCTCACCTGTGGAGTTTTACCTGTATAGGTAAGCCCAAATTCTGCTTGATCGCTCCCTGATCCTAGTTGCATAGAATATGGCAGACGCATCGTCATGCGCATGTTCATCGGAGTGAGTACGTCGTCGGTTTCATCATTCGAACCACTGTCTATTACCCAAGACAAGTTAAAATGCAGATGGTGGTTGGTTGAATCATACAAACGATATAGCAAGCCTAATTTGCTGTCTGCTAGACCAGAAACTTTTGTCGAAAACTGGCCCAATACCGTATCCCCCATCATGCCTTCAAACGTGGTTAAATCCATGTCACGTTCTAGGTAATTGAGCATTGCCAGTAAGGTAATGTCATCGTTAGGTGCATACATAAAGCCCAACATATGCATGTTGGTCGTCATTTCTTTTGGCACTACGCGCACCGTTGCAGGAGGGGCAAACGGGTTGGCGGTAGTGGTGGCAATATCGCTGGCTGAGATATCGCTACTTCCTTGCAGCATATCGGACATATTCATGCGCATATACCGATAGGAAAACATAAACTCCCCAGCAGCATGCATGTGGTCACCCATCACGCCGATAGGGGCGTGGGCATCAGGACGCAATTGGTTTTGTTCGTTGCGTGAGTCGGCGAAAGCGGTGGTGCAAGCGAGTGCTGCACAACAGGCACTTAGAATAGTTGTTTTGTTCATGTAATTACTCTTAATCGCAATAGTTAACGTATGCCATTCGGGCACATTTATTTTTAGTTTTGATAGGTGCGTTTAAGAAAAAGCAGGTGGGGCGCGGGCGCTGGCTAAAGAATATGGAAGATTTTTTACATAAGAATCGTAAGCTAATAGAGGGAGAAGTTTAGACAGCGGGTGCGTTACGGGATTAACGATTGCCACTAGGGTTTTGTCGCTGTGACTGTCTGCCAAATACGCAAAAGTGCATTTTATGCCATGGGCATTTGTAGGAGCGTCATCTGGGGGAGGAATAAATTCAAGGGCGCCTGTTTGTTCAAAAGCGCTTAGTGAAATCCATTTGTACTCATGACCTGTACATATCAGTATCGCGTCGTCGTTAGCAAAGGCTTGTGCTTTATTGACGATGCTGTTCGCCGCGAACAAGGCTCCGGTGGCATTAAATAATAACGCGCACAGCAGCAATATCTGCGCGAAATAGTTCGGCCAACTCACCTTATTGCTGTATTTTATTATACGAATAAAATTGCCACGTTATGTCCGTTAACTTAGCGTTAGTCTACTGTTTTAAAAAAGGAACTTCTAGCGGGGACGATTAAAATAACAGCAAAAAAAAGGGCCGTACGGCCCTTTTTTAAACAGTAGGTGTGATTACATTTCAAATTCTTTTTTGAAACGTAAACCAAACTCACGTCGGTCGTTACTGCGAACGATCCCAACAAAACCATTTTGCTGTAAGCGACCCTGGTCGTAGATTTCATCCGTTACGTTTTCACCGTAAAGGCTTAACGACCAATCACCATTGACGGAGGTATAATTCACGTCAAAACCGAGAATGCTGCGAGAGTCGATAGTTTCGTTCGGATTGAAAACCGACTGTCCTTGCATCTCGTCACGGAACGAGTAATCCGCTTTAAATGCAAGCGTAGCACCGCTATCTAAGTCCATGTAGTAAGAAGGGGCTATCATTAGCGTCCATTCAGGGGTTAGAGCAGGGGAGTCACCTACGCCGACACCATTTACATTTTCGTCTACTTGGGTAATTTCTGCGTCAAGGAAACCTACTGCCGCGCGAAGCGAGAAATTGTCAGTGACATCAACCGTGGCTTCAAGCTCGATACCTTTAGCTTCTGATTTACCGGCATTTTCTGTAATGGTCACAAAACCGCCACCAGCAGTAGGATCGGAAAATGGTAAGGCTAGGTCGTCGTATTTCGTAATAAATACCGCGGCAAGTAATGATACGTTTTCAGCGATTTTACCTTTTAAACCAGTTTCATAGTTGATCGATGTGGTCTCGTCAAACTGTACGAACTGGACGTCTCCACCAAATGGACGCGGTGGGAACCCACCTGTTTGATAACCTTTTTGTACTTGAGCGTAAACATTCAAACCATTGTCTAACTGATATGCTGCGTTTATATCCCAGGTGACTTCGCTAAATTCAGCGCTTCTATACGCTCGCTCAGCAAAACTTGGGAACAAGGCATCAGCATCTTTCTTGTCTTTCGAGTAACGTAAACCACCGCCGACGGTCAGTTTTTCAGACAGATCGTATGATGCATTGGCATAAATCGCGAAAGCGTCGGTTTCTTGATGTAAATCGAAGAAGCCATAGTCACCGCCGAATCCAGTTGGAGTGCCGTCATTATTCAGCGCACCTGGCGTGTTGAATGGGCTAAATACCCAAGGACCTGACTCGGTGGATCCTTCTTCATTGAAGAAGTACACACCTGACACAAAGTCGTAGTTATCAAAGGTACCATTGACTTGCAGTTCAACTGAATATTGGTCTGCTTCGCCAGTTTCAGGGAATTCTGATAAATTCAGGGGTGATGCATCATCATCCAATCCGCCTTCGTAATCAGAGCTGCGGAAGCTGGTGATGAGTTTGGTGGCATAGTTTTCATTGATGTCCCAGTTGGCGGTAATTGACGCGCCCCATCCAGCAGACGCTGTGGATTCAAGCCCCGGCACTGTAGTACCTAAATCATCAGGATCAGCGGGGATCAAATCAGGCGTTAATAATGGGAAATCACCGTTGAATATATCCGCCGGATCTGGACTTGGGTCAGTGAATTCTATGGTGTAAGGCGACTGACCACTTTCATTATCGTAGCCATCTACTGCAAATAAAAGCGAGAAGTTATTGCTGACACGCCAGTTGGCAGATAAACGGCCACTGAATTCTTGCTCTTCACCAATTTCTTTTTCAGGGTTTGCTAGGTTAACAGCTTCACCTACGCCGTCGCGCTTTTTGAATGAACCACTAGCGGCAATGCTGACATCATCGTTAATGTCACCATTGATGTATAGATCAGCGGCCACACGGCCTAGGGTTCCCACTTTAGCGGCTACACTAGCCATGGACTCATCGCCTGGCTTTTTAGTGATGATATTAACAGCACCACCTAGCGTATTACGGCCGTACAACGTACCTTGCGGGCCGCGTAATACTTCAACGCTAGCAATATTAGGTAGACTCAGGTTGGCACCCATTTGGCGACCAAGGTAAACGCCATCAACATAAACGCCCACGCCAGGATCGGTCGTGATGATGTGGTCTTGTAGGCCAATTCCGCGAATAAAGATTGATGCGTGTGCAGAGTTACCTGCACCGTAGCGGCTCACATTTAGGTTAGGCACGTATTTACCCACATCATCTAAGTTACTGATGTTGGCATCTTCCATGAAGCTGTCGCTTAAAGATGTGATCGCAGTAGGAGATTCGAACAAGCTTTCAGTACGCTTACGCGCTGTGACGGTAATGTTCTCAAAGTCATCACTTGATGCTTGTTCGGATTCAACGGTTTGCGCGCTAACGTTACTTGCTAAGGCTAATGACACTGCTGCGCCAAGTAAGGTGAGTTTGCGTGAAAATGTATGTGTGTGTGCTGTCGGGCCCAAGTGTGCTCTCCAAGTTGTTCTGACGCACAGCAAAGCAAGAAGCTCAAGGATTAACTGCTTGTGGTAGTGGTTGCGTCATTATAGTTATGGTTCTTTTTTACTCCGCATTGTGACAATGGCAGTCACAAGCAATTCATAAGTAAAAAGAGTATCGAGAGGGGTCTCTTGGGCGGATAGTATAAACTAATGCGCTATTAATGTTTACGTTTTATTACACTTTTTAAATGCAACAATTTGGTGATTCATCCTCCTAATCGCAGCGACAAAGGTTTATTTTTTGACAACGACACTACTGCATACCTTTGCCGGCTTGGTTAACGTACAATGTTCTTTTTGAACACGCGAAAGAGCAAGGTTATATGTCGATTCATTGGTATCCAGGGCACATGCACAAGGCCCAGAAGGAAATAAAAGAGTTATTGCCACAAGTAGATTTATTGATAGAAGTGCTTGATGCGCGAATTCCTTACTCCAGTGAAAACCCTGCCATCGCTGCTATTCGTGGTGACACGCCTTGTATCAAGGTATTAAGTAAGTCTGATTTAGCTGACCCAGAAGTAACGGCAATCTGGCAGGCGCACTTGGAACAAGAGCGCGGTGTGAAAACATTTACTACTACCACTGAACAACCGCAAAAAATGAAACAAATCATCGATTTGTGCAGAAAAATGCTGCCTGAAAAAGACGCCAGTATCAAAACCATCAATACCATGATCTGTGGAATTCCAAATGTGGGTAAATCAACGCTTATCAATATATTGGCAGAGCGCATTATCGCCAAAACGGGCAATGAACCTGCTGTTACCAAAGCACAGCAACGTATCAATTTAGGCAGTGGGATTATTCTTTTCGATACACCGGGTATTTTATGGCCTAAAGTTGAAAACCCGCAAAGTAGTTATCGTTTAGCCACTACAGGTGCAATTAAAGATACCGCGATGGAATATGACGACGTGGGCTTTTTTGCGGCTGATTATTTAATAAAAGCGTACCCAGATTTACTCAAAGAGCGCTACAAGCTTGAGCATATCCCAGATACTGAAATTGAATTTTTAGAAATGGCAGCAGCCCAGCGCGGTGCTTTGCGAGCGGGGGGGCGCGTGAACTTACATAAAATATGTGAAGTGCTGGTCAATGAATTCCGCTCAGGTAAGTTAGGACGTATCAGTCTAGAAACCCCTGATATGGTACTCAAAGAAGAAGCCGAAATGGCTGCGGCTGAATTGAAAAAAGCTGAAGAAAAGGCCCAGCGCAAAGAGCGCTTCAAAACGGGGTCTGCCACTCGTGATAAAAAGGCCCAGAAAGAGCACCGCATAGAACGAGTGCAGCGACGCAGCAAAGAAAAGCAAACGCGCAAAAAGTAGTCCCAACCTTAGCCAGTATTTAACCACTGGGTGCAAATGTAAAAGGACGTAATTAAAAGCGGCTTGAATGAATAGTGGTACTCTTCGAGTTCAAGCAGCATAGCGTTGCTTCATTTAAAATTCGCCATATGATTATGAGTGGGCAACTTTATATCGGAATTGGTTTAGGGGTTAACGTAAGCCAATTCGGCACAAAATATCATGCATTTGCTGTTGCAAAAGTAGACTTGTCGATAGGGGCATAAGCCTTGCCTCCTTTTCGCCATCGAGTATGCACTGACTGGCCGCATCTATTTGAAACTCGAAGCCAGACCCCTCTCTGTTTTCTATGAATTCCTCGACTTTTTCATCTAGCTGAAACAAGCTACAACGATCTGCTCGCCAAAAGTTAGGTATGTCGATATACCCATTTTCGCCGATGATATAAGCCGAGTTTTGCAACTTTGCTCTAAATGAACAAGCCAAGGTGGCGGTTGCATCTGGGTACTGTGCGATCAGTGTCAGATCGTCTTCTACACCGGTTTTCGCTAGCTTATGACTTACTAAACTAAGATCGGGCAACTGATTTATAAAGTATTGCGCGATGGCTAAGGTATAAATTCCCATATCCAACAGGCAGCCCCCAGCAAGCGCTGGATCATACATGCGATCACCCTCTACAAACTTTACGGGATAACCAAAATCGGCTTTGATGTGAACGATTTTGCCAATGCGCCCCCTGTCTACCCATTCTTTCGCTTTCATGATCGCAGGCAAAAAATAGCTCCACATGCCTTCCATTAGAAAGCAGTCCTTGTTTCGCGCAATGGCGATTAACGCTTGGCACTGCTCTGGGGTAACGGTTATTGGTTTTTCGCACAGCACATGCTTTCCGGCATTTAGTGCTGCACTTGCTTGCTCAAAATGAAAGTTATGCGGCGTGGCAATGTAAATGGCATCTACGTGTGGATGTTGATAAAGGGCGTGATAACCTTCAAGCGCATCAGGAATATTATAGGTTTTAGCAAAGTTTTGAGCATCTTCAAGAGTGCGAGAAGCGACCGCCCTTAGCTCGGCAAATTGAGTATGCTGAATGTCTTTGCAAAAGGTGTGGGCAATACGCCCAGCGCCTAAAACGCCCCAGCGTACTTTTTGTTCAACAGTCATACTTGGCTCCTTCCTCAGGTTATTTAATGGAATTGGTATTACTTAATATATTTTGCAGACACTAAGCATTGTTGAGGAAAAATGCATTTGCTTTTTTTTGCACAAACGTGAACCGAATCAATCAAAAAATGAAATTTAACCTATTTAAGGTATTAACCGGCATACCTTAGTATCGCCTTATAGATTTTACTGTCAGGGAGATTGCGCTTTAATTACCTCAACGAAACGAGATACTTAAACGAATTACCCGAGGAATTGACCATGTTGAAAATAGTTAAAACTTCTATCGCTATCGCTGCCACTTCATTATTTATGTCGGGAGCAGCACAAGCTGACGTAGCAGAAGCATTACAGAATATTTGTACCATAGTAAAAGCAGACGACAAGGGCGAACTACGTAAAAAAATGAAACGTGTTCAGTCTGATTATCGTTTGAAATTGCAAGACTACTACTCAGGCATTTCATGTGGCGGTAACAGTCTAATTCGCACCGCGATGTTAAGCGATGCAGTTGAAGCCGGTACATTACTGGTGAAGAAAATGCCTAAAAGTGATTTATCTACACCTGAGCAAGACGGTAAGACTGTTATTGCTTGGGCAACTGAAAACGGTTTGAACGCGTCACCTATTATGAGTGTGTTAAACGACCGTATTTAATTAAATACCGCACCCGTATAAGATGCCTATATTGGTGCCCCAGTTTCAACATGGTAAGCAGGTAGCGCTACTTGCTCCTTAGAAAATGGCCCCTTTTGGGGCTATTTTTTTATCTGTTCCCCCTAACATATTGCTATTTTACTCTTGCTCTCTAAAAGAAGGAGGATTGGCTGTTGAATAGCTGAATTTTGGCCTCTTATTAACAGGACAATTTCCCTCGTGAGCGTGTGCTCATCTCTGCGTATTACTCGCTAGTCAACATTAACCTGTTTATGCTATTTTGGGCGGGTTTACACATCGTCATGAGTCGAAAAGGAATACTATTGCTTAAATGTGTCTTGGGGTATGTTCTTTTTATTGTAGTAACAATGCCTAGTGCGATTGCTGCAGAGGCTGTTGCGTTTCATTTTTCCAAGCAATATGACGTGTTAACTCAACAGTTGAACTCTCAACCTCAGCAGGTTTTGACTCAATTACTTAGTAGCCCCCCTCCATCTGATATGCCCGTGTCACAAAAAGCGGAATATTACGCCATATTAAGTGATACCTATTACGCATTAACGTATCCACAAAAGGCCATTGAAAGTGCACGCCAAGGACTATCTTTTATCACTCAACAGCATGAACCCTGGTTGTATCACAACCTTAGCTTGATAGAAGCCAGCGCCCTAGAAATGGCAGGAAAACCCTTCGAAGCGTTGCACAAAGTAGACGCAGCTATCGGCTGGGCACAAGAAAATGAGGATGAAAAAACCTATTTGCTTGGCTTATATGTACGTGGTTCGCTGTTTACTTCGCTGAACGAATATAATGCAGCTGCAGAGAGTTATTTAGAAGCCTACAACCAAACAACCTCTTACACAGGTAAAATCTCAAAAGCGAACATTGCCGGCATGCTAGGCGTGATGTACGACAATCGAGGTGATTATGCCTTGGCGATCCCATATTTCGCTGAAGCCGTTGCGCACGCGCGTAAAAATGATGAATCGCTGAATTTGAGCATAGTGTTATATGGTTTGGGTTCAGCCAATTTTCGGGTCGGAAATGTTGAGATAGGTGAAGCGCAGATCCTAGAGTCTGCAGATATTGCCAAATCGCTAGGAGATACCCAAGGCGTAGGGTACGCGCTTAAATTACTCGCTGAAGTAAGTATAAAAAAGCAGGATTATGCCCTTGCAGAGCAACGTTTACATGAAGCGGCTGACATATTTGCCAATAGTGAAAATAAACCGATAGATTTTCAGATTGCGAAAAGTCTATTTGTTGTGGCTTTAGCTCAGCATAATTACCAAAAGGCGTTGAGGTATTCGCGCATTGCTAAAGCCAACTTAGACTCAGACCTGATGCCCACCGAAACCATTGAATTGACTTCTTTAGAAGGGAAACTCGCCGCAGCGCAAGGAGACTACCAAGCAGCCTATGAACACAGCTCTCAAGCCCTAAGCTTGAGTGAAAAATATCACGAAAGCCGCAGTGCTGAGCAAATTCATACCGTGCGAGCTATCTACAAAGTACGCGCGTCTGAACAAGCCAATCAATTATTGGAACATCAAAATCGGCTACAGCGCTTTGCCTTGAGCGCGCAAGAGCAACGAAACATGTATTTGTGGTCATTTATAGCGGTTGTGTTAGTGGTTTGTTGTTTACTCGCTGTGATGGTTTATCGAGTAAAGGCACAAAGTCGTGCGCTAGTTAAGTTAGCTACCACAGATGATCTAACGGGCTTATACAATCGCCGGTATATTATAGAGCAGCTTGAAAGGCAAGTGATTGCAGCCAGCCGATATGGCTATGACTTGTGTGTCGCCATCATCGATTTAGATTTTTTCAAGAAGATAAACGACAGTTATGGCCATGCTGTGGGAGATCAGGTGTTGCTTGAGTTTAGCCGCGTGTGCAGTGACAACTTGCGAAGAACAGATTTACTTGGCCGTATCGGTGGGGAAGAATTTTTAGTGCTTTTACCGCATACAACGTTGCAAGACGGGTATGACGCCCTCGATAGTTTGCGTTGCAAAGTGTCACAACTACGTGATGTGGTGGGAATTCAAGACTTATCGATTAGTGCTTCGGTAGGATTAACCTCCAATACGCCGAATCTTGATGGGATGCAGCTTATGGCCAACGCCGATATCGCCCTGTATCAGGCAAAAACAGGTGGGCGCGACCAGACCATCATCCATCCGACGAGTTCAACGTCCGTTTCATAATTAGGTTTGCCTAGATACTATGGGAAATTCAAATCGAGGATTCATTCTTACCTCAGATCTGCGTGATATCTCAGGTCAAACCTGCTTAGAATTTTGGCTGTCTAGTGCTGAGGGGCCCGTCAAGGTAACAACGACTCCACAACAAAGTGTATTTTTCATTAGTCAGCAGAACACAGCGCAGGCAAAAGACATCCTAGCGAATAGTCAAATTCCCTGTCAGATTAATGCGCTGGCGTTAAAGCGCTTCGATCAGCAACCGGTGAGCGCAGTGTATTTCTCGCGTGCCAAACAAGTTTATGCGGCAAAAGAGCGCTTACGAGTACACGGCATTACCTGCTACGAAGCTGATGTTCGCTTAGCTGAACGTTATCTTATGGAGCGTTTTATCTACGCCAGTGTCGATATTCGCGGGATCAAGCAAAACACGTCAAAATATCCTAGTTATACCCAAAGTCAGCTTAAACCCGGCCAATATACGCCGTCATTTTCCGTACTTTCCGTAGACATTGAGTGCAGTGAGAAGGGGGAGTTGTATTCTATTGGGTTAGCCAGCAGTACATACCAAGCTGTGTTTATGATTGGTGATAATCAGCAGGGCCCCGAATTTATCCAATGGGTGGCCGATGAGAAGACGTTACTTCAATGCTTTATCGCTGCAATACAATACCAAGATCCCGACATTATCATTGGTTGGAACGTGGTTAATTTCGATTTTCGTCTGCTGATTGAGCGCGCTCAATTGTATAACCTAAAGCTGACGTTGGGCCGTGGCGGTGAAGCGGTGTATTGGCGAGATGCACCAAACGAAGTCAATCAAGGTTACATTAGCATGCCTGGGCGGGTGGTAATTGACGGTATTGATGCGCTAAAAACAGCTACTTATCAGTTCGCTAGTTTCAGTTTAGAGTTTGTCGCCCAAGCGCTTTTAGGCAAAGGCAAACTTACCGATGATGTGGATGACCGCCTAGCGAAAATTAAACACGACTTTGTGCATAACAAGGTGAAACTGGCTAAATACAATCTACAAGATTGCCAGCTTGTGCTGGAGATATTTGAGCACACCAAAATGTTGGACTTTCTGACCTTACGTAGTCAATTAACTGGCCTTGAGTTGAATAGAGTGGGCGGGTCAGTGGCAGCGTTTGTTAACCTGTATTTACCTAAGCTGCACAGAGCGGGGTATATTTCCCCTAATCGGCCAGTTGATGGCGGTTTAGCAAGCCCAGGAGGATACGTGATGACCTCAACTCCTGGGTTATATCGCAACGTTTTAGTACTTGATTTTAAAAGTCTTTACCCTTCAATTATTCGCACATTTAAAATTGATCCCCTAGGATTAGTCGAAGGACTACGTGCACCAAATAATGGCATCCAAGGTTTCAAAGGGGCTGTTTTTAGCCGTGAGCAGCATTTTTTGCCAGACATTATAACCTCCTTATGGCAGCAAAGAGATAGGGCTAAACGTGATAAAGATGCGGCTCGCTCGCAGGCTATCAAAATATTGATGAATTCGTTTTATGGGGTACTTGGTTCCGGTGGTTGTCCTTTTTACGATACGCGCTTGGCCAGTTCAATCACCCTGCGTGGCCATGAAATTATGCAAACTACAGCCTCCTGGGTCGAAAGCATGGGCTACAAAGTGATTTACGGCGACACGGATTCTATTTTTGTGTGGTTAGGAGACGAAATGCAAGCCGAGCAAGGCTTTGACGTGGGTCTGCAATTGCAACAATCGATCAACCAGCGCTGGGATGAACACATCGCCGAACAGCACCGTGTGGAGAACTTTTTAGAGATTGAATTTGAAACCCAGTTTAATCGTTTTCTAATGCCAACGATCCGAGGTTCAGAACTAGGAAGTAAAAAGCGTTATGCGGGTTTAAAACGACGCCAAGGTGAGGAAGACGAGTTAGTGTTTAAAGGGTTAGAGTCGGTGCGCTCTGACTGGACGCCTATGGCGAAAACGTTTCAGTTAGCCTTATACCAGAAGGTTTTTGCTGGGCAAGAAGTCAGCGCCTACATTCAGCAGTTTATTGGGCAAATACGCACTGGTGAGCTGGATGAGCATCTGGTGTATCGCAAACGTATTAGGCGTCCGTTAGCGCAATATGTTAAAAATATTCCCCCTCATGTGAAAGCTGCTCGTTTGGCTGACGAGCAAAATGAACAGCTTGGTAAACCCTTGCGTTATCAGCACAAAGGGCAAATTGCTTATGTTATAACCTTAAATGGTGCACAACCTATTGAATATCAAAGCTGCTCGTTAGATTATGAACATTATATCGAAAAACAAATTAAACCCATTGCAGAAAGTATTCTGCCCTTCATCGGGGTGTCATTCACCGACATAACCAGTGCTCAGTTGGGTTTATTTTAGTAAGATATTACGCACTGCTTTTGATAAGCCCCATGGTTTTAAGGAGAGAATTTTGCACGATGTAAATGTAATGATAGTAGACGATGACGATATTACATTGACGTTGTTGGAGCATATTGTAGAAGAGCTAGTGAGCGGTGAAATATTGGTTTTTTCGAGTAGTATCAAAGCCAATGCTTTTTTGTTAAGTGAGGATGCCCAGCGTATCAATTTAGTGATTTGTGATTGGCAAATGCCCAGTATTAGCGGATTGAAAATCTTGGAAACCTTGCGCATTAAAGCCAAAGATTGTCCATTTTTTATGATTACGGCCAATCCGACCAAAGAATTAGTCATTAGTGCTAAGCGCCTTGGTGTGACCGATTTTGTCGCCAAGCCGTTTAGTGCTGACGATTTAACCCAGAAACTTTCCGTGCTTCTTGAGAAAATTAGCCAAACGTAAACCTAGAGACTTTTTTTAATGATTCAGTTTGACAAAATTATTGATAGAACCCCTTCGAATGCCTACAAATGGGAACGTTATAAAGGCCGCGAAATCCTGCCAATGTGGATAGCCGATACAGAGTTTCGCTGTGCAGAGCCGATACTTGATGCGCTAAAAGACAGAGCTGAACATGGTTTGTTGGGCTATACCCTGCCTAGTCACGCCACAGGCGCTATTCAAGCGGTGGTAGATTGGATGGCGAAACAGTATGACTGGCAGATACAGCCTGAGTGGTTGGTATGGACACCCGGCGTCGTGCCAGGGTTTAACATGGCCTGCCAAGCCTTTTGCCAACCTGGGGATAAGGTGATTATACAGACGCCAAATTATCCTCCTATGTTGGCAGCACCAAAATTAAACGGTTTAGCCCGTGCTGATGTACCTACAGTAGAAGTAGATGGCAAGTGGATGCTTGATTTCGATGTGCTAGAACAGCATGCCAAAGATCCAAAATGCACCTTGTTTATTTTATGCAATCCGATGAACCCTGTGGGCAGTGTGTTAGATGAGGTGCAGTTAACGCGTATCGCTGACATATGCGCAGCCAATAACGTGATGTTATGTTCTGATGAAATTCACTGTGATCTTATCCTCGATAAAAACGCAAAGCATATTCCCGCGGGCAAGCTTAGCCGTGCGCAGAATAATTCAGTGACCTTGATGGCCGCCAGTAAAACCTTCAATGTGGCTGGTTTAGGTACCTCTTTTGCGATCATTCCTGATGCCAAAGTACGCCAGCACTTTAATCAAGCTGGGCAAGGTTTGGTGCCTTGGGTAAATGTGATGGGCCTAGCAGCGACCGAAGCGGCGTTTACCCAATGTGATGACTGGTTGGCTGAGCAATTAGACTATTTACGTGCTAATCGCGACTATTTAGTTGAACAAATTAACCAAATTGACGGGTTAAAAGTGATTGCACCACAAGCGACATTTCTGGCATGGATTGACGCGAGTGGCTTAGGCGTAGAAAACCCGCAAACCTACTTTGAAGAAAAGGGGGTTGGCCCTTCGCCGGGTATCGATTTTGGTGACAAACAGTTTGTGCGAATTAACTTTGGTTGCCCACGATCTCAGCTAGAGCAAGCGATTAAGTGTCTTAAGAGTTAATGAATGGCTGGTTAAATTAAATAAGGCGCTAAAACCGTTTGGGTTTAGCGCCTTTTTTTGACCTGTATTTTTAGGCTCTAACCTAGGAAAATCAGGTGCTAGAAGTTAACTCTTGCACCTAGTACGAATGAGCGCCCTGGCAATGGTGCGACATCCTTCAAGAACGAGGAATGTACCCGGGCAACCCGATCTGTCAGGTTGTTTCCTTTTACAAACACAGTGACATCTGAATCAGCAACAGTGGTGTAGTAATTCATCGCTGCAGAAACCAAAGTATATCCGTCTGTTTGCGTTTCATACGAAGCAAACTTATCTTGCTTAGCATAATGCGTAGCGCCTAGCTCTGCATGCCAGTCATCTGTTTCCCAATGAAATTGCATACCTAAACGCATGGCTGGAATACGTGGCACATTACGATTTCCGTCTTCACTGGCCGGTTCGTCTAATTTTGCACGAGTGTAATCGGCAAAGCTTTCGACGCGTAAATTATCACTTAAATGCCAATCAAGCTGGGCTTCGAAACCATATAAAACGGCATCTTGCTGACGGAAGATAAACACAGGTGTTACCTCTTCTTCATGGTCGTGCTCGTCTTCTAATTCCTCTTCCTCGTGCCCATGCAGTTGTTCACTATCAAGGCCGGTGTCTTGTTCATACAAGTAATTAGCAATATCGTTATAAAAGATACTGACATCAGCGGTTATGGTGTCGCCTTGGTAGCGATAGCTTAAATCAAGGTTATTTGACACTTCGTTTTCAACGCTGCGATTTGACTGCACTAATTCGTAACCGTCGTCGTCTAATTCAATATCAAACCCAGCGCCTACTTCAAATGTTCCTGTACTGATATGTAACCCATTTGAGAAAATCTCAGCAGCAGACGGTGCGCGTTCAGAGCGAGCATAATTGAAGGCTAATGAGCTTTTCTCATTTAAGGTGTAAACCACGCCCGCAGAGAAACTGCTGGCATTAAAAGATTCGTCAGCGAAATGAATTTCTTCGTGCTCTTCGTGTTCTTCATCAGCATCGTCGTGCTCATCTTCGCTGAAAAAACTGTTGTCAGGTTGATGTTTTGTATACTCAAAACGGGCGCCGAGTTGCCATAAAAAAGCGCCAGTTTGCTTTTCTTCAAGCACAAAAAGTGCTGTTGACTTAGTTTCCGTGCTGGGGGTGAATGCTTCTTCACCGAGCGCTGAAAAATCAGACGAGGTGAAGTGCACACCTACCACGCCTTCCCAGCCACTAACTGGAGCATGCTTGGCCCACAAGCGCGACTCTTTGGCCTCGTTGCTAAAGGTGGTACCGACTGCGCCGTCTTCGATTTCACTGTGCTCATAATCTGTGTACGCATTAAGCCAGTGTATTTGGGTAAAGGGTCCGTCGATGTTTTGCCAATCAACCCGAGATTGGTAACGATTTTGTTTTAAACGCGCGAATACGCTTTCTTCTTCGTGTTCAACGTCGTGACCTTCTTCATCATGATCCTCCTCGTGCTCATCTTCCTCGTGAGCGTGTTCATGACCGGGAATGCCATATTCGTTATCTAAGCGTGCATAGGAAAATGCTACATTGACATCATCGCCAACCCAGCCAATGCCGACGGTTCCACCACTGGCATCAATGGCGGAGTTTTCTAACTTACCCACACTATCTGAATCTGCGTCACTTGCTTCATCAGGGATCTCGTAATCGTCGCTATCTCGGGTAAAGCCATCAGCATGAAAGGCAAAGTTACCAGTGCCACCATTGATATCACCTGACAGCATCTTCTCATTTGAAACACTGTCGTATGAAGTAGCCACTTCGCCGTTTATGTCATCTTGGCGTTCGCGAGGCAGGCGGTGATCTACCACGTTCACCACACCACCAATAGCACCGCTGCCGTATAAAAGCGTTGCAGGGCCACGAAGTACTTCAATTTGCGTTGCGGTTGATGCTTCTACGGTGGTGATATGATCAGGGCCAACACGTGAGGCGTCTGATGTATCTAAGCCGTTTTGGAGAATTTTAACGCGGGGTCCGTCTAACCCTCGGATTATAGGACTACTTGCAACCGGCCCAAAATAGGTGCTGTTTACACCAGGTACGCCTTTAAGTGTTTCCCCTAAGGTGGCGGCTTGGGAGTTGTCGAGTGCTTCACCACCTAAAATGGTCACTGGAGTCGCAGACTCTAAAACAGAACGGCCGATAGGATTGGCTGTGATAACTAAGGTCTCAATACTCTGTTCATCTTTCTGGATCGGTTTTTCTACAGCGTAAATGCCGGTGCTGATAAGTGCACTGCATAGTGCGGATAGTTTGAACATTGTCATGTGTGACCTTACTGCTTTTATTAATGTTTATGGGTAATGTTATATTATAACACCAAAAAAAGATTTTTTAGTCAATTAATTATTAACTTTCAGGTGATACAAACCCGCCGGTTCAATGAAAGCCATAAAAATACTGTTCTATGAGCCGATTCCCTGGGGGCAAGTACAGTTTATTTCCTAAGTTTGCCGACTCTGTACTCACCTTAGCTCTGCTCACCAAGCTATTAGCCGTTGAGCGCCAGACACGAGTCCATGACTGGCAACCTAACGTGTAATCATTTATCCGTTGTTTTAACTTTATGTAAAACACGCTCTCATAAATGTTTCAAATTATTAGTTAGCTTGCTAAGTAAATTAATGCCCTTATAATTGTTAGCATGCTAAGTAAATTTTTATCTCTCGATAGAAACATCGAGAGATATCTAATGGGAGGTCGAAATGGCTGGTAAAAATAGTGAACCCAGAAAGCTAAACAACCCCGCTATGGGTTGGTTGTTAGGGCGTGTGTTTCGTTTATGGCGCAGCGCTATTTCGCAGTCTGTTAAACCGATGGGCATGACCGAAGCACGTTGGTCGGTAATGATGAAATTGAGAACCTTAGGCGAGGGGGTATCACAGCATACACTCGCAAGTGAGCTTGGAATTGAATTACCTTCTCTAAATCGCACGGTGAATCAGTTGGTTGAGCTTAGCTTGGTTGAGCGACGTGAGCATCCCAGTGACAAGCGCTGCAAGTGTTTATGGTTCACCCCAGCGGGCAACCAGCAATTACAAACACTGGAAATGTTTGTCGGTACTGTGCGTACTGAGTTAACGCGAGGCATTACCGACGAAGAACTCGATAGCATGTTTAACGTATTGAAAAAAATCGAAAGCAACGCCTGTGAGTTGCTAGACAAACCAGCAGAGGGAGGACTTTAATCATGGCACCTGATCAAGTGTTTAAACGCTGGGTACATATTGCCCTTGCTGTGTTTGCTTTATCGTTTGCTTATTTTTTGGCCGCAGACTTATGGATGCCTGTGAGCACTCAGTCTAGGGTGTTGCATCCCGTGGTGAATATTTCTTCTAAGGTCAGCGGACAAGTGCAAACAGTGTATGTAAAAAACAATCAAAGCGTAGAGGCCGAGCAGGTACTTTTTAGTCTAGATAAGCGTCCTTATGAAATAGCGCTCGAGAAGGCCAAGCTAGCTGTTGAAAGTGCATCTCAAACGAACCTGCAATTAGATGCGTCGATTGCGGCAGCGAAAGCGCAAGTACTGGCTGCCAAAGCGGATGTAGATGAGTTGAAATTAGAAGTTGAGCGAGTAGAGAGCTTAATTAAATCAAACACAGTCTCGCGGCAGCTGTATGACCAAACCAAGGCAAATTATCGCGCTGCGCAAGCCCAAGTTGAGGCGGCCCAGGCGGATGTCGTTAAGTATCAAGCCCAACGAGGTAAAGACGGGACAAATAATCTGCTTCTTCGCCAAGCCCAAAACGCGTTGCAAGACGCGCAACTACAATTGGATTACACGGACGTACGTTCTCAAGTAAAAGGCCAAGTGACTAATTTACAGCTTCAGCCGGGTAACTACGCTCAAGCGGGTTCAGCTGTAGCGGCTGTGGTGGTTGAAAAGGGCGATATTGTGGCGGATTTTAGAGAAAAGTCGTTAAGTCATGTGCAAATAAACAATACCGCTTCCATCGTATTCGATGCTCGTCCTGGGAAAGTGTTTAAAGGCAAAGTCGTGGCGATTGATGCGGGCGTCAAAGATGGTCAACTAAACGCTGATGGGTCTCTGGCGAACCCAGAAAATTCAGATCGCTGGGTGCGAGATGCTCAATATATGCGAACGCATATTGTATTAACTGACAATATGGATTTACTTGAAACCTTACCCTCAGGAGCAAGAGCAACCGTTCAACTTCATCCTGTAGGTGGTGTAGCCAGTTGGTTAGGTTCGCTGCAGGCCCATGTGATCAGCATGATTCACTACGTCTACTAGGTTGTAGTTGATGTTAAAACAACAATTAAAGTTGCCCTTTATACGCAAAGGCAGTGTGAGTAGGCCAGCCCATAGAGGCTTAACGGCAAATGAAGTGCGTCAATGCTTGCGCGTTGCTTTTGGCGCGGCGCTTGGCTTTACCATCAGTAAAGTTATGGGCTGGAACTATGGGACGTTTTTTACTGTATACCCCATGCTGTTGTTGGGCTTAGTACCGGTTTTAAACAGTCATATTATTCGTCAATTTCTGGCTAACGCTGCACTGGTGACGACGTTTGTATTCGTGGTGCAAGGAATGTTTGGTGATCAACCGATTCCCATGACGATTGCGGTTATCATGATCTTCGCCTTTATGTTTTCTTGTATGTCGAAAGGGGCGAATTTCTTGTTTGGTGCAGTGGGCATGGTGGGCTTGTCGATGCAATTGCATTTTGCAAGTTACAGTAGTGCTTCGGTCAGTGATCTTGTGATGTCAAATGTGGCTGCAAGCTTGCTGACCATCTTGCTTGCGATGTTAATGCATTTTATTTTCCCCGATGTAGAGGCGCGGGCCAAACCTCCCGTGATAACCAAGCCTGATAGTAATCGCCGTCATGAAGTGATTCTGGCGACCACAGTCGCGACCTTGTCATTTATCGTGTTTCAGGTGTTGGACTTACAAGATTCTTTGTCAGCTCAAGTCTCGTCTGTGCTGATCTTATTTCCGTTAAATTGGTACGGGGCTGGGCGTTCAGCGCTCAATCGAGCCATTGGCACACTGATCGGATGTAATATTGGTTTAGCTTGGCAGTTTATATTACTCGATCACAGCGGGATCTTATGGTTTGTGAGTATCGCGTTGTGGATAAGTGTGATGCTGTTTGCTCGTTACCATATGTTAGAAGGGGGAGGTTCAGGTGCTGGTTTTGGGGCAATGACCACAATGGGGATCTTGTTTGGTCAGTATTTAGCGCCGCAACAAGACTTGGTATACAACGCTCTCTATCGTTTTACATCAGTCACTGTATCTGTGGTCTTAACGCTTATGGCTGTGTACGGTATGCACAGGTTACTGAATAAGTTTGCCAATACGCGCTTTATACTAAATGAGCCAGCAAAGTAACAAATCGGCTAGGGGACGGGATTAAAGAATACGAATAAAAAAATACGAATAAAAAAAGAGACCCGAAGGTCTCTTTTTCGTTTATTAGCACGGGCTAATTAACTGTTAGCTTGTCTAAAGCGTGCAATCAAAGCATTGGTTGAGCCGTCAAAGGACAGAGGCGCATCCGTGTTAACGATTTTATCTAATACTTGATTTCCTAGCTCTTTGCCTAATTCAACACCCCATTGATCGAATGAGTTAACTCCCCAAATTGCGCCTTGTACGAATACTTTATGTTCATACATGGCCACAAGAGAACCCAAGGTTTTTGGATCCATTTTCTCAAACAACAAGGTATTGCTTGGCTTGTTACCCGGCATGGTTTTGTGAGTCGCTAACTTAACGCGCTCGGCTTCCTCTAGCCCTTTACCTTCCAGATCAGCATAGCATTCATCAAAGGTTTTCCCTTGCATCAAGGCTTGGGTTTGGCCGAAGCAGTTCGACGCGAGCATGGAATGATGCGTGTTATCTTGGTTTGGTACATTCAGGGGCAGCATAAAATCAGCAGGGATTAACAAGGTCCCTTGGTGAATAAGCTGGTGGAATGAATGTTGGCCATTTGTGCCTTCGCTACCCCAAATTATAGGGCCTGTAGCATAGTCGACCTGTGTGGTGTCTCCGCTGATATTCTTGCCGTTACTTTCCATATCCAATTGCTGAACATACGCAGGAAAGCCACGTAAATAATGGTAATAAGGCAGAAGAACGTGACTTTGGGCACCAAAGAAATTGATATACCACACACCTAAAAGGGCGGTTAGCATGGGTAGGTTTTGCTCGGCAGGGGCCGTTTGGAAATGTTGATCCATTTCGAAGGCGCCTTCGAGGAGCTGGCGGTAATTGTCGTAACCTAGAGTTAAGGCGATAGGCAAACCGATAGCTGACCAAAGGGAGTAACGCCCGCCAACCCAGTCCCACATAGGGAAAATGTTTTCTTCGGCCATACCAAAATCAGTGGCGGCCTTGATATTGGAAGACACAGCAATGAAATGCTTGGCGATGTCTTGTTGCGTACCGCCGGCTTTTAAAAACCACTCTTTTGCCGTTAAGGTATTTTGCAACGTTTCTTGTGTGCTAAACGACTTAGATGACATCACCACTAAGGTTTCTTCGTGATCAAGGTTGCTAAGTACATCATGAATATGACAACCATCTACGTTGGCCACAAAATGCACTTTAACACCGCCAAACCAATAGGGCTTAAGGGCTTCTGACATGATTTTAGGACCTAAGAACGAACCGCCAATCCCTATGCTTACGATTTGTTTTAGTGCCTTTCCTGTATAACCTTTGCGTTCACCGCTGTGAATACTGGCAACAAAATCTTTAATTTTATCTTGGCAAGCCAATACCTCAGGCATTACGTCTTGACCATTCACATATACAGGCTCACCTGAAAAATTACGCAAGGCGGTATGCAATACGGCGCGCTGTTCTGTGTGATTAATGATATCGCCTTTGAACATGGCGTCACGCTTTTGTGCTACTTGGCTTTCATCTGCCAAAGTAAATAACGCTTTTAACACGTCGTCAGTGATTAGGTTTTTAGAATAATCTAACTCTATCCCGCAGGCCGTTTGTTGGTATTTGCTCGCACGAGAGGTATCGCTAGCGAACCAGTCGCGCATGTGTTGCTGTTTAACATCGTCAGCTAGTGAGGCAAGCGTTTGCCAAGTAGGGGTGTCAGTCAGCGCAGTCATGCAAGACTCCTTAGTCATTGTTTTCAATTTTATAAAGTAAAAAAAAGCGCCTAAACAGACGCTCTTTTAGTAGTGCTTTTATTACAGGTAGCTTTTAAGCAAGGTTTCAAGCTTCACTTGGTCTGCGGCAAAGTTACGAATACCTTCTGACAACTTCTCGGTTGCCATTGGGTCTTGGTTCAGTTCCCAGCGGAATGCTGCCTCATCTAACGGCTTGCCTGGTGCCGATGTAGCGCCAGTGTCTTTCAATTTAACGTCAAGTGGCGCTTCAGTATTTGACAATTCTTCTAACAAGCCAGGGCTGATAGTTAGGCGGTCACAACCTGCAAGCTCGGTGATTTCACCGATATTACGGAAGCTTGCACCCATTACGACTGTTTTGTAGCCGTGCTCTTTGTAATAGTTGTAAATTTTAGTGACGGATTGCACACCAGGATCTTCATTCGCTGCGTACTCAGACTTACCTGTTTTTGCTTTGTACCAGTCAAGAATACGACCAACAAAAGGTGAAATTAGGTAAGCGCCAGCTTCAGCACATGCTTGGGCTTGGGCAAAGCTGAACAATAAGGTTAGGTTACAGTTGATACCTTCTTTCTCAAGATGTTCAGCAGCTTTAATGCCTTCCCAAGTTGAAGCAAGCTTAATCAAGATGCGGCTTTTATCTATACCAGCTTCTTTATATAGCGCGATAAGCTTGTGAGCTTTTTCAATGCTGCCTTGGGTATCGAATGACAAACGTGCATCTACTTCAGTAGAGATACGGCCCGGAACGATATTCACGATATCGGTTCCTATGGTCACCGCTAGTTTATCGCCAGCATCAATGATTTGCTGATCAGCGTCATCTGATTGCTCTTTGGCCCAAGCAACCGCATTTTCAAGATGTGAGCGATATTGCTCCATCTCAGCAGCTTTAAGTAACAAAGAAGGATTCGTTGTTGCATCAACAGGTTGATACTTTTTAATCGCTTCGATGTCGCCAGTATCGGCAACAACTGTGGTGATATCGCGTAATGCTTGTAATTGATTGGACATGCTAACCTCGAATTCATTATGTTGTAAAATTACAACATTTTAATCAACAAATGTATATGTTCTCAAATTTCCTAGGTTTATAGTGGGGCGTGATCACGCCACTATCAATACTGAAAACGAATTAAATCTTTATGACAGTATGCGAATAATAACCAAGATCAGCTGAAAACAAACAGGTAGCATAGAATATAACCCTTAGCCTGTAGACGCGAGCAAAACACCGACAATGACAGCAAAAATAACCCTATTACAAGAAGACATAAATCAACTCGCTGTGGATGCCTTAGTATGCTGCCAATATTCGTCCGTGAGTAAGCTTGCTGAAGCGAGCTTGGTTAACGTTCCGCGTTCGCCAGATGCTGTGTGGCAAGCACAGAATATGTTGCGCTTGGACATTCCTTGGTATGCTGAACCGCATGTTAGTAAAGATGCGCTTATCGCGCGCGCATATCGACAGGTGTTTGAATTTGCTGATGGTGCTGATATCCGCAGTATTGCCTTGAATGTTTTAGGACCAGAGAATTGCAACGAGGTAACGTCTGCCTCGATGGAACATTGTGGGTTGGCAATACGCTGTGTCAGTGAAGCATCAATTAGGTATAACAATCTGCGTAAAATTATTCTGTGCGCTCGGGATGAACAAGAATATCAATATTTGGTAAGCGCATTACAGAGCGTGCAATTGCACTAATACCAACTCTCTCGCAATAAATTAGGCGTTAGCAGTACTTCAAGGCTGTAAGAGAAACCACGCTAATGATAGAATTTTGCAATTAAACTCATCTATTTTAATCGTTTGTTCCCAGCGTGGCGGTTGGTATCATAAGCCCATCTGAATAAGTGTAAGGAATTTTCATGTTACTTGTTGTATCACCAGCTAAAAATCTCGATTTTGAAAAACAAAACATTGCCCCCGCTTCAACGCAACCTGAGCTATTAGAGCACAGTCAGCAGCTAATTGATCGCAGTCGCAAGTTAAGCCCTGCACAAATTGGTTCATTAATGAAAATAAGCGATAAGTTAGCGGGCTTAAACGCTGATCGTTTCGCAGCGTGGCACACACCTTTTACCGATGAGAATGCTAAGCAGGCTGTGTTAGCTTTTAACGGGGATGTATATGGTGGCTTAGACGCAGGCAGTTTTAGTGAAGAAGACTTTTCATATGCACAAAAACATATGCGAATTTTGTCTGGTCTATATGGTTTATTAAAACCGCTAGATTTAATGCAGGCATACCGCTTGGAAATGGGCACCAAGCTTGATACTGAGCGCGGCACCAACTTATATCAGTTCTGGGGCAATATTATTACTGAAAAGCTTAATCAAGCATTGGCCGAACAGGGTGACAACGTATTAGTTAATTTGGCATCTACTGAGTATTTCAGTGCGGTCAAACCTAAAGCCTTAGAAGGCGAGATCATTGAGCCGGTATTTAAAGATTTTAAAAATGGCCAATATAAAATTATTAGCTTTTACGCCAAAAAAGCCCGTGGCTTGATGGCACGCTATATTATTCAGCACAAGGTGAGTGAAGTGGCTCAGCTTAAACAGTTTGACACCGCGGGTTATCGCTTTAGTGAAGAACAAAGCGCGGGGAACAAGTTGGTGTTTTTGCGTGACGAACAATTATAGTGCTGCTTAAAAAGCCCCTAGCAGTATGCACTTAAAGCGTATGGCTGGGGGCTTCAGGTTTCTTGCACCACGTTAAGGAACTATGTTTCACGGCGTAAATTTTCAAATAGCGACGGTTCCCAGGGGCGCATAGCCATCAATATTCCGAAGTGCTGGCGTTTGCTCAACGGCAAACTAGCATCTTCTTGGTTTAGTACCGCAGCCTCTTTCGTTAACTGGTTAAGCTTGCGCTGAATAATATCCACTGAGGTTTGCGAATAGCGCCCCCGCAAATAAAAGCGAAAGGTCCATGGCTCTTCCTTCTTTGGTGCCATAAATTTAACCATCACTTCCTGTTCCATGAAACGCTCGAGAGGCCCGCCGGGTATCCACCTAAAATCTTGTGCAATCAATGATTTGTAATGGTTATTGGGCAATAAATCGATAATTTTAATTCGATCAAGCTTTGCCAATAACTGAACACATTCATGCCTATCAATATCGTAGTGCTCAATGATCTCATCGAACGTCCAGGCGTCGCGTACACAAACGGCCACAAGCAACAATTTAGTGTTGGCGAGTAATTCATTTTCTTGCTCTTCGGTGAGCTGAGTCAGTTGCTGGGTTTGTTTTTGGGCGATGATAAATAAGTCAGATAGACTCATCTGCAAAATCTCACAAATTTGCTCCAAACGGTCTAATGCAAAGCTATTTGTAGAGAAGATACGTTTGATATTTGCTTCACTCATGTCGAGCTTTTCAGCGATGTCTTTATAGGTTATTTGCTGCTGACGCAGTAACTGCTTCAACGTGTTGCTGATTTGGCTAATCTGACTCATAAATCCCTTTAAGTAGCGTATTCATATACTTTTGGTTGCAACTGAGTATACATAAATGGTCATTGTTTACACAGGTAATACTGCTGCTTAATCTGTGTCTCGTCTCTTGGCTACGCTATTAGGCAACGAATGATATCTACTGATAACAATGAGAAAGGAACACCGATGAAACTTATCAATACGCTACTTACCGCGACATTTATACTTAGCACCACTGTTATTGGCGCGGCCAAAGCCAACGCTGCGGGTTCAGTGCAGCACAGCGCTCAAGCGAGTAAGCATTCTGCATTAGCTGTAACTGAAGGCGTCGCTTCAACTGCGAAAGTCGCCAGTGTCGCCGTGGCAGCGCCATTGATCGTTACTGGTGGTATAAGTTTGGTTACAGGCAGCGTTATTGCCCAAGCCGCTGATAGCATCAAAAGTAATCATGGCAGTCACAAGCATGCTGATAAAAATACTGAGGTTGAGCCACTAGTCATAAGTGATACAACTGTTACCGTAGACCCTGCGCCAAATCAGGTGATCATTATTCAAAACAACAACACGCAAGGTTAATAATGATGACTATGTCTTCTAGAACATGGCTGATAGCGTTAGTGCTTACATTCACATTTTCTTTCACTGCGACAGCGGGTAGCCAAGGGAATAAACCGGCAATTCATGAGCCAGAGCAGATCGTTCAATTTGCCAAAAACGTGGAGAAGTACGCGGCCAGCCAAGGTGCACGAGCATTAATTATCGCTAGAGTGGGCCGCCCGCAAGAAGATCTGCCCAAAGGAATACGCTTCACCCATACGGCGGTGGCTTTATATTCAGATATCACCCTAGATGACGGAGTAGTGGTCAAGGGATACGCGATTTATAACCTTTATCAAAAAAGCGGTGACTTGGACAAAAGCCAGTTAGTCACCGATTACCCGGTTGACTTTTTTTGGGGCGCTGACCAGCTAACCGCTGGAGTGATTATTCCCACGCCTGATATGCAAACACGTTTAATCGACATCATTACCACGGGTAAAAATGCCCTGCTGCATAATGAAAACTACTCGGTAATTGCGAACCCCATGAATGGTCAATTACAAAACTGTACCGAGCACACTTTAGACATGCTCAATGCCGCGATTTATCAAACCACGGATGTAGCTAAATTGAAGGCTAATACTCGTGCGTATTTTACGCCTCAGCGCGTGCATACCAGTCGTTTCAAATTGATGTTTGGCTCGATGCTGCAAGATGACGTCAGCACCAAAGATCATACTGGCAAAATTGCGACGACAACCTTTACGTCAATCGCCCAGTACTTAGCGAAATACGATTTGGCCAGCCAAAGCGTTATTTTAGGGGCAGACGGTCAAGTGCTTGAGACCTTGTCTGATTTGAAATTTCAAGCGACGACAACCCATGATAAGAGCTAAAGGTATTAAATAAATATACTTAAAGTGCACGATTACGCAACAAACGACAAGAAGGTTTATTTAAGGTATTCCAAAGGGCATAGTCGCTTCACTCCAGCGAGACGCGGGTTTAATTAATCATTATCAAAGAGGGACAATCAAATGACAATTCAAGCACCTACAAAATCATATACCTTGGCATCGGTAGCTGCGTTACTTATTGGAACCGCTGCTTATGGTATCGGCTTGTTCAATGCTCAGATGGCACTAAACGAAAAAGGCTACTATTTAGTCATTATACTTTACGGTTTGTTCTCAATGGTCTCGTTGCAAAAAACAATCCGCGATAAGGCCGAAGGCATTAAAACCTCAAGCATGTATCAAACCTTATCATGGGCCTCATCTGGTTTTGCTATTGCGTTATTAGCCATCGGCTTATACAACGCTGAATTAGCATTAAGTGAAAAAGGCTTTTATGCCATGGCGTATGTGCTGAGTTTATTCGCCGCGGTGACGGTACAGAAGAACGTACGTGATAAAGACGCACTCGCGGGTAAACAAGAGGAAATGCAGCAAGCAGAATTTGCTACAGAGTAAACGACTAAAAATAGCGCTTAGTCAAAAACCGAGGGAGGTATATGCTTCCCTCGGTTTTTTCGGTATTTAGAGTCAGAGGTCTAACGTTAAGTGACCACAATCACTGCAGGCAACTCACACTTACTCTGATGTTTGCTCGCGGCTTAGCAAGGCTAGAGCGGCTTCTTTCGCCGGTTTCCCTTCATATAACACTTGGTAAATTTGCTCACAAATGGGCATTTCGACATTGTGCCGCGCGGCGAGCTGGTGTACTTCTTTGGTGTTTCGGTAGCCTTCAACCACTTGGCCGATTTCTGTGATGGCATCATCAATGCTTTTGCCAGCGCCTAGTGCCAAACCAAAGCGACGATTACGTGATTGATTGTCCGTGCAAGTTAGCACCAAGTCACCTAATCCTGCCATTCCCATGAAAGTTTCAGGCTGTGCACCCAATGTGCTTCCTAAGCGAGATAGTTCAGCTAAACCACGAGTAATCAGTGCCGTTCTGGCATTTGAACCAAAACCTAAGCCGTCAGCTAAGCCTGCACCAATCGCGATAACATTTTTAACAGCGCCACCGAGTTGCACACCGACAAAATCGTTGTTTTTGTACACTCTAAACGAGCGCGAGCAATGCAGCATGTTGGCAAAATCAGTCGCTAACTGGGTGTCAGTAGACGAAACCGAAATGGCAGTAGGTAGGCCTGCGACCATTTCTTTTGCAAATGTAGGGCCTGAAACGACCGCCAAAGGTATAGCGTCACCGAGTATCTCACGGGCAACATCTTGCAATAGTCTGCCATTTTCAGGGTCAAGCCCTTTGGTGGCCCAAATAATTCTGTGGCTCGGTGAGAGCATTGGTTTGATTTGGCGCAACAAGGCTGAAAAGCCATGACTTGGGGTGACGATAAGTAAATCATTATTCTGGCTGACCGCTTTGTGCAGGTCTGCCTCAATCGCTAAAGGATCAGGAAATGTCGCGCCGGGTAGGTATTTTTCATTGCATCTGGCAGAGGCCATGTCTTGCATTTGCTTTGGGTCTCGCCCCCATAACGTGGTGGCAACGCCATTTCTAGCCAGACAAAAAGCAAGGGCGGTGCCATACGACCCCGCCCCTAACACTGAAACTGTTTGTTTCATTGGTTAAGTACTTACGCGTCTAACTGCGTAGGTGCTTGGTCTTGCGCTTGCTGAGCCGCACGTTTTTGCATGTAAGCTGCAAAAATAGCGTCAAAGTTAACCGGCGCAAGGTTAAGTGGAGGGAAAGTACCACGATTCACTAAATTAGAAATCGTTTCACGAGCATAAGGGAAAAGCGTATTTGGGCAGAAAGAGCCTAACATGTGTGCTTTATTCTGCTCAGGCATTTCGCCTATCGCGAAAATACCCGCTTGCTGTACTTCACACAAAAAGGCTGTTTCTTCACCTAACATTGCCGTTACGGTTACAGCCAAAACGATCTCGTAGACATTTTCTTCAATCAACGCACTACGTGTATCCAAGTCCAATTGAACTTCAGGTTTCCATTCTTTTTGAAATATCGCTGGTGAGTTTGGCGTTTCAAAAGAAATGTCTTTGGTGTAAATGCGTTGAATTGCGAATTGAGGTCCCTGAGCGGCTTGTGCTGCTTCTGCTGGGTTTGCTTGGTTTTCTTCAGCCATTATGCTTCCTTAAATTTTCTGCCTATGCAGAAAGTAATGTGTCTAATTTATTTTGTGATTCTAGCGCGAACAAATCGTCACAACCACCTACGTGTTGTGAACCAATGAAAATTTGCGGCACAGTTGAGCCACCGTTAGCGCGAGTGATCATTTCTGGGCGAAGCTCAGGTTGAACATCCACTTTAAACTCTGTGTACTGCACGCCTTTTTGCTCTAAAAGCGCCTTTGCGCGGTGACAGTAAGGACAATGCCCTTTGGTGTAAATTTCTACTTTACTCATGTTAAATATACCTTTTCGTTTATTTGCTTACAGGAAGACTTGCGCCTTGCCAGGCGTTCATCCCACCTTTAAGAACGGATACCTGCTCAAAACCTTCCTTCAACATTTGATTTGCGGTACGTTTACATGTCATTCCCATTGCACACACAACAATAATGGGTTTGTCTTTTTGTTTTTCAAGGCCAGTAAAATCGCCCTTTGTTACCTGTTCAGCTTTGATTTGTTTCGCGCCTAAAATGTGGCCCTTTTTAAATTCAGCTACCGGACGAATATCTAACACCATGGCATCTTCTTTATTCATTAAAAGTGTTGCTTCATGGGTGCTAAGCTCTTTTAGTTTTGAAAATGAACCGGCCACTGTGGAGTAAAGTAAAGCTACTAACAAAGCGACGAATAAACCCGCTAAAATGTAGTGATTTGTCGCAAATTCAATCACTTGTTCCATAATTATTGCGCCTCATAGATGCAGTCAAGGTAAAAAAATGAGTGCAAAGTATATAGAAATTACTGTCTAAAACCAGAGGCAGAGCGCAGGCTAGCCATAACTTATAAAATAAGGTTTTGTAAACGCATGAGTTTTTCCTGCAATTGGCCGTGACGCGCCGCCGCACACAGGATAATATGACGTCTGCGATGGTAAAGTGTTTACTTTCACTTTGTATTCTACCCATCTGCCCCCAAGTTTACTTTTTACAATCTTTTTAGCGGAGACAAACATGAGCCAAGGCAAAAAAACGTTAGCCCTTATTATTATGGATGGGTGGGGTCACAGAGAAGACACCACCAATAATGCTATTGCCAGCGCAAATACACCCGTGCTTGACCGCTTGACCAAAGAAACCACTAATACACTTATCTCAGCGTCTGGTATGGATGTTGGTTTGCCTGGCGGGCAAATGGGTAATTCTGAAGTGGGGCACGTGAACTTAGGTGCTGGGCGCGTGGTATATCAAGATTTTACGCGTGTAACGAAAGCCATTGAAGACGGTGACTTTTTCGAAAATGAAGTGCTGGTTAACAACGTAGACAAAGCCATAAAGCAAGATAAAGCCGTTCACGTCATGGGGCTGCTTTCACCCGGCGGCGTGCATAGCCATCAAGATCATCTTTTCGCGATGATTAAACTGGCAGCTAAACGTGGCGCGAAGAAAATATTCTTGCATGCTTTCTTGGATGGCCGCGACACACCGCCACGTAGCGCCAAAGTGTCACTTGAAGCCGCCGACAAATTATTTGAAGAACTTGGTGTAGGTAAAACCGCCACGTTAGTAGGGCGTTACTATGCTATGGATCGTGACTCCCGCTGGGATCGCGTTGAAAAAGCCTACAAGGTTATCGCCAAAGGTGAGGGAGCATTTAATGTTAAAAGCGCTGTTGAAGGCTTAGAAAACTCTTATAGCCGCGATGAAAACGATGAGTTTATGCAACCTACTGTTATTGGTGATGCTGCGCCAATGGAAGCCGGTGATGCGTTAGTCTTTATGAACTTCAGAGCTGACCGTGCTCGTGAAATCAGCCGTCCGTTTGTCGAAACTGATTTCAGTGAATTCGATAAAGGTGAACATATCGATTTAAGTGCCTTTGTGATGCTAACCCAATATGCTGAAAGCATTGATGCGCCTGCGGCTTATCCCCCAGTTGCTCTGGTAAACGTAATGGGCGAGTGGTTGGCTAATCATGGTAAAACTCAATTACGTATCTCTGAAACGGAAAAGTTTGCTCACGTAACGTTTTTCTACAGTGGTGGTAAAGAAGACCTATACGAAGGTGAAGAGCGCATTTTGATCCCTTCCCCCAAAGTCGCTACTTACGACTTACAGCCAGAAATGAACTCTACCGAGTTAACAGACAAGTTGGTTGCAGCGATTGAATCAGGCAAGTTTGATGCGATTATTTGTAATTACCCTAACGGTGATATGGTTGGTCATACAGGCAACTTTGACGCTGCAGTAAAAGCCTGTGAAGCAGTTGATGCCTGCATTGGTCGGGTTGTCGCTGCGATTGAAAAAATCGGCGGTGACTGCTTAATCACAGCGGATCACGGTAACGCTGAGAAAATGGCCGATGAAGCCACTGGTCAGGCGCACACTGCACATACCAGTGAGCTTGTACCATTTTGGCATGTTGGCCAGAAAACCACAGCGCGTAAAGGCGGAACCTTGAGTGATGTTGCCCCTACCATGTTACATTTGATGGGCATGGAGCAACCTGAAGAGATGACGGGCAAGCCTATTGTAACTTTGGTTAAGTAGTCCCTTTGCTGCCATTGTTGTTATGGTTGAAAAACAAAAAAGCACCATGCTTATGGTGCTTTTTGTTTGTCTGTTTGTTGCCAAGCCTAGCGTTCGCGCAATCTAAGGATGAGCTACAAGCATTACAAGAACAAATAAAACAAAAGCAACAACAGGTTGCTAAGCAACTTGCCAAAGCGAAAAGCCTGCAAGCAGAGTTAAGGCAAAGTGAATTAAAAATTGCCAAAGCGGCCACTGCGCTAAATACAACAGAGAAAGAACTTAAAGGCAATCAACAAGAACAACGCACGTTGAAGAAGCGCCAGAGCGAGCTCAAACAAAAACTTGCCCAGCAGCAAGATATACTTGCCAAGCAAATCCGCAGTGCATTTATGACCGGCAATCATGACTACGCTAAAATGCTACTCAATCAAGAAAATCCTGCAAAATTCGAACGTACCATTACCTATTATCAATACTTGAATAAAGCTAGGCGTGAGTTAATAGACGAATTTCGCCAATTGGGTGACGAGCTCACTCAAATCAATCTGACGCTGATTGAAAAGCAAGATCGTTTGCAAAACTTACTTGATCGTCAACAAGCTCAGCAAGCCACGCTTACCCAAGAACAAGCCAGTCGCAAACAGACGTTAAGCAAAGTGCAGTCAGCGATAGAGAGTGACGCGGCTAAAATAGAAGAGCTGCAAGCAAACGAACAAAATTTACGTAAAGCCATTGCTGAAGCTGAGCGCCTTGCAGCCCAAAAACCAACAAGCTTCGATGGTTTGGCAAAATTAAAAGGCAAACTTTTAAAACCCGCCGACGGTCGAGTGCGCAAGTTATTTGGCACCAAGCGCCAAGGACAAGTGCGCTGGAAGGGGGTCATTGTTGAAGGTAACGAAGGTAGTAATGTTATCGCTATCCATCATGGTAAAGTCTTGTATGCTAATTGGTTGCGCGGTTTTGGTTTAGTGATTGTGCTTGACCATGGTAATGGTTACATGAGTTTGTATGGTCATAATCAAGCGTTATTGCATCAAGCAGGGGATACGGTTACCGCGGGTGAGCCTATTGCTCTGGTAGGTCAAAGTGGCGGCCAATCTTCACCAAATTTGTATTTTGAAATTCGCTACAAGGGCGATCCCGTCAACCCTACGCAGTGGATAAAGCACTAAAGGATAGTATTTAGCATGCCAATTTTTTCAAGCCGAGCTATGTGTATTACGGCGTTGTTAACTCTGATACCTGCCATGCCAGCCTTTAGTGCCCAAATTAGTGGCCAAATCGCGATTATCATTGATGATGTGGGGAATAACCATCATCGAGATGCCGCAGCCTTAACCCTACCGGTAAACGTTGCGATATCGATTTTACCCCACAAGCATTTCAGTCAAAAATATGCCTTGTTAGCTCATGAGCAACGCAGAGAATATTTGCTGCACATGCCAATGGAATCCATGGCGGGGCTCAAGCAAGAAGCCAATGTGCTACTGGCCAGTATGAATGACAAAACAATAGTGCAAACACTACATGCTGCTTTTGCTAGCGTGCCTAATGCGCTGGGCATGAACAACCATATGGGCAGTCGCCTAACTCAATTAGAAACACCCATGCGTACCACCATGGATTATCTCCATCGCCACGGACTCATTTTTGTCGACAGTCGTACAAGCGCGCAAACCCAAGCAGAAGCCATTGCCAAACAACAGAACGTACCAGCACTGCGCAGGCATGTATTTCTGGATAACGTTTTAGTGGAAGACAAAATAGCCCAGCAATTTAATTTGCTGGTCAGAAAAGCGCGCAAATATGGGCGCTCAATAGCGATTGGTCATCCTCATAAGCAAACCATTGCATACTTGCAAAAAAGACTACCAACCCTAGCACGAGAAAATGTACAGCTAGTCCCTCTCAGTGCTATGTTAGCGCCTCAGCTTAACAACGCTAACCCCAACATATTGGCCAGTAGCGTAAATAATTTACGTTAACCCATTTTTGAAATTTTATCGCTTTAGGAGCTAAGCATGGCAGCTGCAAATTTACTGGCATTAATTGATGACATCGCCACTATTTTGGATGACGTGGCAGTACTGTCCAAAGTAGCAGCCAAGAAAACGGCAGGGGTGTTAGGAGATGACTTGGCACTAAATGCCGAGCAAGTGTCGGGCGTGAAAGCAGAACGGGAACTGCCAGTTGTGTGGGCCGTGGCCAAAGGCTCTTTTCTAAATAAGCTGATTTTGGTGCCCTCAGCATTACTCATTAGTGCGTTTATTCCTTGGCTTATTATTGTACTGCTGGTCATTGGTGGCTTGTATTTGTGTTTTGAAGGATTTGAAAAAGTGGCCCACAAGTGGCTGCACAGCAAAGAAGAGCGTGAAGCCGAACACCAAGCAAAACTTAATGCCATCGCAGATCCGAAAGTGGATTTAGTTGCCCTAGAAAAAAATAAAATTAAAGGTGCTATTCGAACTGACTTTATCTTATCTGCTGAAATAGTCGTGATTGTATTAGGGACGGTTCAGGCTGAACCTCTAAGTACCCAAATTGCCGTGGTATCGGCACTTGCCATTGCCATAACCATTGGGGTTTACGGACTTGTAGCAGGGATTGTGAAACTCGATGACGCCGGTTTATACATGCTGCGTAAATCCGTGTCAGGTTCATTTAACGCAATTCAGCGTTTTATTGGACGAAGCTTATTGATCATTGCGCCGTTACTGATGAAGTCTCTAGCCATTATTGGTACAGCCGCTATGTTTCTTGTGGGTGGTGGCATTGTTGTACACAGTATCCCTGCTATTCATCATGTGGTGGAAGGCATTATTCACCCACTTACGGAACAAGGCGGGGTAGTAGCGGCCGTGTTGCCTGTGGTGGCTGAAGGCATCGTTGGCATTATTGCCGGTGGCTTAGTCTTGCTCGCGGTGTCGGTTGTAGGCAAAATAATCAAGGCTATTCGCGGCAAATAGGCCTGTGTAAACATTGCAGCTTCGTTGTGTTTTTTACCCATAGTTCGGGGCTGCAGTGAAGTAAATCCCCATTTAGCCAAGCAGCTGATTGCCACAGATTATCACGCGACTCAGCTACGGGTGAGCGCTGTGACTGCTTGTCAAATAGCACATCATTTTAGGAATCTTTCTTGCTTCTCTATGGTTTTGAATAGACTTTTCACAGGTCTAAACACCGCAAGGAGGACTATCCTATGCCATATGACAACCATAAAGACTTACCTGAAAGTGTACAAAATGCCTTGCCACCTGAGGCCCAAAGTATTTATCTAGCGGCATTTAACAATGCGTGGGACGAATATAAAGACGCTGATGACAGACGCGGCAATCAAAGCCGAGAAGAGGTTTCCCACAAGGTAGCATGGTCAGCGGTGAAGCAGAAATACCACAAAAACGACAATGATATGTGGGTCAAATCGTCTTAGCGATAACAAGCACTGCGGGCTCTAAATTGGTGTTTAGCGCGTTATATCCAAACGTGATGTTAAGGTATTGTTAAATTTGATGATTTGTCACATTAGTATGATATACCCTGTTTAGCTGAATAAACAAACCATGGGGCAATCATGAATAAAACCAACCAATTGCTGTTAGCCTGCGCCGCGAGTGCCTTGTTCGCACAAAGTGCTTTGGCTGATATTCGAACCACAAACCCAAAAAGAGTGGGCATGTCACAAGCGCGTTTAGAGCGGATAGAGCCCGCCATGCAAGCCTTTGTGGATCAGCAGAAACTGGCTGGTACGCTTACGTTAGTGGCTCGAAAAGGGAAAGTAGTGCATCTTGAAGGCGTAGGTTATCGTGACCGTGAAGCCAAGACACCCATGTCAGAAGATACTATTTTTCGTATTTATTCAATGACAAAGCCAATCACAGCGGTCGCCGCATTAACCTTGTGGGAACAAGGCAAGTTTCAGATGAACGATCCTGTCAGTAAATATTTACCAGAACTGGCAAACCTCAAAGTTTATGCAGGTATGGACGGTGAAAACATGGTCCTTGAAGACACAAACAAGGTCATGACCATTAAGCAATTATTTACTCATTCGGCTGGGTTTAGCTATGGCTTTACACAAAGCCCAGTGGACAAACTGTATCAGCAATCTGCACTCTTCTCCGGTAAAACGAAACGAGAAGACTTGTTAAAAGAGGTAGCAAAACTACCGCTCAATCATCAACCCGGCACCAAATGGAATTACAGCATAGGGACCGACATCATTGGTATTTTAGTTGAACGTTTATCCGGGCAAACCTTGGGTGAGTATTTTGAAGAACACATTTTTGAGCCATTAGAAATGGATGACACCGGCTTTTATGTGCCAAAAGACAAACAAGATCGTTTAGCCCAAATCTATGTGATAAATCAACAGGGTCAAACCGTGCCGATGGAAAATGAACCGCTAGGAGATTACTTGTCGGCCCCTGAAATTGAATCGGGTGGCGGTGGCTTAGTGTCGACCATAGAAGACTATTATACCTTTACCCAAATGTTGCTAAATGGCGGTGAGTATGAAGGAAAGCGTATTCTGGGACGCAAAACGGTGGAATACATGCGAACCAATCATTTGCCGTCTAACCTGATCCCATTTGAGCCGTCCTCTACGGGAGAAGGGTATGGCTTAGCCATGTCAGTAACGGTTGATGAACAAGGTGCGAATACCATGGGCTCGAAAGGGGATTATGGTTGGGCAGGTGCGGCATCTACTTACTTTCGAATTGATCCTAAAGAGCAAATGATCGTGATTTCAATGACCCAACTTATGCCCTCAAGCTATTTCTCGTATAATAAAGATTTTAAGAATATGGCGTATCAAGCTTTGATAGATTAGCAAGCTGTTTGCGTAAGCCTAAGACAAAATTCCAAGCCACTGTTGTTATCAGTGGCTTTTTTATAGGTGTTTATGAGTGATTTTTTCCGTTACCTAGCCCATTTTTACTCTATAGCCACCCAAGATAGTCATGCTGTTAGGCATGGATAAATTGGAAATGTGCTTATTGATAAAATGCCCGTTCGCCCGCATGACCTAATAGATAACCCACTCAAGCGCACATCATTGGTCGCTTTTGATGACAATTTTAATCAGGCGTAATTATTGCAAACGTTCTAAGTTAATAAAGTAAATAAAAAGCGAACATTAAGAGTAAGCAACGAAAGGCGGTAATATGAAAAATGAAATGGACAGTAAGTTTATCCTATCGATATTTGAAAAAATTCGTGAAAATGGCGAAAAAAAAGGGGAAGGTTACTTTCTAGGGGGCATAACCGCCTTTAGTGACTATGACGGCTATACCATTTTCATGGAAGACCAGTTAGTAAAACTGCGCTTTGGCTTTCATAACCAATATCATTTTGATTATGAAAAAGATGAACATATGGAGCAGTTTGAAAAGAAACTAAACGCGATTAACACCGACTATTAGCCTTTGCGGTTTGCGCCTTTTATCTAAGCCATTTTTGCAACTCTGTTTTCAGTTCTGCCAGAATAATGGGTTTTGACAGATAGGCGTTCATGCCTGCACTTAAGCAGGCTTCCCTATCGCCTTTCATGGCATTTGCTGTTAACGCAATGATGGGGAGTGTTGAGGCATAGTTACTGTGTAGGTTGTTGCGGATCTTGCGGCTGGCTTCATAGCCATCCATGATCGGCATTTGGCAATCCATTAGGATAAGATCAAATTGTTTGTCGGCATCTTCAAGAGTATGAATGGCTTCTTGACCATTTTCAGCGACCTGTACGCTACAGTGTAATTTTTTCAGCATTTCAATCACTACTTGCTGATTAATAAAGTTATCTTCAACCAACAAAATATTCGGTGTTTGAAAGTGCTTATTGAGCAACCTAACTTCAGGCTCTTCTGGCACTGATTTTGATGGGGAGCTATTTGACAGTGCACCTGAGAATGCCGCTTTAAGTGCAGCCGGCTTCACGGGTTTAGCAATATAACTGACAGGACCAGAAAGCTGATTAGATGTCCCGGTTTCTAACCAGTCGTGGGGGGTCATTAAAATTACATGCAGCTTGGCGAATTGATCGTTACTACGAATAGCTTTTGTCAGCTCGATACCATTGATGCCGGGCAAATTGGTATCGATTAGCACCACATCAATTTTTTTTGTGCTTAGTTGCTGCTCGCGCAAACGCTTTAAGGCAAGTGAGGCGTTTGGTGCGTGATACACTTGAATATTCTGGGTCCTTAACCACTGGCTCAATATGGCACTTAGAGAACTGTTATCGTCTACTATCAATACGCGTAGCGCTTTGTCTAGATCAGGAAAAAATGGTGTACTCGGTTCTTGCCCTCGGGAAAAGGCGTCTAAAGTGATGGTGAACCAAAATGTAGAGCCTTGTTGCCATTGGCTGCTTACCCCAACAGAACCACCAAGTAATTCGCTAAGTTGTTTACTAATCGCGAGCCCTAAGCCTGTTCCGCCGAAATTGCGGGTCGTGGATGAATCCACCTGCATAAATTTTGAGAATAAGGCGGCCTGATTATCTTCATGTATGCCGATACCGGTATCGATAATACAAAACTTCAAGTGTTTTTCGCCGTCAAGTGTAATACGTAAGATGATCTCCCCGTGATGGGTGAATTTAATCGCATTGCCCAGAAGATTGTTCAACACTTGCCTGATCCGCCCCGGGTCGCTTGTTATCCATTGAGGGACCTCGGGATGTAAATCGAAAATTAGCTCAAGCCCTTTTTGTTGAGCACGACTCGCAAAGGTATCGATGATATTGCCAAGGAGTAGATGTAAATCAAAATCGATAGACTCAATGCTTAATTTACCCGCTTCAATTTTTGAAAAATCCAATATATCGTTGATCAGTAACAACAGTGATTCACTGCTGCTGTGTACCAGTTCAGCAAAATGACGTTGTTTTTTGGTTAACTCAGTGGCTAGCAGTAAATCGTTCATGCCCACTATGCCATTGATAGGCGTGCGGATCTCATGGCTCATATTGGCTAAAAATTCACTTTTGGTGCGGCTAGCTTCTTTAGCTTGTTCTTCCGCCTTTTTCATTTCGGTAATATCTTGAAAAGCACCGCGCAGAATGACAGGCTCATCATTTTGATACTCCGCGTAGCCTACTGCGCGTACCCAAATATGGTTCCCTTTGGCCGTGATAAAGGGCACTTGCAAATCCCATCTTCTACCCTTGGCTATTGAACTATTAATTGCCTCGTCTACCACAGAACGTGACTCCTCTGGGTAGTATTGCATGGCCTTTTCTAAATCAACTTCTGAACCGATGGGCAGTTCGTGAATTCGGTAAACTTCATCCGACCAAGTCACTTTATTGGTGCTCAGGTCTAGCTCCCAACCTCCTAATTTCGCCATTTCTCCTGTGGTTTCTAGTAAATCCTGTTGACGTTGACGCTCTTTTTTAAAGCGCTTTATTTGGCTGATATCCCGAGCAACTAAAAGATAACCTTCTAATTGATTTTCTGGAGAGAATATTCCGGTAACGGCTACTTCCATAGGGATCTGGTCGTCATTTTTTGTGACGAAAGTCCATTCGTTTTCATCCACTTCACCTTGTGAAGCAAGATAGAAGAAAGCATCAAGGGGGTTTTCAGGGCTTTTACTAGAGCGACTGGCAAATTTAAGCAGCTCAGAGCGCAGCATAAATTGTTGAATGTTGGCATCTGATTTGAGCGCATTCTGCGAATAACCCAATACGGTTTGTGTTGTTTGGTTACAGGTTAAAATTTGCCCCGTTTCATCACAAGACACCATTAACAGGTGAGCACTGTCGAGTATGGCCTTTTGAATACGGTTGGCTTTAAGCAACGCAAACTCAGCATTTTTTTGTTCGGTAATATCACTTTGAATGGCGATAAAACCATTGAATGCGCCATTTTGGTATATGGGGTGACTGTTAATTTTAAGCCACAACGGTGAGCCGTCTTTGCAGTAATTTAAAATTTCTACGTTAAAGCGTTCTTGCTGGGCAACCGCTCTACGCATGTCAGCAATAGTCTCTGGGTTACTTTGCGGCCCTTGTAACATGTGACCTGGATTTTTACCCTTTGCCTCCTCAAGGTAATAGCCTGTAATGCGAGTAAAGCCAGGGTTAATCCATTTTATATTGACCTGTTCATCTGTGATCACAACAGCGTTATCAGTTTCTCGTAACACCTTGATCAGTAGCTCATTACTGTGTAAACCGTTTTCTAGCCATTTTTGTTGCTGATGTTGTGCACTAATGTCGTAGTTAACCCCAATAATTTTCGACACTTCTCCATTGGGGCTGCGCATTGGTCTGGCAAATGCGCGAATATGCCGTGTATCACCGCAAGGGGTAAGAATACGAAACGCTATATCAAGTTTTTCAATATTGGTTAACGACCGAGTGAGACTTTGTAAGGCATCTTCTTTATCTTCTGGGTGTAGCAAATCACTCCAGTCACTCAAGTTGCCGGTAAATACACTTGGGGCGACACCGTGAAGGATAAACATTTGTTCGTCCCAAATGAGCTTCTGTTGTTCTAAGTTAAACTCCCAAATGCCAATTTCAGCCACTGTGGTGGCAACGTTGATACGATGAATAACGTCGTATATTTCGTTACTTGTAGGGGGGCGAATATTACTTGGGTTAATGGTTAAAACGTATGAAGGCTCTGCATCAAGCCATAAAACAGGTTTAACGCTCACCTCAGCGATAAGGTGTTCGTGATTCAAAATCATACACTTGAATATATTATTCAGCGGTTCGCTGTCTTTGGCTTCTGCGTAAAATAAATGCTCATCGAAAGGCTGATGATGATCCGAGTAAAAATTTTCTAATAACTGATTGATCAACATGCTAGTGATGGTTTTAGCATCGTAACCAAATAGTGTGCAAGCGGCGCTATTTGCAAAGCGTACGTGCCGGTCTTTCGAAATATGTAACGTCGCGCTATTAACGGCTTCTAATCCACAATAATAAGCATCGATTACGTTAGGTTGTGGCATTTATCTTCCGTTTAATTAAAGTATTTTAGCTTGGCTACTGGTCGCAAATTTTAGCCACTTTCAGTATATATAGATTAATGTAAATGAAAATATATGCCGAGTTAATTAGCAATCAGCCTTTAGTCGATTACAATACTGACCTTTTTGTCCACTGGAGCTACCTTTGAGCCCATCTGTTGTTGAAGCCCCTAAATTTTCTATGGCCTTTTTTCATCCACGATTTTGGTTAACTTGGCTCAGTATTATTCTGCTCTACACTATTTCATGGTTGCCTTATCGCGTGCAGAGATACATCGGAAAAGGCATAGGTAAGTTACTAGCTGTGCTGGCAAAAAAGCGCGTGCAAATTGCTCAACGTAACTTAGCCCTGTGCTTTCCTAAATATACGCCTGAAGAACGGAAGAATTTGCTTAAGGCCAATATAGACAGTGCTGGTATGGCAGTATTAGAAGCGAGTATGGGCTGGTGGTGGCCCACATGGCGCATCAAGCGAATGAGCGAATTTGAAGGGTACGAGCATATAGAATCTATATTAGCCAAGGGCAAGGGTGTGTTGGCTTATGCTATTCACAATATGAACCTAGAGTTTGCTGTACGAGTGGCAGGGCTGCGCAACCCTTCGGTGGCGTTTTATCGCAAGCATAACAACCCTTTGATGGAATACATGCAATACCATGGTCGCAACCGCTCAAATAAATACATGGTGCACAAGCGTGATGTGCGCGGGTTGATCCAAGCGCTAAACGAAGGGGAGGTGTGTTTCTATTTACCTGATCAGGATTATGGTCGAGTCAAATGTGAGTTTGCGCCTTTTTTTGCTGTTGATAACGCCGCGACTACAACCGGTTCTTTATTGTTTGCCAAAGAAGCAAATTGCGAGACCGTCTTTCTTGCATCCATTAGAACCGCAACTGGCTATAAAATTAAAGTGCTACCAGGGCTGGAGAATTTCCCCTCTGGTGACGATAAACTAGATGTAGCACGGATAAATAAGATGGTAGAGACGCTGATTTTAGAGGCACCAGAGCAATATTTATGGATGCATAAACGCTTTAAAACGCGCCCCAGTAAAGATGACCCGTCGCTTTATAGTTAGTCACATAGAGCGATTAACCCACTGTAAACAAAACGGTTAATTTAGGTAGAAAATAGTAATGAAACACAATCCCAGTGAATCGACATCGTTTGCTTGGTGGCGACACGCATTATTAGCGCTGGCGCTTATTGTGATTGCGATCTTCGTTATTGTATTGCAGCAAATGAATATTAATGCCCCCATCCCCGAAGGCGGAGAAGGGCCAAAGTCAGTGGCGCAAAACATGACTGACTTTTATGCAGAGTATCGCTTGTCTTCTCGTCATCCACGAGAAGAAAATATTGGTGATTTTGTTAATGTCGTTAATATGTCAGCCGAGCCGTTGAGCGAGCGGTTGCGTAAAATGGAAAGTCTGCAAAAGCCATTACCCGCGAACTGGGTAGGAGAGTACAAGCACCGCTCATTTAAGGCTGGCTCTACGTTAAGAGACAGCATTATCACTTACGCCCAATCTGAAGGCATGCAGGTGATCTGGGAGCTCAATCGTGATTTTATTATTAAGCACCCATTTCAAATTGATAACTCTATTGTCGGTAGCTTGGATGAAATAGCCCGAGCGATTGACAGCAACTTTGACGGGACCGTCAAAGCCTATGTATGCCCTAAGCAGCGCTCACTGGTTATCACCGCGGTTAACAGTGAGTATCTGCGAGATAACTGCAAGGTTGCTCGCTAATCTTCTAATTAACGGGGGAGCGCGCACATGGTTAGCTTACAAATATCTGCTGCCATATGCGCACCACACCATCGCGCAAAGCGCTAAACTCACCGCCATCTGGGGCTTGTTCCGCTTGCTGAAGCACTAATCTGTGATTGGTGTTGCGATAGGTTAAGTAGGCTTCGGCTAATAATTCTGTGTCTTGTGAACTGAGAAGCTCACTGGCTTTCAATTGCGCTAAAATACGCACATTATCAGGCCACTTAGTCAGTGCTGGATACTCCCATGCGTAAGCTAAGACGTAGTATTGAACAATAAATTCGATATCTGCTATTCCACCACTGTCTTGTTTCAAATCAAAGCCAGTTTTGGAAGAAGAACCTAAATGCTTGCGCATTTTTTCTCGCATTTGAGTGACGCTTTCTTGTAGTGGTTTAAGGTCACGCTTTTGTGCCAGTATTTGGTGACGAACCACTGAAAATGCTTGAGCAAGGTTGGGGCTACCTACAATAAAGCGCGCCCGCGTTAACGCTTGATGTTCCCAAGTCCATGCAGTTTGAGTTTGATACTCACTAAAGCCATCAATATGACAAACCAGTAAACCTGCATTGCCTGACGGCCGCAAGCGCATATCAACTTCATATAGGTGGCCTGATGCCGTTTTAGTATTGAACAGATGCAAAATACGCTGAGCGAGTTTGAGATAAAACAAACCAGATTCAATGGCTTTCGGCCCATTGGTGGGTGCTCTACTGGTGCAGTTGTGCAGAAAAACTAAATCAAGATCTGAGCCGTACCCCAATTCATATCCACCTAACTTTCCATAGCCAATGACCGCGAACCCTCGGCTGAGCATATCGTGCTGTTCAGTGGGGTCGTGTGGATAATCTGGCTCACCGTATTTTTCGGTCATTTGTTGCCAAGCCAAGTTCACCACTTGGCGAATAATGCTTTGAGCAAGAAAGGTCAGATGATCGCTGACTTTCATCACAGGCAATACCCCAGTGGTATCTGCGGCGGCAATTTTAAGTTGTTGGCATAATTTAAACTGACGCAGGGCTTCCATTTGCTGTTCTAAGTCTGACTCGTCTACCCGCAACATGGCTAATCTTAACTCAGCGTTGTACTCGTTTAATGCAGTTGGGTTAACCAATTGAGCTGGGTTAAGTAATTCATCAAGCAACAGCGGGAAGCGGCTTATCTGGTCGGTCACCCAAGGGCTGGAAGAACACAAGCTGACTAATTGCTTCAATGCTCCCTGATTTTCAAATAACAAATCTAAATACGCGGTACGACCATAGATAGCGCGAAACACTTGTAAGCAGCGGTTCAGGCTTTGACTAGCGGTATCTGGGGATTGCTGCAAAATGATTAACAGCAATTGCGGAATAAGCTTATTTAGAATGTTTTCGCCTCGCTGGCCAATACGGCTGGCGCTTAAGCTGTCAGCAAACTCTCCTAAGGCATGGCTAAAGGGTTGAGCCTGTTCTTGGTTAAGCCACTGTCCGAGTAGCTCTTCACGCTCATCACTAGAGAGGGGCAACAGCCATAAATCTTCTAACGGCGAGAGCGCATCGTCGTCTTTATCTAATTCAGGTGCGGCGTCTTCGCCAATCAGCAGTAAAAACTGTTCGTGAATAACACCGGTATGTTCTGCTAATTGAGCGCTAAATTGTTGGTAATCCTTTACACCTAAAATGGCGCACAGGCGCAGCTTGTCTATGTCGTTATCGGGTAGCACCTGAGTTTGTTTATCATCGAACTGCTGCAGGCAGTGCTCGACTTTACGCAGCCACAAGTAGCTGTGCTTTAAGGCCGTCGCGTCTTTACTGGGGAGGATTTCCATGTCGATCAATAACTGTAAATTGTGCAATAGGCCTTGCTCTTGCAACGCCGGCTCTCGACCTCCGCGGATAAGTTGCAAACTTTGAACGATAAACTCAGCCTCTCGAATGCCTCCTTGACCAAGTTTGATATTGTTACTCAGTTGGCGTCTGCGCACTTCTTTCTTGATCATTGCTTTCATTTTACGCAATGAGTCTAGTGCGCTGTAATCTAAGTAACGGCGGTATATAAACGGCCTAAGTATGTCAGCAATTTCAGGATAATAGGTCTCGTCAGGATTCAGCACTCGGCCTTTCACCATGGCGTAGCGTTCCCACTCGCGACCTTGTTCTTGGTAGTAATCCTCCATAGCGGCAAAGTGCATAACCAATGGTCCACTTTCACCAAAAGGCCGCAGGCGCATATCGACTCGGTACACTTGGCCATCAACGGTAATGTGATGCAGTGCTGTAATAAGTTTTTGCGCGAGTTTGGTAAAGAATTGTTGGTGTTCAATGGACTTTCGCCCACCTTGGGTCATGCCTTGCTCTGGGTAAGTAAAAATCAAATCGATATCAGAAGAAAAGTTAAGCTCTCGGCCCCCTAGCTTACCCATACCGATAATGTACATAGGTTGCTCGCCCAAACTCCCCATGGGTAAACCAAAACGTTTAGCTAACTCGGTACGCAGCCATTGGCTGGCTTGCACGATAAGCGCTTGGGATAACGCGGATACGCGTGTTAACGAATCTTCAATACTTTGCTGATTGGTTATATCCGCTAATGTTATGCGAGCCATGTGTAAATGGCGAAATAAACGCAGTGTTTTATGCAATTGCTCTTCGCTGGTGACATCTCGTAACTCGGCTGCTAGTAACGTTTTGTATTCTGGCGTTTTTCCCTCATGGCTAAAAGGCGTCAGTATTGCCTGAACGAAATGCGGGTGCTGAATACATTGTCTAGCAACAAAGTCACTTAATGCGAATACCTGACACAATTGCGCCTTGTGTGCGTGCCAAGTGGGGTCGAATAAATCGCGCTCAGTCAATTCTTGCCAGTGGCGCTCACCGATAGCCATTAACGCTGGGGATAAATTCTCGGGGATAGGAAACGTTTGCATAAAAAGACCTATTTAGGGGTTGCGGTTGTGGCGAATGACGTCAAGTTAAGACACGACTAACGATGCCTGTTGCACATCAAAAGGGCAGGCTAATTTACCACTGATTAATTGTATTTTTTTCGCTTTCGTAAGCTTTTTGACCCACAGCTCCATTTTTAAGGCATCAGAGTGTTCGGCCAATTCAACGGCATAAATCATCTTCAGTGGACCTTTACCACGCAAGGCTTTAGCGCACAAAGGGCCGCTATCTTGATGCTGAGCAAAACGCTTACTCAAGTCTTTACAAATGCCAGTGTAATAATGCTGATATTTGTTTTCAATAATGTATAAAAACCAAGGTTGCAAGGGGAGGAGCTCATCATATGGGTGAAAACAACAAAGTTTCACATAGAAAACGAGCGCATGAAACAAAAATACAGATGACAACGCGGATCGCCTCACCAATGTAAATTAACGTAAAGTTTTGCGCTTTTTATTTTAAGTTAACCATTTCTTAACCCATGGCTGATTACCCTTCGTGTATTAGATGACATCAGTATGGGCAGATCATGTATATCAACAAATCAAAGGTATGGCTGTTGCTCGCATTCGCTTGCGGGTTGACTGCATGCAGTAGCCAACCTAGTTATAAAGCCAAAGATACTGAACAACTGCTTAAACAACATGAGCAGTGGCAGTACACCCAGCAAAACGCAAGTGACGTTAGCTACCTCACCGATTTGGTGAATGTTGAAGGGCTCGCGCCCATTATTGCGCAAGCTCTGGCAAACAACCCATCTTATAACCAAATGCATGTGGCGTTAAAGTTGGCTTATGCACAGCGGCGCGTCACTGCTGCGAGTCAATGGTTCAGTGTCGATGCTGACCTAAATGGGGAGCGTAGCGAGAATGACAGCACGCAATATTCCTCGTCACTCGCGGTAAGTTGGGAAGCTGACGTGTGGCAAAAAAATGCCGACAGTGTCGCGGCCCAAGATATGACCATCGTCAGCAGCCAGGCAGATTACCAAGCCACAAGAGATACCTTGGCGGCCAGCGTGATGCGCACCTATTTAACTATCATCTTGCGTCAAAATTTACTTGAAATTGAGCTGCAACGCTTAGCCACTCTAGAAAATAACGAACAGAGTATTATCGAGCGTTATCAATTTGGGTTAGGTGACTTAGAGGCACTCGATACGGCGCGTACAAGTACAGCGTCAACACGGGCGACAATTGCTGATTATGCTGAGCAAATTGCCCAGTCGAAGCGTGCTTTGAAATTACTCGTGGGCGTAGACAGCCTGAACGAGTTATCGGTGTCTTCGACAATGCCTAGTGTATTGCAGCCCTTGGCTAAATTCCCCGTGCAAGATTTATCTCGTCGTCCTGATTTACTTAGCGCGTTTTATCAAATCGAAGCCAAACGCTACTTGGTTGATGTGGCATACAAATCTCTGCTGCCGTCAATCACCTTGTCGGCATCGCTTAGTGACGTAGCTGCTACACCAAGCCAAGCATTGTTAACTAGCCCAGTGTGGACCTTATTAGGCAATTTAAGCGCTCCCTTGTTTCAAGGGGGGGCGTTACGCGCCCAAGTCGACATAGCCAAACTGAACGCTGAGCAAGCTTTTTGGGACTACCAAGATACGTTATTGACGGCGGTGAACGAAGTGGAAGACGCCCTTGGACAAGAGCAATCACTTACCTCTCAGCAAGAACAGATTGTACTCGCTTTGCAAAGCGCCCAGCGCAGTTTTAGTAATTACCAAAGTAAATATCAGCAAGGCTTGGTCGACATTTTAGACTTACTTACGGTGCAACAAACCGTATACGACCTACAAGCACAGCTCGCAGAAATTAGCTACACCCTACAAACCAATCGTATTGATTTGGGCCTCGCCCTAGGCCTTGGAGTATCATCATGAAAATTTCACCCGCCCCAATTCTTGTGACTGTTGTTGCTGTTGTGTGCATCGGTTTAGCCGTAATGTACAACGGGAAAAAAATGGCTGAAAGTGCCAATGCACCTCGCCCCGCTGCGCTAAAAGCCAGCGCACCAAATGTATCAGTGGTGGTCGCCACACCGGGCCAATATCAAGCCACTGTTTCTGGACATGGTGAAGCACGAGCCCATTGGGCCCTAACGCTAAAGGCCCAAGTGCAAGGTGAGGTTGTGGATATGAACCCGCTTTTTGCCACCGGTAATAGGGTCGAAAAAGGCACTGTGTTAGCTACATTAGACGGCACGCAATATACCCAAGCGGTGGCAAACGCCAAATCCACCCTGGCAGATGCTCAGTTGACCCTACAAGAAGAAAAAGACTTAGCGACCCAAGCCAAACGAGAGTGGCAACGTTCAGGCTTTACCCAAGCACCCAGTTCACCCTTGGTGTATCGCACCTTACAATTGGCGGCGGCACAAGCGAGTGCTGATAATGCCTTGTCTGCGTTAAAAACAGCCCAGCGAGACGAAAGCAATACGCACATTTCAGCTGTGTTTGACGGGGTGATTTTAAGCCGTGATATTGATTTGGGCAGTTATGTCAACACTGGGGATACTATCGCGACACTAAACAGCTCAGATAAAGTTGAAATTGCCGTGCCCTTATCGTTAGCCCAATGGCAGTACCTTGGCGAAGATGTTTCAACGCCTGTGACATTGCAAGATGTCACCACTGGCACCCGCTGGACTGGTTATATTGCGCGCTTTGAAAATCACTTAGACGGGAACTCTCGACAACGCAATGTCATTGTCGCATTGGACCAGCCATTTGAGCAAAAAACGCCTTTGTTGCCAGGCACGTTTCTGTCAGTGGAAATTAGCGGAAAATCACTGAATGATGTGATGAAGTTGCCCGCATCCGCTGTCTCTCAAGAGGGTAAAATTTGGTTTGTAAATGCCCAAAATACGCTTGTCAGCGCAACGGCCGAAAAACGCTTTGAGCGGGGCGACTATGTTTACATTAACCCTATAGATGATCGCACCGAGCTGAAAGTGGTTGTTCGCCCCTTAGTCAGTTATTTAGCGGGCATGTTGGTGAACCCTGTGGTTGAAGAAGCTTCAGCATCGGGACAACAACCTTTCGCTAACGCTGAGGAGCTAGTACAATGAGCCAGCAGCAACCTTCCTATACAGCCGGCAGCAACAACCCGCTTCAAGGCACTATTGCTTGGTTTGCAAACAACTCAGTGGCGGCTAATTTACTGCTGGTCAGTATGATTGTGTTGGGCATCATGTCACTTTCAACACTGCGCAAAGAAGCATTTCCTAGCCTTGAGCCAGACACTATCTCTGTTTCCGTGGTGTACGACAGCGGTGACGCGCTGCAAGCCGAAGAAGGCATTGCGCTGAAAATTGAAGAAGCGCTGGAAACGGTGCCCGGTATTAAGCGCATTACATCCACATCGGACGCTTCAGGCAGTCACGTTAGTATTGAGAAAAAAACCGATTATTCTCTCGACGCTCTGTTAACGGATGTTAAAAATCAGGTAGATGCGATCAATAACTTCCCTGTGGATGCTGAACAGCCCGTTATTGATAAAGCAAGACGCCAAGATCACGCGTTAACCATAGAGCTATACGGTGATACCGACCGACATACCTTACAATCGCTGGGGGAAACACTCAAAGCTGATTTACTTGCTCAATCGGGGATCAGCGACGTCGAGCAATCAGGGGTACTTGACCCCATGATGTCGATAGAAATCGATGAAGGTAAGTTGCAGGCTTATGGCTTAACCATCAGTGATGTCAGTGATGTGATCAATCAGGAGTCATCAAGTCCACTGTCGACGAGCTTGCGCGATAGCAGCAAAATTATTCGTTTGAAAGCAGCAGATCAAGCTTATTGGCTGCAAGATTTTGCCAATATCGTGTTGTTAACCACATCAACGGGGAGCCAGCTCACCCTAGGGGACGTGGCTAGGGTCACCGACAGCTTTGCAGAAGATGCTAACTCCCTAGGTCGATACAACCAACAAAATGCCGTAGCCATCGAAATATTAATGGATGACAACAGTGATATCACCGCCATAGTTGAACAAGCACATAGCGTGATTGATAGCTGGCATGAACGGGGATTACTGCCGCAAAACGTTGAGTTAACAAGTTGGTATGATCAAAGTACTTTGATCACCGAGCGGTTGTCGTTGCTGACGACCAATGCGGTTTCGGGGATCATAATGGTGTTTATTATTTTGGCCATATTCCTCAATGTGCGGGTCGCATTGTGGGTTGCCGGTGGCCTACCGTTTGTGTTTTTCGGCACCATGTACTTTATGACCGACACCTATGCCGGGCTAACTATCAATGAAATGACCACCTTCGGCTTTATTATGGCTTTAGGGATAGTGGTTGATGACGCGGTGGTTATTGGTGAAAGTATTTATACCACCCGCAGGCAGCAGGGAGACACATTAAACAATACTATTTTAGGTACCATGAAAGTAGCAGTACCAACGATTTTTGGCGTGCTGACGACTGTGGCAGCCTTTGTGGCGTTATCCAATGTATCTGGGCCGTTAGGGCAAATTTACGCCCAGTTTGCCACTGTGGTTACCATTTGTTTGTTGCTATCAGTGGTGGAGTCGAAACTCATTTTACCTTCGCATTTGGCGCATATTGATACAAAGCGCCAAGTCAAATCAGGCTTCAGTGGTGTATGGTCAAAAGTGCAACACGGAGCAGATTACGGCTTAAACTGGTTTAGCGATAACGTTTATCGCAAGGTTATTGAGCACTCGCTGCGCTTTCGTTATGCGGTCGTGGCAGGATTTATGGCCTTTTTGATCTTAGTGGTTGGCATGCCAATGACTGGTGCTGTCAAAGTAGGCTTTTTTCCGAGTATTCCTGGCGACACCGTCAACGCTGATTTAGTTATGCAAAATGATGCAGCGTTTGGCCAAACAAACAGCAATTTATTTATGCTCGAACGTACGGCTTTAGAAGCTGAGAAGAATTTATTGGCTAAATTTGATGCCGAGCAAAGTGAAATTAGTAGTATACAAGTTGTTAGTAGTAGCGATACCAGTGGCAGTGTCACCGTTGAGCTAGACAAAAACGGGTCATATACATCGAGTGAGTTTGCAGAAGAATGGCGACGCTTGTCCGGTACGCCTGAGGGCAGTAAAAAACTGCAAATCTTAGCTACCCGAAGAATGGTCGATAACTTTAAGGTTGAGCTTAAAGCGTGGGATGATGAAACCGTGATGGCAGCAGGTGCTTTGTTTAAAGAGCGCTTGTTGAATACCGCAGGGGTAAACGGCATTGATGACAACCTCAACCCAGGCCAGCCCCAGCTCAAGTTTACCTTAAACGCCCAAGGTCGGGCCCTAGGTATGGACACCGCCAGTTTGTCGCAGCAAGTATTGCAAGCCTTCGGGGGAGCAATCGTGCAACGCTACCAGCGTGACAAAGACGAAGTGAAGGTGAGAGTGCGCTATCCTGAAAGTGCGCGAAAAACCCAAGCTGATGTTATGCAATCGCGCATTCGTTTACCTGATGGCACCGTTGTTCCTTTAGTCAATGTAGCAACGATAAGCAGTGAATATCAGCAAGACGAAATTACTCGCATCGATGGTTTACGGGCAATTTATTTAAGTGCTCAAGTAGATAAAAACATAATTGCATCGAATGTTCTGGTGGATAACCTGCGCCGTGATTTAGTGCCAGAACTTACAGCACAATTTCCGAATTTAAGTGTCTATTTTGCTGGTGAAGCAGAACAACAAAGCGAAACAACTGGCTCAATGAGCACCATGTTTCTTGCCGCGATGTTGGTCATTTACGTGCTGCTGGCGATCCCTCTTAAATCCTATATTCAACCCGTGTTAATCATGGTTGCCATTCCTTTTGGTATCGTTGGTGCGATTCTTGGCCACTGGTGGAATGACTTGACCATTAGCATTTTATCGTTAAACGGTATCCTTGCCCTAAGTGGGGTCGTGGTAAATGACAGCTTGCTATTGGTATCGCGCTTTAATGAATTGATAAAAGATGAAGACATGAGCGTGCATGACGCAATTGTAGAATCGTGTACCAGTCGTTTACGTGCGGTTTTACTGACCTCAATTACCACATACGCAGGCTTAGTTCCTTTGTTGAATGAAACCTCTGTGCAGGCACAGTTTTTAATTCCTGCGGCAGCGTCATTGGGCTACGGGATATTATTTGCTACTGTGATCACCTTGATTTTGATTCCCGCCTTATTGATGATTCAAATCGACGCGAAACGAGGCATTGCTAAGCTACTCGGCCTGTTAGGCCTAAAGGCAAAAAACGCACAGCATCTTGCGCAGCCATAGTGTCTGCTCTTTGGCCCCTCAGCCCACTAAAGGTGAGTGAGAATGAGGGGCTAACGAGTGATGGGGCCACTTTACAATCGAGTGAAAACAAACCACACTGATGCATTAACACTACACGTACGCTCGGTTTAAAAATGCTTGATACACTCAGTTTTGCTCAAAAACAACGGCTTGCTTACATTGATTTTTGTTTGTTATTTAAAGGCGCAATTTATCGTCAAGATCTTATCAAGCGCTTTGAAGTCGGGCTGTCTGCTAGCTCAAAAGATTTTAGTTTGTACAAAACCTTAGCCCCGAAGAATCTGCATTATCACACCGTTGAAAAGCGTTATGTGCAAACAGAACAGTTTCAACCTGTATTTGAGCACGACGCTCAACGTACCTTAGTAAAATTAGCCAATGATATTTCTGATGGCTTCGATGGTATTGGCGATGTGGATTACCCAGTGGAGTCGCCGTCAAACTTAAACGTACCGAATATTTTTATTGTTGCCCGATTGGTACAAGCTATTTTGCTTAATAAAGCAGTGAGTGTGATTTATACGTCGCTCTCAAGTGGCTCTGGGGCCAGAGAGCTTGTGCCACATTCGATTGTGGACAATGGTTTACGTTGGCATGTGCGTGCTTTTGATCGCAAAAGCCAGAGTTTTCGAGACTTTGTATTGACCCGGGTGAGCAAGGTAACCCTAAAAGAAGCAGGAGAAGAGCACGAACAAGCGGACGCTGATGAAGCATGGCAGCGACTTATTCCCTTGCAGCTCGTGCCTCACCCAAAAAATGTCAAGCATGCGACAGCGATTGAAATGGATTACGGCATGGAAAACAGCCAACTGTTAATCAAGGTGCGAGCAGCAATGGCAGGGTATCTGCTCAGGCGTTGGAACGTGGACTGCACTGAACGCGGCGTGCTTGAAGGGGCTGAGTATCAGCTATGGTTGCAGAATCGTTTTACCTTGAACAAAGTGGATAATTTGGCGATAGCACCGGGATATTTGAACTAATTGGCAGCAAACAGACTCCTTCAGTGTACAAGTGTTCGCTGAAATACTACTATCGTCTGGTCATTTAACGCTTAAGGTCTGCCATGCAGCAACAGGTTCCCCCCACTATTCATCTAAAACCCTACACAATCGTAGAAGAGTGGCTCAATGCCATTAGTCATGGCATTGGGTGTGTTGCGTCTATCGTCGGTTTGGTGTTTTTGCTTTCACGAGCAGCGGATACCCTAGCCCAAGTGGCATCGATTATTTACGGCGCATCAATGATAGCCATGTTTCTGTCTTCCACGCTTTACCACGCGTTTTCAAACCCCAAAGTAAAAGCGGTGCTTAAAATTATCGATCACAGTGCTATCTACTTATTGATCGCAGGTACTTATACCCCTTTTATGTTACTAGCCGTTGGTGGCTGGGTAGGGGTAATCGGTATTTCGCTTATTTGGGCTTTAGCGGTGATTGGGGTGGGTTTTAAATGCTTGGCGTCGGGGCGCTTTCCAAAAATATCAGTGGCTACCTACTTGCTAATGGGCTGGCTGGCAGTGTTCTTTATTTATCCTTTGTATATGTCGCTGCCTAGTGAAGGGCTCTGGCTGTTGATTGCTGGTGGTTTATGTTACAGCGTTGGGGTGTTGTTTTATGTGGCGAAGACGATTCGCTATACCCACCCTATTTGGCATGTATTTGTGACCGCTGGGTGTATTTGCCACTTTTTCTCTATTTATTACTATGTGGTCTAGGTCTAGGTCTACGTCACGCGCAGAGAAAGGCCAAAACCTTCTATAAAACGAGTTTTCGCATCCTAAAGGTGAACTTTCTAAGCCTTTATCTGCATAGACGTTGCTAAGACTTACCCTGATAGCTTAAGCTAGAGCCAAATTTGCTTGAGCAATTCGCCCAACGGACCCAACGCTTTTATGTACGAAAATTATTATGGACTTAACTCTAAACCTTTTCAACTGACACCGGACCCGAGCTTTTTCTTTGCCAGTAAATGGCACAAGCGAGCCATGTCGTACCTGCAATACGGACTGTCTCAGGCTGAAGGGTTTATTGTTATTACAGGTGATATTGGCACGGGTAAAACTACCATTGCTAATAGTTTACTAGATGCCATGGAAGCCGGCATTGTTGCGGCGCAAATTGTTACTCCAAAACTTACCCCTGACGAGCTAGTGAAAATGGTCGCCAGTAAGTTTGAAATTCCAGTTAAAGGTAGTACTAAATCTGACATTCTAGGCGACTTAGAGCTATTTCTTACCCAGTTGCACCAACAAGGTAAACGCGCTTTACTGCTGGTGGATGAAGCGCAAAACTTACCGTTAGAAACCATCGAAGAATTGCGCATGCTGTCGAATTATCAAAAAAACGGCAAGCCATTATTACAAAGCTTTTTACTCGGGCAAGAAGAGCTACAACCCATTTTGCGTGCGCCGAATATGGAACAGTTTCGTCAGCGTATTGTGGCGTCTTGTCATTTATCGCCGTTAACAGAAGACGAATGCCAAGCGTATATCGAATATAGAATGCAGCATGCGGGTTATGAAGGAAACGCTCTTTTCTCCAGTGATGCTTACAGCAAAATTTTCGTTTTTACCCGAGGTGTTCCGCGTAAAATTAACACCTTGATGGACCGTATTTTACTGTACGGATTCCTTGAAGAGCTTGAAACCTTTGATGAAACCGCAGTTGAAGCTGTGGTCAAAGAAGTGGCCGACGAGATGTTTTTACCTGACAACAAAGTGGCAGATGAAGATGAAGCGCCAGTCTCAGGTGATGCACAACCGACTACAGCGGCGAATGCCAGTAACGAGGCCGCCCCTAATGTTTTAAAAGACGTAACCTATTACAAAACCATGCTAACTGAGCTAACAGACGCCCTTGACGATGCCATCAGTCATAAAATCAAATTGACTCGCTACATCGATAAACTGCTGAAGAAAAAATATAAAACCTATGTGCGCTTAAAATCCGACGATTAATGTAGGTCCTGTTTTTTGTGGTGAGTTAATGCCTAAAACGGTCAACTCTTAGTCCGTTTTAGAACTATTCATCATGTTAAGTTGTTAATATTTCGTAAAAAAAGAGGAAATTGAACTAAAAGGGTATTATATTATCCAATATGTTGGCGGGGTTTGCTTTACACCGCAAGTGCGTTGAATTTTTTAACCACCTTGCCGATAAGGTAATACAGCAGAGGGTAATATGATGAAGCACGGTATGTACAACAGAAAGTCAGAGCAAGATGAATCAGGCGTATATCAAGCATTAAAAGATCGCCGCAAAGCCTATTATCACGGTAAATATAACCGAGAAGTTTTTTCAGTGGTGTTGTTGGTAGCCTGTGTCGGTATGTTTTTATTGCGTTCAGGAGTGTAGTGTTTTTAGTGTCACTAAACCTAGTACTCCTGAAGCCTTCTAATAAAGCGTAAAGCGCGCACATACGGGCATCGTTAATATTTAATCATTCAATTTTGCTGAGCCTTTGATTTCCCCTTCTTTTAACCACTCGCTCCATTGAGCGCTTTAAATACATTCGCTTTTCGTCTTTCCAACTTTTGCTTGTTAAATCTCTCCCAAACGCGATTTTATAAACTCGGCTAGTTTGTCGCTTGCTTGCCAATAGCGCTGCGCTTGGTTAAATAGCGCAATACGAATTTTGCCTAAATCGGGCAGTATTTCATGGCGAATGATACTCAAATCTTTTGGCACACTGCTTCGGGCTAGGGCAGTTATGCCCAACCCTTGGTTTATCGCAGCAGTAATACCGGCTAAATCGGCGTTGGTATAAGTAATACGCCACTGGGTGGTTTGCTGTTTTAAGGCTTGTATGACACGGCTTCGATACATACAGCCATCCGGGGCAAGTACTAAGCTTAAGGTATTATTCGCAAAATTTTGGTTTCTGTTGCCCACCCATACTAAGTCATCATCTAGCAGTAATTCACCGTCAACCGTTTGATTATGGGGCAACAACGCCATGATTAAATCGAAGTCTTGGCGCTGATTTTCATTCAATAAAGACTTACTCAGGGCCGAGGTCACTTCTAAGGATACATCTGGGTAGAGCTTACTGAACTCCCCCACAATACTGGGCAGTAACGTGGTCGCAAACTCACTGGGAATACCAAGGCGCAATCGGCCGCGAATCGATGCAGGCTCAAACTGGCGAAAAATATCATCATTGATAGCCAACATGCTTTTCGCTTGATGATACAAATTCAGTCCATCGTGATTCACTTCGTGGCGCTGCCCAGCTTTACTGAACAGGCGCTTATTAAGCTGTGACTCTAAACGTTTAATTTGCAAGCTAATGGCCGGTTGCGAGCGACCAAGGTACTCTCCCGCTTTGGCGTAGCCGCCCAAATCAATCACAGTGACAAATGTACGTAAGTTATCCAGAGAAAGTTGCTTCATTATTCGCCATATAGATTAGCTAACCTGATGAAAGTAATTGTATAGATAAGTAATGTTAATGTAAGCATTAATATTTTCAATTTGTTGTGACCAAATCTGCTACCTATACTGGCAATCACGTTAATCAAAACAGATAAGTCACATGCCAAATAAAACGGTTTTGCACAGTAAGCACCTAGAATCAGGCGCTAAAATGGTTGATTTTCATGGCTGGGAAATGCCAATCAATTACGGCTCACAAATAGAAGAGCATCACGCTGTGCGCCGCACTGCCGGTATGTTTGACGTATCCCATATGACCATTGTCGATGTGGTTGGCGAGCAAGCCCAAGACTACCTTCGTCATTTATTGGCCAACGACGTAGCTAAATTAAAAGAGCGCGGCAAAGCCCTTTATAGCGGCATGTTGAATGAAGAAGGCGGCGTAGTTGATGATTTGATTGTGTATCACTTTGAAACTACCAATTATCGCCTAGTGGTTAACTCAGCCACGCGCCAAAAAGACATGGACTGGTTAAATGCGCAAGCTGAAGGCTTTGACGTGACCATTACCGAACGCCCAGAGTTCGCCATGATCGCCGTACAAGGGCCACAAGCCAAAGAGAAAGCCGCGACCTTATTCTCATCAGCGCAAAATGAAGCCGTAGCCGGTATGAAACCGTTTTTTGGTGTGCAAGCAGAAGATTTGTTCATTGCGACAACAGGTTATACAGGCGAAGCAGGCTACGAAATTATGGTACCTAACGAGCAAGCCGCTGACTTTTGGCAGAAGCTAATTGATGCTGGTGTAGCCCCTTGTGGTTTAGGCGCACGCGACACCTTGCGCTTAGAAGCCGGCATGAACTTATATGGCCAAGACATGGACGAAACCATTTCGCCCCTTGCTGCCAACATGGGCTGGACCATCACATGGGAGCCGGCAGAGCGCGACTTTGTTGGCCGAAAAGCCCTAGAAGCACAAAAAGCTGCCGGTACCGACAAGCTAGTGGGCCTAGTACTCACTGAAAAAGGGGTACTTCGTCACGGTCAAGCCGTGAAAGTAGAAGGCGGCGAAGGCGTTATCACCTCGGGTACGTTTTCCCCAACCCTTGGGCACAGTATTGCCATGGCGCGCGTACCTTCATCTGTCGGTGATACCGCACAGGTGGAAATGCGCAAAAAGTGGGTTACAGTAAATGTGGTTAAACCCAGCTTTGTGCGAAATGGCAAAAGCGTTTTATAAGAAATTAACTGGTGCGGCAGTGCTTTGTAACTGCCGAGCTTGAGCAAACGACTTCACTATTTAGGAACAACTATGAGCAATATCCCTTCAGATCTACGTTATGCCACCACTCATGAATGGGTTCGCCCTGAAGGCGACGGTACGTTTACTGTCGGTATCAGTGAGCACGCCCAAGAGCTTCTTGGCGATATGGTATTTGTTGAATTACCTGACGTTGGCGCTACGGTCAGTGCTGGCGACGACATCGCGGTTGCAGAATCAGTTAAAGCGGCATCAGACGTTTACGCACCAATCGGCGGTGAAATTGTTGGCGTCAATGAAGACCTAGAAGACAGCCCAGAGTTAGTTAACTCTGACCCTTACGGGGACGGTTGGTTGTTTCGCATTAAAGCAGATGATGCAGACGAAGTTGAAGGCCTGCTTGACGCTGAAGGTTACGAAAACAGCATCGAAGAAGAGTAAGTATGCGTTAAATCAAAGAGCAACCTTGGGTTGCTCTTTGTTGTTTTAACGACGATTGTTTTTTATTTTTCACAGTAGGGTTATGGCCTTGCCATTGGCAACGTAGGCGTAACACTGCTTCTTGTTTTATCTAATATTTTTACCTTAATCATGCGTTAAATCGTTTGATTCAGGCCACTCACGTTTTAAGGAATCGGTAAGCCAGTTATGCCACATGCTAATTTTTCCCTTTCGCAGTTAGAGCAAACGCAAGATTTTATTCGCCGCCATATTGGCCCAAGTGAAGCTGAAATGGCTGACATGTTGGAATGTGTTGGTGCCGAGTCGTTGGACGATTTGATGCAACAAACCGTACCTGAAGGTATTCGTTTGCCAGAAAGCCTAAACGTGGGTGAAAGCCAAACTGAGGCACAAGCCTTGGCCTATTTGAAAACCGTAGCCAGCAAGAACCAAGTAAACCGTTCTTACATTGGCATGGGTTACAGCGATACTCTAACCCCGAACGTTATTTTACGTAACGTGCTAGAAAACCCAGGTTGGTACACTGCGTACACGCCGTATCAGCCAGAAATTGCTCAAGGGCGTTTACAAGCGCTGCTTAACTTTCAGCAAGTGACCATTGATTTAACTGGAATGGAGCTTGCTTCTGCTTCTTTGCTAGACGAAGCTACCGCCGCAGCCGAGGCCATGGGCCTTGCTAAGCGCGTATCGAAAAACAAAAAATCAAACCTGTTCTTTGTGGCTGAGGATGTGCACCCACAAACCTTTGACGTGATTCAAACCCGTGCTGATATGTTCGGTTTTGACGTCGTTGTGGGCAAAGCGGCAGATGCAGCCAGCCATGACGTGTTCGGTGCATTGCTGCAATATCCAGGCACCACAGGGGCAGTAAATGACCTAACCGACATTATCGCCCAAGTACAAGCAAACAAAGGCATAGTCGCGGTCTCGGCTGACATTATGAGCTTGGTGTTACTTAAAGCGCCAAGTGAAATGGGCGCAGATGTGGTGCTAGGTTCAGCTCAACGTTTTGGCGTACCTATGGGATACGGCGGGCCACACGCTGCGTTTTTCGCTACGCGCGATGCCTACAAGCGCTCGCTTCCTGGGCGTATTATTGGTGTATCAAAAGACACGCGTGGTCGCCCGGCCCTGCGCATGGCACTACAAACCCGTGAGCAACATATCCGCCGTGAAAAGGCCAACTCAAACATTTGTACCGCTCAGGTGTTACTGGCTAACATGGCATCGTTCTACGCTGTGTACCACGGTCCTGACGGCCTAAAAACAATAGCATCACGTATTCATCGCTTTGCTGACATTCTTGCTGCCGGTATTACCCAACATGCTGACAAGGGCCTGAGCCTAGCGAATAACACCTGGTTCGATACCATTACGGTTAACGTAGGCGACAAAAAAGACGCGATCGTGGCAGCGGCTCATAGCGCGAAAATGAATTTACGTACCGACTTAGACGGTGCAGTGGGTATTAGCCTTGATGAAACCACCACCCGTGATGACCTACAAAACCTGTTCAACGTGTTGTTAGGCGACGATCACGGATTAGACATTAACCAACTTGATCAGCAAATTGTGGCGAAAGGCAGTCAGTCCATTCCGGCTGATTTAGTGCGTACCAGCGATATTTTGACTCACGAAGTGTTTAACAGCTACCAGTCAGAAACTGAAATGCTGCGTTACATCAAATCATTAGAAGACAAAGACTTAGCCCTTAATCACTCGATGATAAGCCTAGGCTCATGCACCATGAAACTGAATGCCACCGCTGAAATGATCCCGGTGACCTGGCCTGAGTTTGGTAAATTGCACCCGTTCGCTCCTATCGAGCAAGCACAAGGCTACAGCCAAATGTTGAGCGAATTAAGCGAATGGTTACTAGATATCACAGGCTACGATGCACTTTCTATGCAGCCTAACTCAGGTGCACAGGGCGAATATGCTGGCCTTATCGCGATTCAGCGTTACCACGAAAGCCGCAACGAAGGGCATCGTAATATTTGCCTTATCCCAAGCTCTGCGCACGGTACTAACCCTGCGTCAGCGCAAATGGTTAGCTTGAAAGTGGTGGTGGTGAACTGTGACAAAAACGGCAACGTCGACTTAGCTGATTTACGCAAAAAAGCCGCAGAAGTGGCAGACAACCTGTCTTGCGCCATGATCACCTACCCATCTACCCATGGTGTGTACGAAGAAACCATCAAAGAAATGTGCGACATAGTGCATGAGTTTGGTGGTCAGGTGTATCTTGATGGTGCGAATATGAACGCGCAGGTAGGCATTACCTCACCTGGTCATATTGGCTCTGATGTATCGCACTTAAACTTGCACAAAACCTTCTGTATTCCCCACGGTGGCGGCGGCCCGGGTATGGGGCCAATCGGAGTTAAATCGCACTTAGCGCCGTTCTTACCAAACCATAAAGTCATCGACACAGGCAACACCAGTGCCGGCAATGGCGCGGTATCTGCAGCGCCTTGGGGCAGTGCATCTATTTTGCCTATCAGCTACATGTACATCAAAATGATGGGCAGTGCAGGGCTTAAAAAGGCTACCGAAGTGGCAATTTTAAACGCCAACTACATCGCCAATAAGCTAGACGGCCACTACAACGTCTTGTATCGCGGACGAAATGGCCGCGTAGCACACGAATGTATTATCGACCTGCGCCCCATAAAAGAAGCATCAGGCGTCACCGAAGTCGATATCGCCAAACGCCTAAACGATTACGGCTTTCACGCACCGACCATGAGCTTCCCAGTAGCAGGCACGCTGATGATCGAGCCAACAGAGTCAGAAGCCAAAGTCGAGCTAGACCGCTTCATCGAAGCCATGGTATGCATCCGTGCTGAAGCGGCAAAAGTTGAATCAGGTGAGTGGAGCGCAACTGACAACCCATTGCACAACGCACCGCACACCCTAGACGATATCTGTGACGCCAACTGGGATCGCAGTTACGATCGCCACACAGCGGCCTACCCAGTCGCCAGCGTAGCGAAAAACAAATTCTGGCCCTCGGTTAACCGCATCGATGACGTATTCGGGGACAGAAATTTGATTTGTTCTTGCCCTAGTATTGAGACGTATATGGAAGAGTAGGGGGCGCTACGCTTAAAAGCATACGCTTCGCTTACCGCCATCCGTGGATTTTTTCTCCCAGCATCCATGCTGGGAGACCTACTTTTCTTCAACAGCTAAGAAAAGTAGGCAAAAGAAGCCGCGCTCCAACCAATTTTCAATTCATATTTGAAATAGACTTCAATGCCAGAACGGCGAAAGGCAACATCCATGTAAAGCGGTTCGCATTGCCCTGACGTCCATGTCAGGTCATCTGGCAAGTCTATTTAAAATCTGGAAAATTGGAGTCGCTGTAAATCAAAAGCATGGCTTTGCTATACAAGAGGGTGATCCCTCTTTTTCTTAAGCTAAGATTTTCAGGATTTCTTAGTAAAACTAAACAGATTGTAGTGAGGAATTTAGAGGGAGTGTTTTTAAAATTTCTCTGACCTCTTTTATATGTGCCCCCCAATCAATTATTGGGAGCGGCTTAAAGATTTTCTACAAATGACTGCCGCTTAAAATGGGGGTATTACAAAAGCTAATGCTAAAATATGACCTTAATACGCTTTTTCTTTTGCCCTTCAAGCTTTATTGTTAACAATGTGTTTGTGAAATGTTGACTGTATTGTGGTTGGGGAGTACTCTGACTCTATATTTATAACGAGTACGATTTCTGGGTCCTCTATTTATGTTTCGCTGCATAACCCGTCTTCAATCTATAATATTATCAAGGTTTCAGCGCAGAACAGTGGCTGTTGTCAGCACAGTACTTTGTGTCAACAGTGCATGGGTTGTTGCCAATACGCTAGACAATGAAGTTAGCCTTTACGGGTTTGAATCAGCCAGTTCACTTTCTTCCGTATTTACTCACAATGGCAGCGTTAAAGTTGTATCTGCGTTTATTATGGAGGGATACCAGTACAACGGTGAACGAATAGCAATTAGTGCAGATGGTAACAATCAAGCTGATCATCACACTGAAGCACGCTGGCCGCGAGCTGACGAGGATGATTGGGCAGGTACAGCCGCAACACTAGCAATGCTTGCCAAAAAAGGGTTGCAAGATAAATTGGTGCATTATTCCTTCAACAACTTCATTGATGCACCACCGCATACCACCGAAACAAATTACATGGCGGACTCTGTCACTGGTGCAATTGAGTGGTGGAACTTTCCTAAATCACAATTCTTCGATGTGTCGAAAAATACAGATAGGGCAATTGAACATCTGGCGCGTGAGATTGCAAAATCTAGTGAACACGACCCTCTGTATTTTATCCATATGGGCCCTTCAGAATTTCTTTATCAGGCCGTTGCACGCGTAATCGATATAGAAAAGATTGCGTCACTTTCTCACGTATATGTTGTTTCTCATAGTGGGTACAACGACAAACATTTGAGAAGAAAAGCGCATCATACAATGTCAGATGTATTGCTTCTAAGTGGTAACCGCATCCATTACAAAAGAATTATTGATCAGAACGCGTGTGACAAACCCACAACGCTATGGTGCTCAAAATCATTTGAACCCTTTGAGTGGCTTAAAACCCACAAAGACCCTTCGTTACGTTGGTTGTGGGAGCGAATGCAGCACAACCCTAAGAAAAAGGCTGACTTGTCTGATGCTGGGATGGTGTTTTTTCTGCTTGAGGGAGATGAACACGGTAACCCCCAAAAATTCCGCCGGTTTCTGGGAAATTCGGTAATGCCAAGATAGCGCTGGCAGGTAGCAGGCTTCAGACCGTTTCAGGCTCGGGGAATAGAGGTGGTAAGCCCGAACTGCTAAGCACAGAATCGCAAGCAATGAGAATAAACGAATGAATGCCTAACAAATACTGTTATCAGAATAACTGAGTAGTGAATTCAGGTTCATGTATTTCGGTATTGAAGTCTTCACTATTTTGCAGTGGGAACACAATGAAAAAAAATGTGGATGTAAAAAAAGAGGATACAACTTGAGTTTTCTCATGATGGCCAGCAATAGTGTTTGCACTATCGGTTTTGTGCTGTTGCTCATGACTTTGTCTGTTGACGATTACGCCAATGATATGGGCGAGACGGCATTTAAAGAAAATTGTGGCGCCTGTCACGATCTAAAGCAAAATAGTACAGGTCCATCGTTAGTTTATATTAGCGATCGTTACCCAGAGACTAAACGGGAGGCATTTTTAGCATGGGTGAAAAGTCCGGGTAAGAAAAACCCTGATATGATCCAAATGCCTGCGATTACCTATTTGGACAACGATACGCTTGCAGCTATTCACCTTTACATTTTGGATGTGAGTAAGGACCAAAAACAAGAAGGGGAAAAACCTAAATTCGCACCTTACAAGCCGCCACAGCGACCTTATCCCCAAGTATTGAGACATTATCTGCCTTTCACTAGCCCAGCATCAATAGCTATTGCTCTAAATTCTGAATTAACAGTGGTATGGGATACCACCATAGCAAAATTGCGCTATGTGTACCCCACTGGCGCTGATTTTGACGGAGAAAAAAGACGAGAGGAAAATGCGAAAGCCATAATGTATACAGAAGAAAGCGACGTTTTATTTTCGTTTGTTGATAATAAGGAAATTATGTTCAAAGGATATCAATTGATTAAGGGGGAGCCAGAGTTTCATTATCAGGTCGGCAACGTTGAAGTAAAAGAACGTATTCATTTAGGGAGTAATGAAAGATCGTTCGTTCGTGAGTTTACAATAACAGGCGTAAAACAAGATGTAGCACTTACTCTTGACCATTCGTCTCCATCTTCAATACGCCTTAATGGAAAACCTCTAACCGACGATAACGTTCACTTGTCCCCTGAGCAAGTGTCGAGCTTCAGCATTGAGGTGGAATTATGAATACCCTTTTATTCGCAGCGCTGCTGGTGGCGCTTCTTTCCCACCTTATGTTTTCCGCGATGGTAAAAGCAGATTGGTATGACTACTACGCCATTGAGCGGGTTGATTACCCAATTGAAATTGACCCTCAAGTCGGTGGTTTAACGGCAATGAAAGACGGCCGATTAGCGCTTACTGTGATGCACGGAGATGTGGTTATCTATGATCCTGAGTCTGAAACATGGGACGTGTTTGCGTCGGGGTTACATATGCCACTTGGTATTGTAGAGGAGAAGCCGGGACAATTTTTAGTCATTCAAAAGCCGGAGCTTACGCGGATAATTGACACTGATAGTGATGGTAAGGCAGATCAGTATCAGACGGTATACGATGATTTTGGAATGACGGGAAACTACCACGAATTTGCGTTTGGTCCTGTGGTTGACACTGAAGGAAATATATTTGTTGCGCTAAATGTAGCATCTAATTTTAATGGAGTTTTTGAGTATATAAGGGGGGAATACAGTGAGTTATGTCCTCCTAAAGACAAGATGCAGCAGTGGCATGACTTTGAAAAATGGAAACAAGGGTATCGGAAAAAGGTAACTCGCATGTTTTCTTGTGCGCCTTACCGAGGGTGGGTAATGAAGATAGCGCCTGACGGTGAGGTTACGCCTTTTGCTTCAGGGTTTAGGTCGCCAGCTGGAATGGGATTCGATGATAACGGGCGCCTATGGGTAACTGATAATCAGGGGGACTGGATAGGAACAAGCCCTTTGCATCATGTCAGCGAGGGAGATTTTGCAGGACATCCCGCTTCTTTGCATTGGAAAAAAGGTTGGCAAAAGCCCCATTCTGAAATAGAAGCGTCTGATTTATTACCGTTGCGCAAACCCGCAGCGGCATTGTTTCCACATGGAGAGCTGGCGAATTCACCAACGAAACCAGTTAAAACTATCGCTAAATCTCTTTTTGGTCTTCCAGAGGGAGAAATGCTCTTAGGTGATATGAATAAAAATCATCTCATTCGATATTTACCCGATGAAATTGACGGAACATCGCAAGGAACACTCATTCCTTTTGTAGGGGGCAACGCTCTTGGCATTGGAAATTACACGATGGACTTCTCTTCAGATGGCGCATTGTGGGTCGGCAAAGTACACATGAATTGGGCTGGTGGAGAGGGCTTGCTCAAAATCACTAAGAAAAAAACGCCTTTTCTTATTGAAAGTGTAACGCTTCATAAAGACGGGTTTCAAATTACCGCTAATGAGCCCATCGAGGCTCTGCCAGATACTGTTTCAATAACCCACCATACCTATCACTATCACGCCAAATACGGTTCAGAAAAGGTGGATGTAACTAATGTAGTTCCAGCCAAACTCACCTTAGATAAATCGAGAAAGCAGCTTTTTATTACCTTAGACAGCCTGGCCGAGAATAGACTTTACACTATAGATCTAGGTGAAATGGTTAGCGTGAACGGTAAACCTCTAATGGGCACTGTTTTACGGTACAACCTGAACAAACGTGCAAGAGACTCACAATGAAGCGCAATATGTTTGGACAAAATGATGCGATACGTTGGTTAAATAGCGGGGGGCTAATCGTTCTTCTTCTAATTGCTAGCTTGAACGTTAACGCCCAAGAAGAAGCACAAACGCATCCATTTGTTAGTGGGGAAGATGGCGCTAGCAAGCAGCTTTTAACACAGCGTTGGTCACTCGTTGAAACACTTTCAGATGAATTTGAAGGGGATGAGTTAAGTCAAATATGGGATACCCGCAATATTGTTCCAGGCAAGTTTCTATGGAACGGCCGGTACCCAGGATTATTTCAGAAGAAGAATGTCAGTGTGGTTGATGGCGAGCTTTGGATGGAAGGAAAAAAGGAAGACGTTGTTTTCGAGGGAAGAACGTGGACGCATACTGGCGCCATTCTGCGTTCCCATGCCTTAATACAGCCGGGCATGTATACCGAAGCAAAAATGAAAACGACAACCACAATCATGTCGGGTACATTTTGGATGCAAACGCCCCATGATCCTAATTGTGAAACGGTGCCCAAAACTGAGCTCGATGTTACCGAAAGTATTGGGCGAGCATCGAGTAACACTAAGCCTCCGCTTGAGGGTGAGTCAGTGCCTGAATGGTATGAAAAGGCACGCACTAGCTTTCTTCAAGGCATTAATGCCACTGCTCGCCAGCGACAAGACAGCTGTACTGAGAAAGCGATAAATATTGAAACTCCGAAAGATCTCAGTGGCACATTCTCACCTTCTGAAAATTTTCATGTTTATGGCTTTCATTGGCGAACGCCCACACAACTTGACTTCTTCGTAGACGGGAAGTTCAACCACACGATTGTGCCCAGTATCCCATTTGAAAAACCCATGGCACTTATTTTGGCAATTGAAATTTATGACTTCAATTGGCCTACCGATGCAAAAAAAGATGGCTTCATGGCATCCAAGAAAGATCGCTCAACGCGATATCAGTGGATAAGAACATGGAAAACGGAGTAGAAACATGAAAAGCATAGTGTTTAGTAAACTCGCCTTAGTATCGCTGAGTCTTTTGCCCTCTATCAACTTGCAAAGACATCCATAATTAAAGTTTCGTAATAATTCACTCCTACTTAAAGGTGGAGGTTCCTACACGAGGAGTTGACCTTCTCAAGGTCAGGCCAATTGCGGATTTTTACTGGAATACTGTGCCTCGAAAAAAATGGCGCGTAAGGTCAATTTTTAGGCAAGGGCTAGGCTACAAGATATGCTTGGAATGTGTTCGTTAGGGTTGATTCAAGCGCGTTTTAACAAGGCTTTCGCTTTGGTCATTCCTCGTATTCGTTGATGATGAGTATGGCGCTTAAAGGCATTCATCATTTGCTCCGCACCAGCTGCGTAGCAGAAGTGTTTTTCAAACTCAGTAGTTAAGGTTAACCACTGAGCAGCGTCTAGTCCCAATCTTTGTAGAATAGGACTGCGAGTGTTATCGATATGGCCGCCTTGTCATCACGAATACAACGGCCTGTAGTGTCTACCACTCACAATAGTCTTTTACCGAATTTGGCTTTTTCGAGGTTGGGGCACACGCAACCTATCTGACAATAATGAGACACAAACCGACTATGGCCTGGCCCTGAAAATTGACGATATTTATCACAGGTTTCTTTATATCGCCCTTCTTGTATTTTTCAGAGCTATCTATTTTAAGATGTTATTTCGACTGGCGTTTGTCGATTACATATTGAACGGCCATTCTAGCAAGACCAGCACCAATACCTGACACGACTGCCCACGTTACAGCCTCTTTAAGGTCAGTGTTTTCATTTCTCTTGTCTTTCGGTGCGGGTTCGTTAGTCACTTTTTCCCACGATTTTTGTAGCGTTTTTCTTGCTAGAATGCCTGCCGATGCGGCGGCAAGTCCAATACCTACGTTCGTAATGAGTTGTTTACTGCTCATAATGTACCCCTTCAGATTGTTAGTTAATATCTTGGTGCAAATCATAGACCTACTTTGTGAATTTCTTACGTTATTGTTCGAGTTGCGGTCGTAATATAGCTTGTAGGCTGGTCACAATGAAAAAGAGGAGTGTGTTTTTGTGCAAAAACAATTGCAGTAGCGAAATTCGCTAACTAACTTACGGGTAAAATTGTAAATATTTCTCAAGTAAAGAGCTCTTTTCTCTGGATGATCGGTTAATTTCTTTGTGTCATTTACTTTCTTAGCTTCTGTGAAAGCATTTGGCGCATAACCATAAAGTCAGCTAGCCGTTTCTAACGTTGAACTTGGCCATTTTTATACAACGCAGCTTCGAGTGTTTTGTCGTTTGTTGCTTCGTGCAACGGCCGCGATAAATCACTGGATTTGAAGCATGAGAGAAGTTCGCTTTGAATGCAGCGACCTGGTGTATCTAACAGCTCAATATAGTCTTTTAGTGAATTTGGCTTTTCGAGGTTGAGGCACAATCCATCTACCTGACACAAAATAAGTGCAGTACAGCCCTTATAGTTGACCATTCTTATCATGGGGGCCTTCATATCGTCCTAATAAGGGCCAATAACTTATACGAAACCTAACGCCATTAGAAAACTCCAATTGATATACATATCATCGAAATTAGCGTTTATTCCCATCTGTTATCATTTTGCGAGCTCTTGCATCTGAATTTCGAATCATATCGTCAATCAGTGCTGTTTCAGGCATGTTCTTCCAGTACTTTTTAGGCATTGAGCTTAGCATCGCGCTCTTTTTGATCCGGGCGGGATTAAATATATTAGTGTAATAAGTGAGCCAATATTTTTCGATACGGTCTTCATCAGGGCACACACTCGGATCGGGATTATCTTCTAACACTAGCTTTTCAGTGTCCCAATGGGCGGCCCGATAAGGCGTCAATATAGACCAGCGCATATTCTTGAAGCGGGTTTGGAAGAAGTCGAGTTTAATCTCCAAGCTAAAATGCTCTGGTTCATACCAAGCGATAAAGTGCTCTTGTCCGTCATGATTAACTTCTCTAAATCTCAAAAACGCGCTCATTTTATACGCATCGCGTTTTACCGCTTTGGCTAAAGTAACAAGCTGCATTATATCTTGGTCAGTTTTTAACTGAATAAGGTTTTTGTTCTCGAAAATAACGCGCCATAAAACCCGATAACACAGTGCGAAGCGGCTAGCATTTCGATGACACAGCGCATATTTAAAAAGCATTAGTATTGACTTGGGAATAGTGTGTTTCATCTGCCCTTTAGGGGCCGCAATAATCTCTTCAGGATGCCCAAACAAGTCGTCCTGTATGGACTCTGAAGTTTGCCAAATAATGTTTTCAGGGGAGATAGCTTGCGCTAAACATTCTCTTGATGCTTTGCGCCACTCGTTATATCCGGGCACGGAAGTGATTGTAATTGTTTTCATCTTGAGGCTACTTCATTTAGGCGCCGAAGAGCTCAAACTGTTTCGGCTGTTTGAACTGCAGCTCAAAATTATTGCTATCGAGTAAGTGAATAGCAGGCGAGTAATCATTCACACTAATAAAAGGTTTTAGCTTTTGTAATGGCAGACGCATTTTAGTGAGATCCATCCAACTAAGCTTTGTATAACGGCGGATCGCCAGAATTTTTTGCACGGTGCGGGCACCAAGACCTGGCACTCGTAACAACATCAGTTTGTCGGCTTTATTTAAGTCAATTGGGAATACATGACGATTGCGCAATGCCCACGCCAGCTTAGGGTCATGGTCCATATCAAGCATGTCATCGTGTAATATTTCATCAAGATTAAAACCATAAAAACGCAATAGCCAATCAGCCTGATAAAGACGGTGCTCGCGGATCAAAGGTGCTGGCTTGAGCGGTAAAACCTCAGACGCATCTGGTATTGGCGAGAACGCAGAGTAATAAACGCGGCGTAGCTTTTGTTGGCTATAAAGTTTAACACTCGTTCCCAATATGATTTTATCGTTTGAGCCATCGGCCCCTATGATCATTTGAGTAGACTGCCCGCCAGGGGCAAAGCGAGGAGGGCGTTTACCGGTATGCGTTTTATCTATTTTATGCTCGGCTATTTTGTCTTTCAGAGTATTCATTGCGCTATGAATAGCGCCGAGGTCTTTTTCTGGCGCGTATTTATTTAATGAAGGCTGGGTCGGCATTTCTACATTAATGCTAAGCCTGTCGGCATATAAGCCCGCTTCGGCCTGCAGTTCAGGCGAAGCATTGGGAATTGTCTTAAGGTGGATATACCCCTTGAAGCCGTGATCGAGACGTAACGACTTTGCAATACGCACCATGCTTTCCATTGTAAGGTCTGGTGAACCGACGATCCCTGAGCTAAGAAACAAGCCTTCGATGTAGTTGCGCTTATAAAAATTCAGTGTCAAATCTACCGTTTCTTTCACAGTGAAACGAGCACGTTGAACATTGCTTGATACTCTATTGATACAATAGTGACAATCGTAAATACAGTAGTTCGTCATTAGTATCTTTAGTAAAGAGACACAGCGCCCATCAGGGGTAAAACTGTGGCATATTCCTGTACCGCCAGTAAGCGAACCAATGCCAGTTTTATCCGTTTTCCCAGCCTTGCGTTTACCAGCCGTACCGCTTGCACATGATGCATCGTACTTAGCTGCATCTGAGAGAATTTCGAGCTTTTGAATCAGTTTGTCATGCATCGAAGATTATTACTTCCCTAAGCAAATACACAAAAGCGGTCGATTCTGTCAGAAATGATGAAACAACACGTGTGTATCGGTTATTTAGTTTTCAAATTATCTTAGCGTTTATATCATGTATAAATATACAGTACAATTTGCATTCTAGAATAAAAGGATCATTAATAAAAAAAGAGCTGAGTGCTTTCAAATAGGCGAGACGGTTGCCAAAAAAAGCACTCAGCTCCTATAACTGCCTAGCCCATCACAGCCCTTAACTTAAACGGCCTTTTATACACTTTTTTTCACCACCTTTTGCAACTGAACGCATTAACAAAGTCACCCATAATTAAAATTTCGTAATAATTCAGACCTAATCTAAGGTGAAAATTCCAACGTGAAGAATTGAAGTACTGTAAGCCTGGCCAATTGAGGACTTTGACTGGAATATTGAGCGCTGAGGAAGGAAACAGCGCGTGACTTTAGTTGTTAGGCAAAGGGGCAGGCTACAAGATACGCAGGGAATGTGTTCATTAGGGTTGCTCAAAGCACGCTTTAACAGCTTGTTTATACTTATCAGGTTATGCCGCTTAGCGTGGTATAAAATAGGGCAGGGCACATTATCACTTGTCTAGTTTACAACGTCTCTTTTACCCTAAAATGTTTAACGTCGATTGAATAAGTTTTGTGTTGGCAATGCTTAACAAGTTAGATAGCAACTGGGCTATTTGCTCGGGGATAATCAACCGAATCTTTAATAGTGGAGAGCCCTGGGAATTTATTAAAAATAGTAGCCCACTGTCGTAACAATACTATTCCCCCCATTGTTATAAGCCCCCCAACTTCTGTAGTCACGTATCGTTACGTTAAAATCCCATTGAGGTGCAAATTTGTACTTAATTCCAATTAATGCAAAATGTCCTGAATTCCCTAAATCAGGAAAAGAGCCTGATAATTTTTCAGTATCGCGATTCAGATTTGCTGTGATAACCCCAAAGGCAAGTAAGTTATTATTTATTTGATAGTTTGCAGTAAGTCGTGCTATCGGTGCAATTGCCCCCTCAACGCTTCCTAATGGCGAATGACCAGATAAATAACTCATCGCTACGCCACCTGTAATACTGATCCTGCCGATTTTTTTCTGGTAAGCAAGCCCCAGTAAGTTCTCGATTTCAGACACTTTTTGGTTCGAATTTACAAATAAGTCATACCATAATTTAACCCCAGCATTTGGTAAATTGTAATATAGTGTTGCTATTGTTTTGAACCAAACGTTTCCCTCTGAGCCATCGAGCGAATCACTCATAGCCCCTATATTTTCCATCTGCCCTTTTATATTTAGTGAGCCCCAATCGCTGACCCTTCGATGGTGTACAGTAACGATACTTCTGTTATACATACCCGATTCCTTTGAGGTATCCGATATCTCCTGCCACCACCCTATATTTACGGCGGTTTCTTGTGTTAAAACTTTCGCGTCGATATCAGTGCAAAATAGGCAAAAAATTGCCAGGGCAAATGCCTTCATTATTAGTTCCTAGATATAAAAATTGGTATTTGTGTTTGAAAAACTTACTGATAGATAACTTCCAACATATATTGGCGACACAAGGCATAGCACTTGGTACTTGTGTTTGGAGCCACAACGAAAAACTTAAACTCGTCTTTGGGTAGTTAAATTACCTTTGACTAAACAGCGGTACGTGTTGGGTGTGATATTCGTGTATACACTTAAAAAGCGTCACAAACTCGTTGATTAACACCAGTTAATCGCATTGGACAAAGCAAGAATTGTCTCACTTGGCGGAATGAATATTAGGTAAAATCTTGCCAAGTGAGACCGAATTGCTTAGTTAGTAACGGTAGCCAACTCTGACGCCAAATGTACGTGGGTCTGAGAAGGTGGCACTTCCATTAGACAATGTTGGGAAGCGACTGGCCACAGTAGCGGAAGACAAGGTCACGTTGTTTTCTAAGTTCTTACCAAAGGCTTGAGCATACCAATTGCCATCTGGTGAGTTGTAGGTAACGGTAATCCCTGTTTTTGTATAACTTGGTTGTCGGAAGTAGGCCTCTATAGTGTTGTTTAAAATAACGTATTCAGAGCTCCACTTAGTATTTAAACTAAGATCAAGGGCTGCACCATTGCTAAGTTCCCACGTGTAGGTATAGCCAGCGTTCAACGTGAATTCAGGAGATCGAGATAAAGGTTTACCATCAAAGCTGGCATTTTCAGACATCTGATAGTCGTCAAAACGAGCATCTAGCCAGGTCACCGCTAGGTTGACATTAGTCGCTTGGTTTGGTGTCCAAATGGATTCAATTTCTACTCCGTCAACATCAGCTACTGCAGCATTAGTGGTGACTGCTTGAGGCGCTCCTTCAACGTCGATAATTTGACTAAGTTGTAAATCTTCATAATCATAATGAAAGGCGCTGGTATTTAGCTGCAATTTGTATTCAGGGAAGCGTGTTTTTAAACCTGCTTCAAATGCTACTAACGTTTCAGGAGCATAATAGAAAGCTTCTTCTGTGGTTGGGTTAATGCAACCTTCACCCTCGATGCACCCAGCGTTAAAGCCACCAGCTTTATAGCCTGTTGCTACACTGCCATAAAGCAAGGTGCGTGAATCTAGATCATAATCTAACCCTAATTTCCAGGTAACTTTCGAGAACTCTCTTGAGGCGTTGTTAAGTATATCGCCATTCTCAAAATCAATTTCTTCATCTAGGGTTGTGTGGGTAATGGTTGCACCTACCCGTGACTTTTCATCATGTGTGGAACGAATTCCCCCTGTCACTCTAAGTTCGTCGGTTAGGTGATAGGTAGTTTGACCAAAGTAAGCTACGGATTTGGAAATGGTTGGGTCTTGCGGGAAACCAAAAATATAGCCATCTTGCCCTTCAGGGGCTCTTAAGCCGTAAAGAATTAAAGCAATGCCTGATTCTTCACGGAAGTAATAAAGCCCAGCCTGAGCTTGTAAATTACCATTATCATAAGCGAGTCTTAATTCTTCAGAGTGCTGTTTATAATCTCCGTCCCAAGTGTATTGGTTAGTAGTAATAAAGTCTGTGGCTTCATTCTCTCCAAAAAAACGCGTTCCTTCTTCATCACGAGTAAATTCTCGATAAGAGCCAATATAATTTAAGGTTAGTTCTTCGGTGATAAACCAATTTATATCACTTTCAATGCCCCAAGTAGAGTTATCGCGGTCTTGCTTGCCAGTCGTATCAAAGCCAAGTTGTCGTAAAGCCTTGGAATTACTATCCGTATACTTTGGGTCGACACCACTTTCAAAAGGCATAGTATAAAAATTACTTAACAAAACCGTTTCCATCGGGTTGCCCAACATACTGCTATAGTCGGCTCTGACAAGTATTTCCACATCGTCGCTCACATTGTATAAGCCGGACAACCTTACTGAGCGATTGTCTTTGTATTTGTCTACATCAGCATTAACACCATCGGTTTCAATATAGCTATCACGCTGGTCAATGTTCGCTGCAAAGCGTAAAGCAAAGTCATCGTTGACGGGTACATTGACCATAGCAGTTCCTTGCAGTGTGTTATAATTGCCATACGCTAGATCAAACGAACTTTCAAAATCATATCTGGGTTTATTCGTGATTATGTTTACAACCCCTGCAGTAGTATTTCGACCATATAGGGTGCCCTGTGGTCCCCTCAAAACTTCGACTCGGGAGACGTCAAAGAAAGATACTTCCTGAGCTTGAGGTCGCGCGATGTACACGCCATCAAGTAAAAATGCAGCAGAGGGATCACCTTTCTCTGTATTGTCTGAACTACTAACGCCACGTATGGTAATTTGCAAACCATTGTTGCGATCAATTGATATATTGGGTGTCATATCACCTAATGTTGTAGGATCTGTAACTCCCGAATCACGAAGATCATCTGCCCCTATTGAAGCCAAAGCTACCGGGGTTTTCGATGCAACTGTTGCTGTACGGCTTGCTGTCACAATAATTTGCTCAAATCCATCTTCGTCCAATTCCTTCTCTTGCGCATATATGGATTGGGAAAAAGAGCCGTTTATTAGACCCAAGGCAGTGGCAACAGCTAATATGCTTTTGCGTTTTTTAGTTAGTAACATGTGTTGTGTCCTATTTTATTTATAGAGTGACATGAACATTATTTGCACTGTGATAGCTGAAATACCGTCAGCGGTGACCTTTATATGCTCTTGATCTCTCATCGAGTGTGTTTAACTGAGAATGCTCTCAGCGTCCGAACTTAACAAAGTGGCTTTAGCTTCCACTTCTGTATAAAAAGCGTACGTTTAAAGGAGCTATCTTTGATAACTCACACGTACACAATTAAATTTCCCAAATAATCTGAGTACTACGTCAATTTGAAAGTCGGTTTTGACCCCTTTAAGCCATAAAAAACAATGTATAAGTAACAAAGTAGGGGCAATATGAAGGCAGGTTGTAAACCGACACTGTCAGCTAAGAAACCCTGAGCTAGCGGCACAATGGCGCCCCCAGCAATCGCTAAACAAAGTATTCCAGACCCTTCACTTGTGCGTTCTCCCAGTTGGTTGACACCTAAGCTGAAAATAACGGGAAACATTATCGAGTTGCACAATCCGATCAGTAGGATTGACCACATTGCTATCCAGCCTTGACCCAGGATTGCAATCAACAACAAGCCGACAGCTAGCGATGCATTAAAGGCGAGCACAACGCCTCCGGATACTTTTTGCATGACAGCTGCACCAATAAATCTTCCAACCATTGCGCCAGCCCAGTAATACGCCACATAATTTGCCGCTTCGGCCTCCGCCATATTGGCAATATTTTCCTTACCCAAAAAATTAACCATGAAACTTCCTATCGATACCTCGGCACCAACATAGAGAAAGATGCCTAGTGCCCCCAAGGTTAAATGTCGGTATGTGAAAATTGATGGCTGATTGGCATTAGAGGCGGTCTTTACAACAGGTTTATATTCGATAGCTGGAAGCTTTAACATTGCAAAAATGGCAGCAAGAACAAGCAATGTAGCGGCTAGCAGTAAGTAGGGAATTTGCACAGAGGATGCCTCTGCTTGTGTAACGGTTTCCAATTGCGAAGCATGCATTTGACTAGCGTCAACTGCCGCTACGGATAGTATTAACGCGGCACCAAAAAATGGTGCAATAGCGGTTCCCAAAGAGTTAAAAGCCTGAGTCAACGTTAAGCGGCTTGCCGCTGTCTCTGAGGGGCCCAGTATTGCTACGTAAGGGTTTGCTGAGACTTGTAAAATAGTAATACCGGATGCCAGTACAAAAAGCGCACCTAAAAAGACGCCGTAAACATGAGTGGTAGCAGCAGGGTAAAAAAGTAAACAACCTACTCCTGCGATAATAAGCCCTAGTACGATGCCATATTTATAACCAATGCGTTTTATAAGCATCCCTGCTGGAATGGATACCAAAAAATAGGCCCCAAAAAAACAAAATTGGATTAGCATTGCTTGCGTATAGCTAAGCGAAAATACATTTTTTAAATGGGGTATCAATATATCGTTCAAACAAGTGATAAACCCCCACATGAAGAACAAACTCGTTAGTGCGGTTAACGCAAACAAATTGTTTTGTGATTGTCCGTGCTCTGGAGTACTTGTTCCTGTGGAACTTGCTAATTCCATATTTTTGTCCTTAATTATTAACGACCAATTTCAAAAATTGACTCAGCGATATTCATACCTGAGCGATGCATTTCTGCTGCCTTTAACATGTCAGCCAAAACTTCCGGCCGCTGGTCTGCAACATCAAATTTTTCACCTGGATCTTCGCCTAAGTGGAATAACAGCGGGCGCTTGTGGACAACTCGTGCCGGAGGCTGACCATAAGCTCCTTGTGTAATAAAATGAACTTTGTAAGGTCCTTTGCGGAAGGCGTACAGTTCGCCAGAGCGATAGTAAGCAAAACTGGTTCTTGGGCTTTGATGTCCCATCAGTGCAGGCGTTAGATCTACAGAATCTATAACCTCAGCTACTGGCTCAACACCAGCAAGTTTTAGGGCAGTTGCATACATATCCATCACAGAGCCAATACCTTTTACTACCCCGGGTTGGATTTGACCCGGCCACCAGAAAATACCAGGTACTCTCGTGCCTCCCTCAAACGTGGTAGCTTTGCCATTTCGTAGCGGTCCTGCTGAACCTGCGTGCTGATCCATAGTGAGCCACGGCCCATTATCGCTACTGAAAACGACTAAAGTATCCTTCGCAATGCCTTGTTCTTCTAAAGCTTTACGGATTTGCCCAACACTCCAATCTATTTCTTCAACGACATCACCGTAGCGTCCACCTGCGCTAACACCTTCAAAATCACTGCTGGCGAAAACAGGTACGTGAGGCATGTTATAAGCAACATACAAAAAGAAAGGTTGTTTGCGATTAGCATGTTTCTCAATATAATCGACCGATTGTTCGGTATAACGCTTGGTTAATAAGCTTTGATTTGGCGGACGTTCAACAATTTCGTCTTCATACCCAGTGGATACCACTGAGCTCTTAATGAGCGGTATATCCCAGTATTCATTTTTAGGGGCAAGCGAGTACTTTTTGCGGTCGGCAATAGCTTTTTGAACAAACGCTTTATCACCTCTAGCTCCCGCAGCAAAAATTTCTGTGGTAGTCGGGCCAATCATCCAATCAAGATCATTAGAGTATGGCGTTCCTAACCACTCATCAAAACCATGCCGAGTAGGTAGGCCTTCTGGCTGGTCACCTAAATGCCACTTACCCAACATCGCCGTAGTGTAACCGGCTGACTTCAGCGCCTCTGGTAAAGTCACTATCTCGTCTGGAATGCGCCCAGCTTCACCTGGGAAGAGTACAGCTTTCGTTTCACCGTAAAGACCTGATCGTTCCGGATAATTTCCCGTCATTAATGAGCCTCGGCTAGGTGAGCATACCGGTGCCGCTACGTAGAAATTTGTCCAACGTTGACCTTGTCTTGCAATCTCATCAAGCTCAGGGGTTTGAATATTGGGGCTGCCATAGCTACTAAGGTCGCCATAGCCCATGTCATCAGCAAACAAAATAATGATGTTAGGTTGTTTGCCAATTATACTTTTGGAGCTGTCGTTTTTGTCTGCATCTGCGGCCACCTGACACCCAGATATTAACGTGGCCGATGTCGCTAGTAATACTGCAAGGCGGCTTCGAAACTTAAAGCGCTTAGCTACACGTACTGCAATTTTGTTATTCATAAGAAAGTCCGTAACCGAAAGGATATAAAGGTGCGTTACTATCAAAAGGGGTATCTGCTTGTTGCGCTATAACAGCCGCCATAGAAGAGGGGAGTTCAATGGGTAACTTACCTTCAGGTTTGTAGTGTCCTAAAATTACTGAAAGTAATACTTTGTCTGAAACGCCAAAGTTACCTATTATTCCATCAAGCTTATCTTGTATTGAGGTCAATACTGCTGGCCTCTCTAGAAAAATAGTCGCAATTGTAGGGACATGTGCACTGGCTTTTACTACCGCGTCGTAGTCTGGATTGCCAGGTTCAAAAGATAAATTACCTTCATGATGACGACGACCAAATACATAATTTTTGTGGGTTTGTTCGAAGGGAGTATCCAGTCGTAGAATCGCTAAATCAGCATCTTCTACATCGTCGACCACTGTAAACCCGAAGTTAGCAGCGACGTCTGCGTCAATACCATAGAGGTAAAGCTTTTTGGCTGAGGACGCTAATGGCAATAATTGATGCTTATTTTCAAGTAACACCAGCGCTTTAGCCTGAGCTAAATCAGCTTTTGCTTGAAACTCTTCATTTCCAACGATGTTTAACGCGAGCGCTTCATCAACAAATGGGTTTTCAAAAAGACCTAACTCAAATTTTTGCAGCATTATGCGATATGCTGACTGAGCTACACGTTCCTCTGTAACCAAACCAGATTTCACTGAATCGATTAATGGTTGCGGATCTTCAACGCCACCAAATTGATCAATTCCAGCTTTTAAAGCTTTTGCATAGCGTTGTTGAGGCGATAATTCCATAACCCCCCAGGCAGTTGATAAATCCGGGATCTCTTGCCGTTGTCCATCAACTTCACCGTACTTACAAATATCGCTGCAATCTAATGTGATTGCCCAATCAGAAAGTACTACGCCATCAAATTTATATTCTCCTCGTAATAAATCTGTTAACAAATAGCGGTTATAACCCACTCCGACTTGTTCAATTTTATTACCCTTATAAACTAAGTTTTGTAGAATAGAATAGGTCGGCATAACGCCACTAACGTTAGCGGAAAATGCACTTTCGAATGGCTTAATATGGTACTCAAAATTGTTGTTGGGGAATGTAGCGTAACGGCCATAATAATTGTGGCTGTCATAGCCATCTTTAGCGGCGCCATAACCTACCCAATGTTTTACTACCGTGGCGACACTGTTAGGATTTAGGCCTTGGGCACCATTTTGAAACCCTTCAACATATGCACCCACTAACAGCTTTGCTAACTCAGCATTTTCACCAAATGTGCCGACAACTCTTGGCCAGCGAGGTTCAGTCGATAAATCGGCCATAGGAGATAACGCCTGAACAATACCTACAGAACGATACTCTTGACGAGCAATATCTCCGAACTGGCGAACCAAATCTGGATCACCTACAGCTGCAAAGCCTAGAGTCTCAGGCCATTTACTAAAACTACCGGCGGATACACTCGCACCGGCCAGATAATTAAAGTGGTTACGTGGATCGGTACTTATGGAAAGAGGTATGCCAAGCCGTCGTTGCTCGGCCATTGTTTGCAATTTATTATTTCCATTGGCCAATAGCTTTGCTTCGGAGGATAAGCGGGTGATTACACTACCAATATTATTTTGCAAAATTAAACGTTTAGCGCGTGCCATATCATAATCAACGTCACCAAATGCAGACATACTGCCATGCATCAAGGTGCCAGCCTTTTCTTCTAACGTCATCCGAGCGACTAAATCACGGGCTCGTGTTGAAGCAGGCAAACGCCAATCCTCATAGGCGTTTAACTCACCGTCTTTATTTAGGTCCTTAAATTTAAAACCGTGCTTCTTTAAAAGCGGAATCGTACTGCGAGTGCCTAACTCAGGTTGCTTGTAGATTGATGCATGCTCTGAAGCATTATCAGTTTTACACCCCATTACTCCAATAGACAGCAAAGGTAGCAATGCAATACGAATAATATATTTGTAAGCTTGCGGACCCAACGAGTCGAACTTACCTCCCATTTACGCTACCTCTCTATTTTTCGAAAAACATAAAAACGAATTGTTGTGATTAAGTACTTTTAATGTTGTAAAAGTAAAAACAAATGACATCGATGTCATTTGTTGTTAACAGATGCTATACATTAATGACATCGATGTCAATTTTGGTTTTACTTAGAAATACTCATAAATAAATATAAGTTTTCGATTCTGTGCAACGGATTAAAATGGCGTTTTAGAATTGAATAATTGATAGTATGTTGGCCAATATTTCTAGGAATAAGTACATAGCATCTATGCAAATAAAGAAGACAACCCTCTACGACGTAGCAAGAGAAGCGAAGGTATCACCTAAGACAGTATCAAGAGTGATTAATAGTGAATCTACTGTCCGGAAAAAAACTCGAGAAACAGTTCTAGCTGCGATTGAATCGTTGAATTACCGCCCTAATTCATTTGCGAGAAATCTTAGGAGCAGCCGTTCGTATGTCATTGCGTTACTTTATGATAATCGCAGTCCGCCTTACATACTTGAATTGCAAATGGGTATATTGCCAGTTTGTGAGGCAGCTGGGTTCAATATTATTATTCAACCGTATGCTTTTGATAGTGAAACGCTTATTGAAGATATAGGCAAGTGGTTGGAGCGTTCGAGAGTTGACGGTTTAGTACTTGCGCCGCCACTAACCGATCATCAAGGTTTGTTGGATGTACTGAAAGAAAACAAAATTGAATTTGTACGCATCTCACCTATTGATAAAAGTGACATATCGCCCTTCGTTTACGGGAACGATAGGTTTGCGGCCAGAGAGATGACGAATCATCTAATTTCACTGGGACATGAATCAATTGGATTTATAAAAGGGCATCCTGACCATAACGGAGCGATTGAACGCCTAAAAGGATACGAAGATGCTTTAGTTGCCGCAAATATTCCAATTAGAAAAACACTAATTAAGCAAGGTGACTTCAGCTTCGAATCAGGCGAAATATGCGCCAGAAGTTTGCTACGTGAAGCAACTCCACCTAGTGCGATATTCGCTAGTAACGACAACATGGCATCGGCGGTTATGAAAGTAGCTCGCCAAATAGGGTTAGAATTGCCTTCCGAATTATCTATTGCAGGATTTGATAATTCGAGAATATCTCAGCAACTTTGGCCCACATTAACAACGGTTGAGCAACCCTTGCGTGAATTAGCGGCGCGTAGTACTGAGTTACTCATCAATAATATTCTAGGTAAAAAGACTGATAAGCTTGAAAGTGAATTTCTATGTAAATTGATAATCAGAGAGTCAACTTCGGACAAACAGAAATGATTTAAAAGTTAAGCTTTCACTTTCTGTGTAACTAGGTGTATTTCGCGATGGTGTAAAACGAATACAAAGAAAAGCATATATAAAGGCCCCTAAGATTAAAGTGTGGAGATAGCTCAAACCTACTTTGAGGTGAAAATTCCAACGTGAAGAGTTGAAGTACTTCAAGTCAGGGCGGTTGAGGATTTTGAATGGAATATTGAGCGCGGAGGAAGGAGACAGCGCGTGACTTTAGTTATTAGGCAAGGGGGCAGGCTACAAGTTATGTATTAAATGTCTTGACCATTGACAGGGCTAATTAAAGCCCGGTCAAGATTTGTCACTTGCTCTTACAGGCGTATAAGTATGCAGTCAGAACAACAGACATGCTATGACGCAATCACTCGCTCTCAATCGCGTTCATCCCAAGCGTGGCTTGAAACGTGAAAATGGTTCTGTTTTCATTTGAGCTGACGGTTAGGCTTCCTTCATGGGCTGAGGTGATTTGTGAAGCAATGAACAAGCCCAGCCCTAAGCCGCCAGATTGCTTGTTGTTTTCATTGCGCCAAAATGGTTGAAAGAGCTTATCTATAACCTCTGGTTTTATTTGCTCGCCGCCATTGCTAACACTTAATGCGAATACGCTGTTTTCAATGCTTGCATTAACCTCAATAGCTTGTTGCGGGTCGCCATGCACAATGGCGTTGATTAACAGGTTCGACAGCAACTGGGCTATTCGCTCGGGGTCACAATTCACCGAGCCTTTTATCGCAATGTTGGTGTGTATTTCTCGCTCAGGGTGCAGCCCCGAGAGTTCATCAACCGTGTGAATTAAGATATCTTCTAAGTTGTCCACGGTTTTGATGTTTAGCTCCATGCCATTACCCATTTTCCCTCGGGTGAGATCCATCACATCACTGATTAAACGCTTCATTCGAGTGGCGCTGTTGTCCATGCGTGCGAGTATTTTTTGTGAGGTAGCATCTGTCACATGGTCTTTTAAAAAACTGACGCCCATTGTCAGTGCTGACAAGGGAGTTCTTAAATCGTGGCCAAGAATAGCGATGTATTGCTCTTGTAGTTTGGCGGCTGAGTTAGCGTTGAATAACTCAGATTCAGCAGTGATGAGCCTTTCGTCGGCTTCAATTTGCCGAGAAATTAGGTCTGCGAATGACTTGATCTGCTGTTGAATTTCAACTGTTTTTAACTTTACCGGTAGCGGATCTAAACCGCACAGCGTACCGAAAAAATCCCCGTTTTTGGTGTAAATAGGAAACGAAAAGTAACTTTCAAACCCATACATAATCGGAATTTTGCTTTTACTGTAATGCTCATCTTTTAGGGCGTGTTCAATAACAATAGGCTGAGTTGACTTTTTCACCTGAGTACAAAAAGTGGTGGATATATCAAGTTCATCCCCAGGGTGAAGATTGAAGTTAACCCGATCGAGCACAGCGCATGTGGTCCACTTCTCATCAGTTACGCGGGCCACACAGATAAAACGCAAACCTGTGGCATCTGCCAGCATCTTCATGATATGCGGCACGGCTTCAATAGACTGTATAGTCTGAATATCTTTTTCAATTAACGCGTTCATTCGGTACTCTTTGCTATGCGCTCATCTTAATTTGAACGGTCTCTAGTTATTTTGTCATTCAGTCGTTGATAAATCATCATCCATTTTTTGAGCTCAATCAAAGAGGTAAACCGACATAGCGAATAGTGTTTCAGTGGAGCAGAGCTTCACTTAGATTCACCTTTGTGGGGCGGTGAACCAGCGTGTTGGCTTGATCTCAATAACCCTTCTTTGCTTGTATTAGCATGCTACCAGTGATTCTTGATGAATGTGAAATTTAAAAACGCGTTAATTTAGGGAGTAAAATTGACCCAATTGATGGTCGTTTTTACTCTTATTGTTCTGAGTTGTTGTGTAAGTCATTGATTTTTAATGAGTATTATTTAGTGCGCTTATTCTTTATGGGCGAATACCAGGATAAAAAATATCAAAACAAGACGTCTAGACGGTTGACATATAGACGTCTATACGGCAAATTGAGCTGCATGAACGTAGATTCGAAAATAATAACAAGCACCACCGGCATGATTATGATTATTACCTCTTTGAGGTGATTGCTGGCTTGTGCACATAAAACAGACATAAAGCCCGCAAATATAGCGGGCTTTTTTGTTATTTAGCGCAGCAAAAAAGTTAATTAATGGTTGTTTTGACGAGGTGAAAGCCTTGTATAAACAGTCAACAGAGGAGCAAAATAAATGAAGGTGTTGAAGTTTGGCGGTTCGTCTTTAGCTGATGCAGAGCGTTATTTACGGGTAAAAGATATCTGTTTGGATACCCATGCAACCAACGGCGCGGCTGTTGTGTTATCAGCCCCTAAAGGCGTGACCAATGCATTATCTCTGTTATGTGAAGAAGCGGGAAATGGTAAAGATTACGGCGAGTTATTCGCTAAGCTGAACATGGTGCTTTTCGGTATTTTAGATGATTTGAAAAATACCCTACCTGAATTCGATGACAGCAAGCTTGCCCCTTATATTCAAAATGTATTGAATGAATTAAACCAACACCTTGAAGGTTTCGCGTTATTGCGCTGCGCACCTGAATCTGTCGTTGCTAAGATTTTAAGTATTGGCGAGTACATGAGCGTGAATATCTTCAGTCAAATATTGACCACGCTTGGTACTAAAAACCAAATTATTGACCCTGCTGAATTGATTCTTGCAGAAGGCGATTACCTTGATAGCATCGCTGATGTCGCTGTGAGTAAAGCGCGCTTTAGCGATGTTGACAGCTCTGGCGACGTAGTCTTGATTATGCCTGGTTTTGTAGCCGTAAACGCCGAAGGTGAAAAAGTCACCCTTGGTCGCAACGGCTCAGACTATTCCGCCGCTATTCTGGCGGCGTGTATCGATGCTGAATGTTGTGAAATTTGGACTGACGTAGACGGTGTTTACAACGCCGATCCGAATCAGGTTGATGGTGCCGTGTTACTTGATAAATTGACCTATCAAGAAGCCATGGAGTTATCTTATTTTGGGGCAAAAGTGCTGCACCCGAAAACCATCGGGCCCATTGCTCAGCATCATATTCCTTGTCTTATTCGGAACACGCTTAACCCAGCTGCCCCTGGCACCCTTATCAGTAACGAGAAGAGCACCAAATGGACCAGCGTCAAAGGTATTTCGCACCTTGATGATATGACCATGTTTAATGTGGCAGGCCCAGGTATGAAAGGCATGGTTGGCATGGCCAGTCGTGTGTTTGAAGTGATGTCGAATGCCAACATCTCTATTAGCTTAATTACGCAGTCATCTTCTGAATACAGCATTAGTTTTTGTATTCACAGTAAAGACGCTGCTCGAGCGCAAGATTTATTAGAAGACTCCTTTGCCCTTGAGTTAGCCAATAACCTACTTGACCCTATCGAAGTACGTCATGACCTAGCGATAGTGACGTTAGTCGGTGATGGCATGCGTCATTCACAAGGCTTAGCGGCCAAGTTCTTTAGCTCGTTAGCGCAAGCACGAGTGAACAATGTGGCGATTGCTCAGGGCTCATCTGAGCGTTCAATTTCGACGGTTATTGAAAGCAGCAAGGCGAAAAAAGCAGTGAAAGTGGTTCATCAGAATTTCTTTTCAAATTTACACGCAATCGACGTGTTTTTAGTGGGCTGTGGCACAGTAGGTAAAGAGTTGCTAGGGCAAATCGCTCGCCAGCAAGCAGTGTTGCTAGAGCGTGGTATCAGTTTAAAAATTTACGGTATTGCCAATAGCCGTAAACTCTTACTCGCAGCGGGCGGAGTTGATTTGAACGCGGACTGGGCAAGTCAGTTAAATGACAGTGAGCGGTCACTATCTGTTGATGCATTGCAAGACTTCGTAATGCGTAACAGTTTGGTTAACCCAGTGGTGATAGATTGTACCAGCAGTAGCGTGATTGCCGAGCTTTATGTTGAGTTGATGAACAGCGGTTTCCACGTGGTTACGCCAAACAAAAAAGCCAATACGGCATCCTATGCTTATTATCAGCAATTACGTGATACCGCACAAAACACTAATCGTCAGTTCTTGTATGAAACCACAGTGGGTGCAGGCTTGCCGGTTATCGATAACTTGCAAAAATTGATTTACGCTGGCGATGAACTACAGCGTTTTGAAGGAATTTTATCTGGCTCGTTGTCATTCGTATTTGGCAAATTAGATGAAGGTTTAACCTTGTCTCAGGCAACTGAAATTGCCAAGAAAAACGGTTTTACTGAGCCTGACCCGCGTGATGATTTAAGTGGTACGGATGTGGCCCGTAAGCTATTAATAATGGCCCGGGAAGCAGATTTACAGCTTGAGTTAGACGACATTCAAATTGAACCTGTATTGCCGTCACACTTTGACGATAGCGGCAGTATTGAAGAGTTTATGGCTAAGTTGCCAGAACTTGATGCCTTGTACGCGGAAAAGGTTAACGCGGCCAAAGAAGAAGGCAAGGTATTGCGCTATGTCGGCTCGATTAGCAAGGGCAAGTGCGTCGTATCGATTCAAGCGGTTGGTGAAGACCACCCTTTGTTTGTGATTAAAGAAGGTGAAAATGCCTTGGCTATCCACAGTAACTATTATCAGCCTATTCCTTACGTTATACGCGGCTATGGTGCAGGCGCCGCGGTAACAGCAGCGGGTGTGTTTGCTGATGTACTGAGAACCATGCCATGGAAGCAAGACGTGTAATGACTGAATTTAATGATATGACGGGCAAAACAGTGCGCGCTTTTGCCCCCGCTTCAACAGGTAATGTGAGCTTAGGGTTTGACTTGCTCGGCGCAGCGTTAAAGCCCATGGACGGTACTGTGCTTGGGGATGAAGTTGACCTTGAATTGGCTGAAACATTTAGCCTTGAAGTAAAAGGTGCATTTGCCCATAAATTACCGGCTGATCACGATACCAACATCGTCACGCGTTGTTACCAACACTTTGTAAAAGTGATGGATGAAAAGGGCGTTGAACTGCCAGCAGTACGAATGACCCTACACAAGCACTTGCCGATAGGCAGTGGCTTAGGCTCAAGTGCCGCATCGGTTGTGGCTGCGCTGCACGGTTTGAATGAATTTTACGGCCAGCTATTGGGCGAGGTGCCATTTAACCAACATGAGTTACTGCTAATGATGGGCGAGTTGGAAGGTCAGATCAGTGGCAGCGTACATTATGATAATGTCGCACCTTGTTATTTAGGTGGTTTGACTCTGATGGCGGAGCAGGCCGACACGCTAGCCTTGCAATTGCCGACCTTTAAACATTGGTATTGGGTGGCGTGTTATTCAGGCATCACAGTATCAACCGCAGCGGCAAGAGATATTTTGCCGAAGCAGGTATCGATGCCAAATACGTTGAAATTTGGTCGTCAATTGGCGGTCTTTATTGATGCATTGTATCGCCAAGATGAGAAATTAGCGGTGAGTATGATGACGGATGTTATCGCGGAACCCTATCGCAAATCGTTGTTGCCGTACTTTGATGAGTCACGTGAATTTGCCATGCAAAATGGCGCGATGGCATTTGGTATTTCAGGCTCAGGCCCTACGGTATTCGCAGTGTGCGATAACCTTGAACAGGCACAAACCATCAGCACCTGGTTAGAAGAGAATTATATCCAAAATGACACTGGCTTTAGCCATGTGTGTCAGCTTGATGAACAAGGCGCTGTGGCAAACGATATCAGCGCCTAGCATAATATTAAAATACGCTTAGTTGAATAAGCACATAAGGTAAGAAACGTGGAACTAGTTAATTTAAAAGACCCCTCAGACAAAGTCAGCTTTGCACAAGCGGTTAAAAAAGGGTTAGGCAAAAACCAAGGGTTATATTTCCCTACTAGTTTGCCAAAATTTGATGATATCGATGTCATTCTTGATATGCCATTTGTTGAGCGTTCGGTTGAAATTCTCAGCCAGTTAATCGGCGATGAAATCCCTCGGGAGCGATTACAAGGGATCGTGGAGCGAGCGTTTGCTTTTGAAGCGCCGTTGGCAAAAGTAGCAGATAACGTTTACAGCCTTGAATTGTTTCACGGGCCAACGTTGGCGTTTAAAGACTTTGGCGGCCGTTTTATGGCCCAGTGTTTAACTGAAATTGCCGCGGGCGAGAAAATCACCATTTTAACCGCCACGTCTGGCGATACCGGTGCTGCGGTTGCCCATGCGTTCCACGGTTTAGATAACATCAATGTGGTTATTTTGTTCCCGAAGGGCAAAATTAGCCCACTACAAGAAAAGCTGTTTACTACCTTAGGTGACAACATTCACACCGTATCGATTGAAGATGATTTCGATGCTTGTCAGCAAATGGTAAAAAGCGCGTTTGATGATGTAGACGTGCGTGAAGGGTTACACCTTAACTCAGCGAACTCTATCAATATCAGCCGTTTGGTGGCGCAAGTATGTTATTACTTTGAAGCCGTTTCACAACTAAGTAAAGAACAGCGCGAAGACCTAGTTATTTCTGTGCCAAGCGGTAACTTTGGTAACTTAACCGCCGGTATGATTGCCAAGACCATGGGGTTACCCGTTAAGCATTTTGTTGCTGCAACTAACCTAAACGATACCGTTCCACGTTACTTAAAAACCGGTGAATGGGATCCAAAAGACACAGTTGCAACCATGTCTAACGCGATGGATGTAAGTCAACCAAACAATTGGCCACGTATCGAAGCTATTATTGAACAGGGTTACTTACCCCGTGAAGTGCTTTCAGGTGATACCGTTGATGAAGATTATACCCAGGTGGCGATGCGCCAGCTTGCGCAAATCGGCTACGTGAGTGAGCCCCACGCTGCCGTTGCTTACAAAGCGTTGGTTCGCCATATGGAAGAAGGCGATACCGGTATATTCTTGGGGACAGCTCACCCTGCTAAGTTCCGTGAAACCGTAGAGAACGTATTGGGTCAGCCGATTAGTTTGCCTCAGCCTTTGGTCGATTGTTCAACCAAAGAAAGCCTAGCGGTAGACTTACCCAGCGATTATGAAGCCCTTAAAAAACACTTGTTTAGCTTATTAGGCTAAGTGTGGCGTTGATCTTACAAGGGCGGGATAAATGACCCAAGCCGCTACATGGCAAGATGTACTCGGTGAAGAAAAGCGTCAAGCTTACTTCACCGATATTTTGCATTTTATCGCCAGCGAACGCGCTCAAGGTAAAGTGATATACCCGCCTGACAAAGATATATTTAACGCGTTTGCCAATACTGAGCTTCACCAAGTGAAAGTGGTTATTCTTGGTCAAGACCCATATCACGGGCCAGAACAGGCCCATGGTTTGAGTTTTTCAGTACAAAAAGGCGTTAAGCCGCCTCCTTCACTAAAAAACATGTACAAAGCTCTGCAACACGATTTCCCTGACTTTATCGTACCTGATCACGGCTGTTTGCAATCTTGGGCGCTTCAAGGTGTGTTCTTACTTAATACTGTGCTCACTGTTGAGCAAGGTAAGGCGCATTCTCATGCCAAGATTGGCTGGGAGAGGTTTACTGATAAGGTGATTACTCAGCTCAATGCGCATGCCAGTGGTGTCGTATTTTTACTGTGGGGCAGCCATGCACAGAAAAAAGCGGGGTTAATTGATGCCTCTAAGCATCACATACTCACCGCGGCGCACCCTTCGCCTTTGTCGGCTTATCGAGGGTTCTTTGAGTGTGGCCATTTTGCGCAAACCAATCAGATATTAAAAGACAGCGGTCGCACGCCGATAGACTGGCAAATTTAAACTAGATTCTCTTCGTCTGTATTGTTATTTTTGGTGCTGAGGTCTTGTGCATAAAGGCTCTCGGCATTGACTATCGTATTGCGCCCTTGTTGTTTTGCTTTATACAGAGCGTGGTCAGCTGCATTAAACAATTCAGTAAAATTCTGATCCTGCCTTAATTGTGCGACACCAAAACTACATTGAATCGGTTGTCCTGGGGCGACTTCTGCTTGGTTGACACTGGTTAAAATACGCTGTGCAATTTGCTGAGCTTCTAAATGAGTCGAGTCAGGCAGTAAAGCGACAAATTCATCTCCACCGAAACGCCCCAATAAATCAGTAGGGCGCAAGGAAAGTTGCGCCACTTGGCAAACACTTTGCAACGCCTTGTCGCCAGCGCTATGCCCGAATGTATCATTCACCGTCTTAAAGTTGTCCATGTCGAACATAATAAGTGACAGTGGTATTTCATCGTTTAAGCTGCGTTTAACTGCACGTTCGGCTTGTTGCATAAAGTGCTGTCGTGAAGCTGCTTGGGTGAGGGCATCAGTGGTGATAATCGCTTGGAGCTTTTCGTTATCTGCGACTAATGCGGGTACTGCAATGCCAAATAAGGCATTTGCCGCAACGATGATAATGGCAAATTGATAGATCAATACATATTCGTTTAGACCAAATAGATTGACGAATATCGCAATAAGCAGGCAACTGTAGGTTAGGCTTAGCATGTTGAACAGCGCACTTTCTGTACAAGCAATCCACATATGCGGTAGCACCAATAGGAAAATCACAAAGGCACTTTCTTGCTGTTGAGTATATTGGTTCAATAGCATGATGAAGCTAACAAGCAGGGTTACAAGCATAATCTTGCAGAAATAGAAGGGGCTTGCCTTGGTTTGATTAGGGCTAAGGTATTTTGTCAGAATGAAATGCTTTTTCTCGAAATGTTGACTTAACAGAGCGGCAAACAAAGGAGCTAAAATGAGTACACCCGCATAATCTCCAATCCAGAATGCGAGCCAAGCTTGGCTGATGTCACTTGCTGGCATCATGTTGCTAAATACTAGGCTGTATATCACCAGCACAGTGGTACACAGAGAGGCTACCCCAGAGTGAATGATATAAAGAATAATCATGCCGGGTGTGCTCAGGCGGTCTAATTTAGCGATCCAAACAAATAACAGTGCACTTAGCCAGTAGGGAATTATATGCGCCCCGGCGAATAGAATGCCTGCTTGTATCGCTTGAGGTAAGTTTAGTGGCAGAGTGTATTGTATACATGTGAGTAAAGTGACGATAACGGCACAAAAGGTTAATGGTAGTACTGCAGATGAGCCAATGATCAGCAAAGCGGCGTAGGTTAATCCTGATGCGGGGAACCACACACTGGCGTGGGCGGTATATTCCATGAGTTGTGCGACAGCCCATACTGTTAGCCATAACACCATAAAGGTAATACCGCGCAGCCATTTAAAGGCGATTGCTTTAGACATGACATTGTCTTGCATAGTTACCTCACCTCTTATGATTAGAGGCCGTGAACTACGACACCAAAGCCGTGGACAGGGTGAACGTCGTCCTAGGTCAATTCTTGGGTTTTATACAAGGATATTTACCGAGTATGAGTGACAAACCTCGCACCTGATGACTCAGTCAATATTCTCAAGTAGTAACATACTGCCACAAAACGTGGTCATGTCACGATATATCAAGTGTATTTTTAACTGAGTAAAGCCAGTAATGACGTGGTTTCGGTAGGTTTTTGTACCGAACATGGCTACTTAAATTACCCCATAAAAAAGCCCCATTTGAGATGCTCAAATGGGGCTTTAATAGGTTGCTTAGTGAAGCCTAGTGTTAACTAAGCAAGCTGATAAACGTTATCCGTTACTCAGCCATTTACAGCGTGTTACTTTTGCTTAGACAACCACACAATCAAATTTACGATGTCGTCGTTGGTCATGTCACGGGTAAACTTAGCCTGATATTTGCCGTTGACAATAAAGTTAGGTACGCCGCGCAAGTGGTTACGATACTCTTGAACTAACTTGTTGTTCTTTTTCAACATGCTATTTACGCCAAAGCTGCTAACAAGCTTATCGAAATCGGCTTCTTCTACACCATTGACCATAAAGATATTTTTCAAATCTTTGATGTTAGTGATTGACGATTTTTGTACGTGTATGTAGCGAAAGATAGCGGTGCTTAGGGCATCTTCTTTCTTCAGTGCGCGGGCTACCATAAGGGCACGACTCGCATCGTCCTGAGTTTCAGTGCTGGTAAAGCCCATGAAGTTTACATGTACTTTTTCAAATTTTACGTCGTCGCCCATTTTCTCTTGGATTTTTTTAGCGATGGGCTCGAACTGAAAGCAGTGCGGGCACCAATAAGAGAAGAATTCATTAATGACAGGTTTGTCGGTGGCGGTTTCGTTAATGATGGTGTAATGCTCACCTTCTTTCCACGTTTCTTGAGCGCATGCTTGAAGCGGAACTAAAACCGCAAAAACAAAAGCAAGTATGATTTTTTTCATTGTTAATTCATCTCTTTAGTAAAAATAACTCGGAGCAGATTAGCATAGCTAAAATAAAATGCCGACTGCACTTTGTAACCAGTTATAAGAAAATATATCTTATGGGGCATGCATTAACACAGTCTGAATAAGGTCAAATACGAAGTTCAGTTTCGTGCAATGCTGAAAACTGCTCTTTGAGTGCCAGAATTTGCTGCTCCCAATATTTAGGTTCAGCAAACCAAGCAAAAGCCTGAGGAAATGCAGGATCTTGCCAGCGCCTATGCAACCACGCCATGTAGTGGACCATACGCATAGCGCGAAGTGGTTCAATTAAGCTTAGCTGCGTCGGGTTAAATTCACAGAATTCATCATAAGCCTCAACAATCGTACTTAACTGCAACGACTGCGACTGACGATCGCCAGATAACATCATCCATAGATCTTGTACGGCGGGCCCGTTACGGCAATCATCTAAATCGACAAAAGTAGGGCCATCGCGCCACAAGATGTTGCCTGGGTGACAATCACCATGCAATCGGATGATATCCTTGGTGTGATAACGTTCGCTCGTTAATTTGACGACCTGCTCTAAAATGGTGAAAAAAGCTTCGTGCAAACTTTGTGGTATAAGCTGACTGTTCTGTAATTCAGCCACAGACTTAACCAGGTAATCTTCAATCCCTATGGTGGGCCGATGGGAGAACAATCGCGTTTTAGCCACTTGATGTATGCGCCCGATAAAGCGTCCCATCCATTCCAGTTGATCTAAGTTGTCGACCTCGAATTGTCGACCCCCTACAGAAGGGAAGAGCGCAAATTGGTAGCCCTGATACTGATGCAAACTTTTACCATTAATCACCATAGGCGCGACCACGGGTACCTCATGCTCCGCTAGTTCTAATGAAAAACTATGTTCTTCATTTAACTGGGCTTCGCTCCAGCGTTGAGGGCGATAGAACTTCGCCACATAACGCTTACTGTCTTGGCCGATAAACTGATAGACACGATTTTCATAGCTGTTTAAGGCTAACAGGCCTGATTCAACCAAGACGCCCTCTGATTCGATGGCGTCTAAAATAAGGTCCGGTGTGAGCTCACTAAAATTAAAGGTGCTCATTAGCGATACAAGAACTTAGAGGGCTGTTTGATAATAGCATCCTCGTCTTCTTGGGAGCGAATTGTGAAGCTAAATTCTGTCACGGGTTCTTCCAATTGGTATGGGTCGATAGCGATACTGATTGGCAAGTTAAATACTTCACCGCCCATCACAGTGACACTATCATCACCGATGAATCTGTGGCCTTCTAAGCCGTTCACACTGATATCGAAATGCTGAGTATGTTGAGATTTATTCAGTATCTTGAGTGTATAAACATTCTCGATTAGGCCGTCATTAGTTTCGCGATACAGGGCGTTACGATCGCGGATAATATCCACTTCTAACGGTACGCGGCTTAATAATTCAAATACCAACAATGCACTCATCAATACCAAAACAACCGCATAACCGATGAGCTTAGGACGGAAAATTTTAGTCTGGCCTCCGGCTAATTGTGTTTCAGAGGTAAAGCTTATGAGCCCTTTGGGGTAATTCATTTTGTCCATTACGCCGTTGCAGGCATCAACACAGGCACCACAATTGATGCACTCGTATTGCAGGCCATTTCGAATATCGATGCCGGTTGGGCATACCTGTACGCACAAGTTGCAGTCAATACAATCGCCCAAACCTTTGGCGGCATTTTGCTCTCGAGTAGCCTTTCGCGGACGTGGGCCGCGCTGTTCACCGCGCTGTGCATCATAGGCTACCGTGAAGGTGTCTTTGTCGAACATGGCACTTTGGAAACGGGCATAAGGGCATATGTGAGTGCACATAATTTCACGCATATAGGCAGCATTACCGTAAGTACATACAGCGAAAAACAGCACGCACACAGTCGCCCAAAAGCTAGATGAAAAAGTAAAGAAGTCGATGAACAGTGCGTCAATCGGTGTGAAGTAACCCACAAAGGTTAGCGATGTGAGTAGGGCCACACTGACCCAAGCCACATGCTTTAAGGTTTTACGCACGAATTTGTCGGTATCCATTTTTCGTTCATCTAACTTGATGCGCTTATTGCGGCTACCTTCAATTTTTTCCTCAAACCAAATATAGATAAAAGTCCACGTGGTTTGCGGGCACATAAAACCACACCATACTCGCCCTGCAAAGGTGGTAACAAAAAACAAAGCGAATGCGGCAACGATAAAAATCCATGCCAGTAAGGTAAGATCTTGTGGCCATAAGGTGAGGCCAAAAATTTGAAAGCGCTGCGCACCGATATCCAGCAAGATGGCTTGGCTGCCTTCATATTGTAACCACGGAAGAATGGCAAAAAGAGATAAAAACACCAAACCAAAGAAGCGTCTGAAGTTCTCTAACGCCCCCTTTACTGCTCGTACATAAATGCGATTGCGAGGGGTATAGTGATCATTGTGTTTGCTTTTGTCAGGGCGATGAACCTGAACCGGAGAGATATCTTTAACGGGAATGCGGTCACTCATTGCTGCTCCTAGACTGAACCGAGATACTTAAGGCACATAAACGCGGCGCATTATAGCAGTTCGTAGTTTAAAATACGTCAACTTGCTTTGTTCATCGGTCTAAAGATTGATAGAGATCAGCCTAAAGAAGCATCCTCAGGGCGTGAATAATACCAATCAGGTAATGCGTTAAGTGTTGCGCCTAGGGTAGCGCAATATGAATTTTGCGCCACCAAGAGAGGAGTCCTGTACAGCGCAGTCACCTTCGTGCCATTGCTGAATGCGTCGCACAATAGCTAAGCCTAAGCCGGCCCCACCTGATGCGCGAGTGCGCCCTTCGTCAGGCCGGTAAAACGCGTCAAATATCCTTTCTTGCACTGCTTTATCAATGCCAGGGCCGTCATCTTCAACGCTCAGAACAACATCATGTTGTTCATGATAAATCGTGACACAAATGCAGGTATTGGCGTATCGACTGGCATTAATCAGTAGATTTTCTAGCGCTCGTTGCACAAAATGATCGTCGGCTAACAATATATGATCCTCGCCGTCGATTGAAACATCAAATGGTGCCAAATAAGGTTCTCGTAACTGTTGTACCACTTGGGTGGTCAATGCCTTTAGCGGGATTTCAGCTAAATTCAGTTCAGGGTAAAGGACATCACTACCTGAATAATCAAGCATTTCTTGTACTAGGCGCTCTAATTCCTCTACATCTAGCGTCATGGCGTGCCATTGTGTCGAATCAACACTGGGGCGCGCTTCAAGAGCAAATTTTAATCTTGCTAAGGGCGTGCGAAACTCATGGGCCACGGCGCCTGACAATTCTCGTTGAGACTGCAGTAAGCTCTTCACTTTTACACTCATATTGTTCAACGCTTGAGCGATAGGAGCAATCAGGGATGTGTGTGAAATGTGATTATCAGCAAGGCTGCCATCATCCTGAACGTGACTCACGCTTCGCTTTAGTTCACTTAAGTCGCGCCACAATGGCCAAATCCAAAGGGCGATGAGCCCACCAAGTAGGAGAAAGAATATACCGCTGTACAGGGCGAATGTTCGGCCATTGTCTTGCGTTCTGGTGATATCGATTTCAAGTAAATCGGAATTGCTCAGCGGGATATAAAGCTGTTCACCTATGGCTTCATCAAAAAGTAAGACACTCTTGTTTTCTTTGAGCTGCGCCGCACTTTGCTCGCTCCAGCCGATACTGGCGTAGGGAATGATCCGATAAGGAAGTTGAATATTTTTAGCAAGCTGTAGTGGGTCACTATGGGTGTTAATGGCGCTATCGAAAAGCGCCATAATTGTTTTTACATGGCCGCTGGGTCCTTGCGGCTCAGGGCTAAAAGCACGCTCAAGTCCTGCGCTTAAACCAATCATGGCCAACACAATAAACAAGTACAAGCTAATAAATAGGCGCGCCATATAGACTGATTATTCCCACGCGTCAGCTACAAAATAAAACCCTTTTCCCCAAATGGTTTTAATTCGATAAGGTTGGCGAGGGTCATCCTTAAGTTTTTTGCGTAGCCGCGAAATTCGCACATCTGCTGAGCGGTCTAAGCCGTCGTATTCACGGCCAATTAATTCCCGATACAAGGTATTGCGATCAACCAATTGTGACGCGTTTGATGCGAGTTTCCATAACATATCAAACTCATGGCTGGTGAGTGGTACATCTTGGCCGTGTAAAACAACTTTACGCGCTAAGTAATCGAGTTGAAGTTGTCCAAAACATAATTGCTTTGCCTGTCCGCTTTGGGATTGTGGCAATGCACTTCTGCGCAGCAAAGCTTGAATACGGGCTAACAACACTCTAGGTTCCACAGGCTTAACAATATAGTCGTCAGCCCCTATTTCTAGCCCGAGTACGTGATCAAAATCATTATCTTTGGCGGTCATAAATAGTAGTGGCCCCTGATAGTGAGGGCGAATTTTCTTGCATAAAGTAAAGCCGTTTTCTCCTGGAAGCATCACGTCTAGTACAAGCACATCCGGTTTAATTTGCTTGAGCGTTTCTAATAAAGCGGTACCGTCAGGTAAGGCTGTAACTTTAAAATCGTGCTGTGTTAAGTATTCACAGACGAGCTGGCTCAATCGTTTGTCGTCTTCGACAAGCAGAATGTGTGACATTAAAATAAGCTCCATGGACTGTTTACCCGAAATCGGGTGCGGCGTTGGGTCGATTTCACGCGTAGCGTTTGTTCGCTTACCGTTACACCCAGTGAATTTTTAAGCAATAAACTGGCTTTGTTATCGATCGTTAACGATAGCTTTCGCTGAAGCTGGCGCTGGGTAGAGCAAAACAAACGCTGTTCAGAAAGTTGCGATAAATAAACACAATAGGTTTGCTGTTTTTTATTATGTACCGCAACTGAGAGGGAAAAGGTGCATGGCTCGTTCGCCCGCTCTGCAACGCAGACATTCGGCTGAATATGCCAACTTAGTTGCTGTTCTTCAGCGTTAATGTCGCTGGGTAATACTGCGCACATTATGCTCCACCAGGTTATCAGCACTCTCAAACTAGCAATGCTCCAACGATACAATGATGACTATGTTAGTCATTCGAATACATATCCAACACCGATAAAGATAGAGCGGGTAAATGACTGCTCCACTATTGGGCTATGAGTCATACCGCTGTTGAACCAGGTATAACTAGCCCGAGCTAGCCACTGCCAATCTTGGTTGATTGCCTTACTTGCTCCTATCGCTATAGTGGGCTGCCAGCCCGACGCGCCTTGATAGTAAAACGTGCTATCGAGGTTATCTTGTGGGTGTATGCCATAATAGTAATCAATTAATTGGCTGCTCTTCCACGTTATTCCCGGTGCGATGCTGAATCGCCAATCGTGCCATTTCCCATGATAGCGATAGCCTACTTCAAATTGATGGCCATGGTGTACACCTGTGGCATCGGTTTTTGCCGAGAAACGCCACTGTGAGTTGCCGCTTCGGATATGCCAACGTATGCCAGCGTCGATAGCCCACTTTCTACTTTGAACATCATCAATGGATACGCGGCGTGTATCATAAGGGGACTCATTTGAAGGCCCGACCGCTTGGTTAAATGCGTTGCTTGAAGGAAGCAATAGATTAGATGGGTGCCAAAATGTGAAGAAGGCTTTTTCGCTGTTAATACTGATGAATGTATCCAGCGCCGACGTGTCACTTTGCAGCCACTGGTATCCTATTTCAGCGTTGTCTAGGTAAAGGTTATCGCCATAGTAGGCAATATCGGGTAACACTATTAAGGGGATTGCATCGCCATCAACAAGTGGGTTGCTCTTAGCGCCAATACCGAGTGCCAGTCCTATTTGCCACTTGCCGGGTTCAATACATTGTTGCCCTGTACAGTCAGCAAATGCGCTGTGGGGCAGCATCAAAAACCACAGCATAAGCAAAATCATGCTGTGGTTTTTTATGCTAAATGCACCCATTTGATTCACCTATATCGTCAAAATTGTATTTAAAGAACATAGCGTCCTTCACTAAATGCTGAGTCAGTTCCTATCATGGCATGCTATCAAACCCCCAAGCAAAGCTCATCTGAGGGTTACAATTATTCACAAATCCTCGCAATTATGATCGAGACTCCCAGCCCCAAGTTATTGGATGATAAATCGACTCGTCGTGATCATAACGACTCAATTTATCAACAAGGGAATACACCATGTTACGTTTTATATTTAGGGGCTTATTACTGACTATGTTCGGCGTGCAAATTAGCGCATGTGGCGGTTCGGATGACAATGAAAAGAGCGAAAAATACGACAAGCCCTATTTGCAATTCTACAATGGCTCAGCCGACACAGGTGCGGTCTACGTCACGGTTGATGAGGGGAACAATGTTGGATCTGCCGTGTATGGTGATGCAACGAGTGTCGTCTCTCTTGAACAAAATGATGTTGAACTGTCTTTTAGCCAACAAGATAGCGACGGTAGCAGCGAAATTATTGGGGAACTCTCTGCGAATATTGGCACAGGGAAAAAGTTACTTGTGGTGCTAAGTGGTGATACAAGCGCCGCGAATTTTAATGCCTATCCTATTGAACGCACTGAATTAGCTAGTCGCTTTCGTTTGTTCGCCACTTCTGTGCTCAGTACAGGGCAGGATTATGATTTATATTTAGCTCAAAGTGGCGACACCTTCGCTGATGCGCATTTGCTTTCCAGCGTGTCAACGGGGGCCTTAACCCAATTTGAGTCTTGGCAGGCTGAAGACAGCCAGTCGTTTAGTCAAGGTGATTACCACGTTTACTTGACCTTGCCGGGTGAAGATTCGCCTGTGTTTGAAAGTACTGACATTACATTTCAGTATGCCACTGAATATACTTTTATTATTCGTTCAAGCGCCGGGGCGATTAAAAACAATATAGAACTGGATTTGGTGATCAATTCTTCGTCGGTGAATACCTACGCTGCGATAGATCAAGCCGCACAATTTCGAATTTATAACAGCCTAAATGATAAAGAGGTGTCAGTAGACATTGTAGGTGCACAAGGTAACCAGCGTGCATTAACGTTAGCAGCGAGTGGTTTAAGTGAGTTTGATGCTATCGCCCACGGGGATTATCAACTATCAGGCAAAGCATCTGATGACGAAAACTTCGCATTTTCCAATCAACTGCTCAGTTTAACCCAAGGTCGAAGCAAAGCGATTGTATTGTATGAAAATGCTGAGCAGACGTTAGACGCCCTAACGTTTGAAGAAAGTAACTTACCACAAAGCGTCGAGCATGATGTACAAGTCGTAAACGTGACCCCTGATTACGCCGCGCTTGACGTATTTTTCGTGCGTCAAAATGAAACCATTGCCACCGCGAAGTATCGTGCGCAAAACTTAGAGTTTGAACATTCGGCGCGGTTAACGGTGAAAAGCGGCCTGTATGAAATTGTGATTGTGCATAACCAAGAGGACGGTACCCAATTATTACTCACGCGCAGTCCGATGTTCAATATTGACCAAAATGAGAATTACATGGTGAGCGTTGAGACGTCAATGAGTGCGCCTAGCGGGTATGAAGTGGTGCTATTACATTAAATATTGCCTTAAATAAGGTGCGAATTTATTCGTCGTACGTCGGTCTATTAGGTATAACTAGCTAAACGTTGTGGTGAAACTTGAATGACAGTCTTGAATAACATGAAGGAACAAGAGATTCAGGTTGTATTCAGCACGCTTAGGTAAGCTATGTCATCATGCGTAAAGCATCTTTTGCTCAGTCATATATGAGAGGTGGAAGGATATGAAAAAATTAGCCGTAGTATTGGTGTCCGGCATTTCCTTAATGCTATCAGCGCACGCGTATAGCCAAGGAAAAGTAGAGGTGACATGGGAAAATACAGACAAATATACCGATGTGCGCCCGTCAAATGAATCGCGAAAGCGTTTTAAAGAGCGCACGTTTAAACAGTTAGATGAGTATTTAGTTGAGCTGGCAGAAACCTTACCTGAAGGGCAAACGCTGAATATGACAGTTACTAACCTTGATTTAGCAGGGCAGGTTTGGCCAGCGTCGTTTGTTGGGATCGGAAATGGTGCGAACGATGTGCGTTTAATTAAGAGTATCGATATTCCGCGTATTGCATTTAGTTTTGAATTGATTGGGGCTGACGGTACGATTTTGCAACAAGGCGAGCAAAACTTGAAAGATATGTCGTTTCAAGATCGTTACAACCCGTTTTTCTCTTCCGAAAACCTACGCTATGAAAAAAACATGCTGCGTATGTGGTTTGAAGAACAGTTTGAGCAAAACCTAGCTAAAAGCTCTTAGTTGAACATCAATAAAAGCACTGCATTTTACGGTGCTTTTTTATGTTTGAGGATTATTTAATGGAATTGGTATTATACCAATTCCATTAAATAATTAACCACTCAGCGAAAATTTAAAAGGACTTAATCAAGGCGCTTAAATGAAGTAATAGTGGTGCTCTTTCGAGTTTGAGCAACACAGAGTAAGTTCTTTTAAAATTCGCCCGAAGGGAATTCCCCAGCGGGTTTTGCACTACGTTCTCGGTATTTGAAAGGGAACAACCATTACTACACACCGACGCCTTGTTCAAAACCCGCTGGATGAATTCTGAGAGGCCAATTATTTATTGGAATTGGTATTAATAATATCCGCGTAGTGAACAGCTTGATCTCGACCATTTTGCTTCGCAGCATACAGGGCATGATCCGCAAGTCGTTGAAGGTAGTCAGCGTCTTTCACTTCGCCTGGTAGGCAGGTCGCTATGCCTACGCTTATGGTGATGTGATCTGTGTGTGGGTTGTATTTATGCTCTAAATTGGCGCTACGCACACTGCTTAATAAGGTACTTGCGACATTTCTCGCGCCGACTTGATCTGTATTTGGTAGGATAAATACAAATTCTTCTCCGCCATATCTAGCGGCAAAATCACCGCTGCGCTTGGCGACACTTTCAAAGATTTGCGCAATTGACACCAGTGCTTCATCTCCCGCCACATGACCATAGTTGTCATTAAAGGGTTTAAAGAAATCAACATCCACCATCAAGAGTGACAGCGGCCATTTTTCACGTGTCGCCAGTTTTAATTCATGTTCTAGGCGTTCATCAAGCGCTCGCCTGTTCGGGATCCCCGTAAGTCCATCAAGCAAAGATAATTGCTGTAAAGAGATTTTCTGTTGCTCGATCGTAGCGGCAAAATAGTCAATGGTGTCAGCAATATCAGATATTTCATCATTTCCGGATATATGGGTTGAATTACTGAAGCCATTTGCTCTGTCTTGAACGACTGTATTTAGCCTTACGAGGCGCCGTACTACACGATTTTGAATGAAAAATACGATAATCAGTAACAGCAGCAAGGCGCTAAGTACATACATACCCACATTTTGAATTTGTTCGCTGATGCGAACAGACGTTCGGCGAGTTTGCGTGATCAGTGAATCACTCAATTGGTACGATTTAAAGTTAAGTAAGCGAGAGTAATCAGCAATGAGGCTATGTACAAAGTTGCCGCCACCCGTGACACGGCCTGACAATCGTAAAAGGTTTATTTGTAGCGGGAAAATACCATTTTCACTAAGGGCTATTTGATTGAACTCAGCGACGATGGCTTGCATCTTCGGCTTTTGAGCCGCTGGAAATTGATGAATATTGCTGTAAAGCCCATCGATGATTTCAGCGACTTTAAACGAAGATTGGCGAATGCCTTGTAAACGAGTCAAGTTGACGGCGTTACTGGCCAATGCGACGGCTTCAAAAATGGCAGCACGCCACCGCTGTAACACTTGAATATCTTGTTTAGATAGGCGGTTGTCTGTGGTGAGCTTTACGACTCTGTCGTTCAATGCGTACAAGGCTTGCTCTTGAGACGAAAGTAAACTCGCCATTTTGATACGATGCAGGGCGAGGGTTTTTAGCTCGAGAATTTCGCTCTCAATCGCACTTAAGTGAAAGTCTAAATATTGAGTCCCTTCACGGCGTTCTGCTAAGCTTCGAATTTCATCAATTTTTTGATGAACATTACGCTCTGCTATACGCAGTGCGGGTTCAGAAGAAGCAAAGCTCAAGCCGTCACTTATTGCGGATAAGGTAGCAATGTGGTTGTTCACTTGCTCTGAGAATACCACTTGCGGCAATGAGTCATTGGCGATGCTATCAAGAATATTCCTAAAATCGACCAATTTTGAATAGGCTAAAAGCGTCACACTAATGAAAATGACAAACACGCTGATAAACGAAAGCGCAAAGACCGAGCTTAAAGAAATTCGTGCTTTCGCTTGGTTTGAGGCCACTGGGGTGTTAGTTTCGGTCATTAGATTGCACCAGCCTCTTGCTTAGGGTCGGACCAAGCGTTTCCTGTTGACGAATACTGTCAATGAGTACATCAACGACCATTGGTGGGTCCATGTAGCCCAAAGCGATTTTGGGGCATTCGTCCAATACCTGATAACCATCTCCGCCGTTAGCGAGGTAATCTGTCGTGGCGAGCTTATAAGAACGCGTAGGATTGATGTTTTCCCCATCAATTTTAATCGAGGTGATCCTTTCGCCGACTTTATTTTTCGCTGCATAAGTGACTTCTATACCAGAAATTTGCGGGAATCTCCCGCGTACTTGCTCAATGGTACTCAAGCCATTTTCAAGGGCTTGTTTGAGTTGTTGACCTGTGATGGCCAGCACGGCCAATTTACTGCGAAAGGGAAGTTCTTGGGCGATATCTCTTCGGGTGAGTCGTTGGCCTTTTACATAACTTTGGTTTCCACGAATAATGCCACCATTGATAAGGGCCATATCGGCATTCGCAAATTTTCGTACGGTATCCGCGACTAAATTGGCAAATGCATTTTCTTCTGTTCTAACACTGGTTCTTAGGGTTTGAAAGTCTCTTATCACGGTGGCTATGGGCTGGTTTAACAATCGATTTAATCGAGAGGTATAACCTTTGACCTGCCCCGCCAAAATTGGATCACTGGGAAAGCCAGATAATTCTTTTTCTTGCCATGTTAGATTGGAAATAACACCGTTTTCTTTGTCTAACGTCAGCTTGAGTTCAGCTAAGTAATTAAGATGGCTGAGTACCACAGCGTTAGGGTGCTTAGGCATCACTTCATTGGCTAAGTTGGTAAATTCCGGGCTGGTCGTAATTGTGATGTCAACCGTATTTTTCGACAACAACTGGTCAATAAAAGGAAAGTTATAGGAGTACATAAGCACGACAATCTCTGCGCCTTGTTCTCGTAATGCATGGGCGGAGTCAGAGATTACTTTTTGAGGGTCGAGGATCACGACTTGTTTAAGCAAGTAATCTGAAATTGCACTTTCGTCTAAAATCGAAATAATGCCTATCTTAACGCCGCGTTGCTCCACAATCACATTGTCTAATAGCCCATCGACGTTGGCTTGACTGCGTTTATCAAAGACATTGCTAGCCACTATAGGAAAAGCTGCTTCATAGGCGCGCAATGACAGTTCATCTTCATAATAACTAAATTCTCGCTTGGTAACAGACATCACATCAGGCTCGAGGCTATTAAGAATGTCGATGATATGCGTACCGCGATCTAAAGATGCAAGTGGACTTGGTGCTAAGCTGTTACCACCGAATAAAAAGAAAGTGCTGGTATTTTTTTGATTTCGATAGCTCTGTAGGGCGCTCGCAAGTTCAGGATATCCCCCGACTTTTTTTAGCCCGATGACGGGCATGTCAGAGGCATAAATGATGGATATGTTCTGCATACGAGACGATGCAGTGCTAGACGTAGGTATAGACATTTGTGCGCGGGCAAATAAGGTGAAAAATACACCCGCCAGTAACACGAGTAATTGTGTTCTGTTCATGACATTACCTACATCACCTTAAAAGCTTAACTATTTGATACATTTAATATAAATATCACATATATGATGAAATCGGTAATCAGCTTTTAGTCTAAGCTGATAAAGAGCAAAGTCACATTTTGCTATAAAGGCAACCGAACGAACAAAGCTAAGTTCGGTTGCCTTCATCAATGACTATAGATTTTCGATCGTCTCTTTTTGCTCTTTTAACTTCTTCATTTGCATGGTGAAGTCTTCAAGCTTGGCTTTCTCTTTATCAATAACCGCTGGGGGCGCATTGCTAACGAATTTTTCGTTATTTAATTTACCCTGCGTGCGGCCAAAGTCGGCTTCAATTTTTGCAAGCGCTCGGTTGATACGGGCTAGCTCTGCGTCTTTATCGATCAAACCAGCCATCGGAATAAGAATTTCCATTTCGCCCACGAGTGCTGTGGCACTGGCTGGCGCTTCTTCTTCTGGCTGCAACAATTCAACGCTTTCAAGTTTAGCTAACGCTCCTAAAAACTCGCGGCTGCTTTGCAAGCGTTGCCAATCTTGGGCACTGGCATTACGTAGCAGAACATTTAACGGCTTATTCGGAGAGATATCCATTTCGCCGCGAATATTACGAATGCCTACGATCACGCTTTTGATCCATTCCATTTCAGCTAGGGTGTCTTCGTCACGCAAAGCTTCGCTTTGTACAGGGAATGGCTGAGTCATGATGCTATCGGCTTGAATACCACATAACGGCGCTACGCGCTGCCAAATTTCTTCTGTGATAAACGGCATGATCGGATGGGCTAGGCGCAGAATACTTTCCAGTACGTTAACCAAGGTATGACGGGTGCCACGTTTTTGCGCCTCAGTGCTTACTTCTGAATTTAGCACTGGCTTTGAAAGCTCTAAGTACCAGTCACAGAATTGATTCCAAGTGAACTCGTATACTAAGTTCGCAGCGATATCGAAACGATAACCGCTCAAGGCGTCTTCAAAGTCTTTTAGGGTTTGTTGGAAACGTGCCAATATCCACTTGTCTGCTAGGCTAAGCTCCATGTCGCCGCCATTAGCACCTGTGTCTTGATCTTCGGTGTTCATCAATACAAAGCGTGATGCATTCCACAGCTTATTACAGAAGTTGCGGTAGCCTTCAACGCGTTTAACATCAAAGCTGATGTCGCGGCTGGTGGACGCCATTGCCGCAAAGGTAAAGCGCAGCGCATCAGTACCGTAGGCTGCGAAGCCTTCTGGGTAGCTTTTACGCGTGTTCTTTTCAATTTTGGCCGCCAGTTTAGGCTGCATCATGCCTGAGGTACGCTTGGCGACTAAGTCATCAATGCTGATGCCGTCAATCAAATCGATAGGGTCGATAACATTGCCTTTCGATTTAGACATTTTATCGCCTTGCTCATCGCGGATAAGGCCGGTGATGTAAATCTCTTTGAACGGAATTTGCCCAGTGAATTTCTTGGTCATCATGATCATTCTGGCTACCCAGAAGAAAATAATGTCAAAACCGGTGACCAATACGGCGCTAGGTACGAAAGTGTCTAGCTCAGGCGTTTTCTTTGGCCAGCCCATAGTCGCAAACGGCCAAAGGGCAGAAGAGAACCATGTATCTAGTACGTCTTCGTCTTGACGTAATGTCACGCTGGCATCGAGGCCGTTCTTTTCACGTACTTCGGCTTCGGTGCGCCCAACGTAGATATTGCCATTTTCGTCATACCAAGCAGGAATGCGATGGCCCCACCAAAGTTGACGTGAAATGCACCAATCTTGGATGTTGTTCATCCACTGGTAATAGGTTTTGTCCCAGTTCTCTGGTACGAATTTAATTTCGCCACTTTTCACCGCATCGATCGCAGGTTTGGCGAGTTCTTCAACTGCTACGTACCATTGGTCTGTTAAGTAAGGTTCGATAACTGAGCCAGAACGATCGCCACGGGGCACTTTTAGTTTATGATCTTCAATTTTAACCAAGATGCCGGCAGCGTCTAGATCCGCGACGATTTGCTTGCGCGCGTCGAAGCGGTCAAGGCCGCGGTATTGCTCAGGTGCTTCGTCATTAATTTTGGCGTCATCGGTGAGAATATTAATCATCTCTAGGTTGTGACGTTTACCCATGTCGTAATCGTTGAAATCATGGGCTGGAGTAATTTTTACGCAACCGGTGCCAAAGTCTTGCTCAACGTAGTCATCTGCGATGATCGGAATAAGGCGGCCGGTAATCGGTAGTTTGATTTGCTTACCAATAAGCCCTTGGTAACGCTCGTCATCAGGGTGTACAGCAACGGCGGTATCACCCAGCATGGTCTCTGGACGTGTAGTGGCAACTATCAACTCGCCTGTGCCATCAGCAAGAGGGTAGCGCATATGCCACATAAAGCCGTTTTCTTCTTCGCTGAGTACTTCTAAATCGGATACCGCAGTGTGCAATACTGGATCCCAGTTGACGAGACGCTTACCACGGTAAATTAGCCCTTCTTCGTGCAAGCGCACAAAGACTTCATTCACCGCTTCAGATAGGTCATCGTCCATAGTGAACACTTCACGGTCCCAATCAGGAGAGGTGCCTAAGCGACGCATTTGCTGGGTAATATTTCCACCTGACTCTTTTTTCCAGTCCCAGATTTTATCGACAAACGCATCTCGGCCTAAGTCGTGACGGGTTTTACCTTGCGCGTTTAGTTGACGCTCAACCACCATTTGTGTGGCGATACCCGCGTGGTCAGTTCCACATTGCCACAAAGTGTTGTCACCTTTCATTCGGTGATAACGCGTTAGGGTATCCATAATGGTTTGTTGAAAACCATGCCCCATGTGCAAGCTGCCAGTGACGTTAGGAGGCGGTAATAAAATGCAGTAAGGTTGGCCTTCACCACTGGCTTTGAAATAGCCATTATTTTCCCACGCTTGGTAGCATTGCTGTTCAATATTTTGTGGGCTAAATGTTTTATCCATTGTATTTGGTCTCGTTATTGCGATGACTAATGACCCGCGAGTGAGTTGAGTAACTCTTTGCTGGGTAACGTATCTAATTGATGGCCAGCGGCGCGGTAATGCTTATAGCGCTCGCGGGCTTGCTGCTTAAGGGTTTCAGCGGCAGGTACAAAATCAAATATGCGACTAAATTTGCCATGAAAGTCCGGCATGTTGTCGGCGAGGTTGATCAGTACGGGTTTGTTGAACTGGCTTGGGCGTTGCCAGCATATTTCTACTGGCGTGCCTGCTTGGGGCCCTTCGCCAGTTAAGTTATGAGGAACGAAACGGTCGTTCGGTAGTTGCCACAGTAATTCATCGAATTGCTCAGCTTGTGCCTGACTTTGACACATCACCACGCAGCGTTGTTTATTGCTAAAACACTGGGCCGCCAATTGACAAGCCAGCGCAAGGTGCGCTGGCTGTTGACTTGTTGTTTCTGCTTCTTGTTCGAGCAGGTAAAACGTGACCTTAGACATCAGGTTATCCGTTCGTTGTGACAGGCTAATCTTCTGACTCGATGCCCGCTCGGTTCATTAAAAACTGAGATAGCATAGGAACAGGACGACCAGTAGAGCCTTTCTCTTTACCGCCGACCCAGGCTGTGCCTGCGATGTCCATATGTGCCCAGTTATATTTACGGGTAAAACGAGATAAGAAACATGCTGCGGTAATTGAGCCCGCTGGGCGGCCACCTAAGTTGGTCATGTCTGCGAATGGGCTTTCCAGTTGGTCTTGGTATTCATCCCACAATGGCATGCGCCATGCCTTATCACCACTTTGCTCTGATGCGTTAATCAGTTCGTGGGCAAGAGGGTTATGGTTGCTGAAGACCCCAGTTGCGTGGTGACCAAGAGCGATAACACAGGCGCCTGTTAGGGTGGCTACATCGATGACTAATTCAGGATCAAAGCGTTCAACGTACGTTAATGCGTCGCACAATACCAAACGGCCTTCGGCATCAGTATTTAGTACTTCAACGGTTTGACCTGACATGGTAGTTAAAATGTCACCAGGACGATAAGCGTTAGCATCAGGCATGTTTTCACAACCAGCTAATATACCCACAACATTAATCGGCAAATTAAGCGCGCTGATGGTATGCATGGCACCCAGTACGCCCGCTGCGCCGCCCATGTCGTATTTCATTTCATCCATGGCTTCGCCAGGCTTAATGGAAATACCGCCTGAGTCGAAGGTTAAGCCTTTACCGACGAGTACGATAGGCGCTTGATCAGCAGGGCCACCTTTGTGTTCCATGATGGTCATAATCGACTCGTTTACCGAGCCTCGGCCGACTGCCAAGTATGAATGCATGCCTAGGGCATCCATTTGCTTTTCGTTGACTGAATCAACATGCAAATTTTCATACTCGGCTTCAAGGGCTTTGGCTTGCTCGAATAGGTATTTAGGATTACAAATGTTAGGCGGCATGTTAGCTACGTCACGGGTGGTTTTGCTGCCTAATGATACGGCTAAGCCGTGCTCCACTGCGCGCTCACCAATCGTTAACTCGCGGCGTGTTGGCACATTGAATACCATTTTACGCAGTGGCCTGCGAGGCTCACCTTTCTTGGTTTTTAACTGCAAGAAGGTATACAAAGAGTCTTGGGTAGCTTCTACCGCTTGGCGTACACGCCAGTAGGTATCACGGCCTTTAACATGCAGCTCTGATAAGAAACAAACCGCTTCCATTGAACCTGTTTCATTTAAGGTTTTAATGGTTTTAGAGATAATTTGCTTGTACTGGCGTTCATCTAGCTCGCGCTCTTTACCACAACCAACCAACAATACGCGTTCGCTCAGTACGTTAGGTACATGGTGCAACAGCAACATTTGGCCCGGTTTACCTTCTAGATCACCACGGCGTAAAAGGTTGCTAAGGTAGCCACCACTGATTTCGTCTAATTGTTCTGCCACTGAGGTTAAGCGGCGAGGTTCAAATACACCGACTACGATACAGGCACTACGTTGTTTTTCTGGGCTTCCACTTTTTACACTAAATTCCACGGGGCATCCTCGTCACGAAACTGTTAATCTGTCATTACATACTGGTTGTAACACTGAGCTTTTTGAATTTATTGTTGTGATGTTATGCAAAGCGTTACGGCTTATCTTTGTAAACAGCGTTTCATTGCAATTGCAAGAAGAGCTCAAGCCAGACATAATCTGTAAATTACGTGCGGGCAAGCGCTTTAAAATGGCACACATTGCAAATGAAACGTGTGAAAACGTTAAGTTTACTTAAAATTTTGTAGCTTGCCACTAAAATTACCACTTTTGTGTTGGATATTGCGTGCTGATATTTCGTTATTTAGTTAAAGAAACCGTCAAATCCCAAACTGCCGTTTTTCTGGTTTTGATGGCCATTTTTATTACCAATAAATTTGTCAGGGTGCTCTCTGAAGCATCCAACGGAGACATTCCTGCTAGTTTGGTCCTGGGCTTTTTAGCCTTGAGTATGCCGGTATTGGCGTCTCTTATTTTACCTTTGAGTTTGTTTTTGGGGATCATGCTTGCCCATGGCCGCTTGTACGTAGACAGCGAAATGACTGTGATGCGCGCCTGTGGCATCAGTGAATGGTATGTGACGCGCGTTATGCTTGTGCTTGCTGTGATCATGGCATTGATTACAGGTGCCATGACGTTATGGATTGCGCCTATGTCGGTAGAGCGAGAATACCAGCTAGAAGAGCAAGCGGGTGCAGACACCGGGTTAACCACATTAATTCCGGGCCGATTCCAGCAAACTGCTAATGAAAAAGCGGTTATTTTCGTGCATGAAATTGGCAATGACAGTGAACCGCTCAAACGGGTATTTATGGCCCAGCATGACACCACGACTGACAGTCAAAATGTACACTTGGTTTACGCCAAACAAGGTGGGCTTAGGGAGCTGCCAGATGGTTCTGAAACCTTGGTACTGGGAGATGGTATCCAGTACGAAGGTACGCTAGGTGAAAAGGACTATCGTGTGGTTGAGTTTGGTGAATACCAAATTCAAATTGCTGAACAGGAAGCTGAGCAAAAACGTCGTAAATTGTCAGCCTATACCACCATGCAATTATTTGATGATCCTTCCATTGATGCCATCGCTGAACTGCAGTGGCGGTTTGCTATTCCATTATCCTTGTTTTTCTTGGTTATTATCGCTGTGCCACTCAGTGCCGCTGACCCAAGGCAAGGGCGCTTTGGTAAAATGTTCCCTGCGCTCATGCTGTACCTAGGGTATTTCCTGTTACTGCTCGCGGGGCGTAAAGTGCTTGAAGATGGTAAAATTCCGCCAATGCTCGGGCTGTGGTGGGTACATGCTGTGATAGGCGTAATTGGTTTGGCGCTGATCTTTAAAGGGCGGCCGGTGGGTGTGCGAATACGGGCACGTTTGCGCGGGAGCAAAGCATGATTAGAATTCTTGATTGGTATATTGCTCGCACGTTATTAAGCACCACCGCCATGAGTTTAGGGGTTCTTGTTGGTCTTAGCGCACTAATAAAATTCATTGAACAAATGAAAAGCGTTGGCCGAGGCAGCTACGACATGACGGTGGCGGCTGTGTATGTCTTTTTAAGTTTACCCCGTGAGTTAGAACAGTTTTTCCCGATGGCCACCTTGATAGGCGGCTTAATTGGTATGGGAATACTTGCCAGTAACAGTGAGTTAGTGGTGATGCAATCCGCCGGGCAAAGCCGCTGGAATATTATTATTTCCGCCATGAAATCCGCTATTTTAATGGTGCTTTTTGTGATGGTCATTGGCGAATGGGTCGCACCGGTTAGTGAAACCAAAGCCAAAGAAATACGCACCCAAGCTATATCCGGAGGGAGTTTGTTTTCCTCAGACAGATTGGTATGGGCAAAAGACGGTGATAATTTTGTCAGTATTGGCGAGGTCGTTGATAAAAATACCTTGCGAGATGTAAGTATTTACGAGTTCGATAATGACCTGTATTTGCGCAAAATCACTACTGCAGAGACGGCTAACTATCAAAGTGACTCATGGGGGTTAAGCCATGTGCAATCTACCGAGTTCTCTGATAACCGCATTCAGGTTGAAGACGCTGCTGATGGCGCATGGTCCTCATCGTTAACACCGGATAAATTAGGTGTGGTCACAGTGAAGCCTGAAGCATTGTCGATCCGAGGATTAATCGATTATGTTAATTATCTAGAAAATAACAGTCAAAATTCAGAGCGTTATCGTTTGGCGCTGTGGCGTAAGGTGCTGCAACCTATTTCGGTGGGCGTTATGCTGTTGATGGCACTGTCGTTTATTTTTGGCCCACTGCGCAGTGTGACCATGGGGGCAAGGGTGATCATGGGGGTGCTGACAGGGTTTGGCTTTTTCGTCAGTAATGAAGTATTTGGCTCACTAAGTACGGTTTATCACATACCGCCTTTTATCGGAGCAATCTTACCCAGCATTGTGTTCACCGGTATATCAATACATTTATTGCGCCGATAAAGGCGCAGTAAATTCTATCAGTACCATTTAATTCAGATTACGCCAACTGCGATGGTGGTTGGCCTCTTTCGTTAGGCAAATCACTTCAGTGCCCGCAATGCGGTCTTGCAGTGATTGCTTATGCTTATAATCGAGCAGCACAAGTAAGGTTCCTAAGCCCAAGAACGATGTCATCATGCGCACAAAGGCGCGAGTGTAGGTCAGTGAGTTTTCATTGGTGCTGACGATTCGCAAGCGCCAAGCGCGCATACCAATAGTTTGGCCGCCGTTGCGCCAAAACCATAAAAAGAACGCGATAACCCAAGCGCTAACCCAACCTTGTAATACGTATTGATAAATAGGCGCATGCTGGATTAAATCACTGAAATGCTCGTAGCCGTGGTTATTCAGCACGTTATTTTCAACTAACAACAACATCGCCACCAACATCACCATGGCGGCGCACATACCCACAGCAACAGCCACCAAAATATCGTAAATAATCGCGGCTAAGCGACGAAAAAAACCAGCGCGGTAATAATGCTCAGAAGTCAAAAGGGTGCTCTCTCAGGTGAAACGAAATTCAGCATATAAAAATGTAAACGTTTAATAGTGATATTTTCATGCTAATAGTTTCGCATAGTTAATGAGGGTTAGGGTAGGGACGATAGCAAAAATGACAAAGTTGATGATAAGTTGAGCAATTAAAACAGCAAGGCAAAAAATCACTTGCGCGCGCCAGGTAAATCGCTATAATGCGGCGCTCTTAAAGGTTGCACGCAACCTAAAAGCGCCTTTGCCAGTGTGATGGAATTGGTAGACATGACGGATTCAAAATCCGTTGCTGAATAAGCGTGGCGGTTCGAGTCCGCCCACTGGTACCATCTCTTTTACCAATTAAAGAGATAACAATAAACCGACTTTACGTCGGTTTTTTTGTGCCTGAAATTCACGTAGTCGCCACGCAAGCGTGTCGGCCGAAGGTCGGTCCCATCGAGCCCGCCCACTGGTACCAAACATTTAAACCAACTTTTTAGTTGGTTTTTTTGTATCTGGGATTCACGAAGTCGCCACGCAAGCGCGTCGGCCGAAGGTCGGTCCCATTGAGCCCGCACTGGTACCAAACATTTAAACCAACTTTTTAGTTGGTTTTTTTGTGTTTGTAGTTTGGGTTCTTAGATGTATTGAGTACATAGTTAACACATCCCTGATGACCGGCACCCAGCCCAGACGTCCATGTCTGGTCGTTCAGCTCGGTGGAACTTCGTTCCTAAGAAGACGAGCATCACCCCTGATGAAATTCCCCCAGCCACCGCATCCATGCGGTGTCGTTCAGCTCGGCGGAACTTCGTTCCTAGGAAGACGAGCATCACCCCTGATAAAATTCCTCTAGCCACCGCATCCATGCGGTGTCGTTCAGCTCGGTGGAACTTCGTTCCTAAAATTTCAGCTTCACCTGAGATTTAGCGCAAAAAAACGTAGAATTGTTTTAATTTCTTTACTGAGTTGTTTTTTTACCTTTATGTTCTACTCTGTAATTTAACTTTTAACTCAGAATGAAGGTTTCATTTGTAAATGCTTGGTGTGAATTTTTAACCTGTTTTAGATCAGTTTTAACGGTATCGGTCATAGTCACTCAAAAATATACGTTACGCATGGGTAGTAATAAACCAATTACACATTCGATATTTTGAAGATTGAGAAGGGCTATGATGGGCATGCTTACATTTGTGTATTCACTTAAGTTATATCTAATCGCGGTAGTAATTATATTGATTTCTTCGCCTAGTGTTGGGCAAGTTGAAGTCGAGCCAGAAAATACCCTAGCAACTAAAAATCACACGAAAGAAACAGCCCAAACTCAGTCGATATTTGGTCCTCCGGATGATGGTGGGGGGAATTTCAATGGTGCATTTGAAGTAAAAGATTATGGCTACAATATCTTTGAAAATATCAACGATAATCCGGAGCTAGCATCACTTACTACAGGATTACTGGGCGATAAAATAAGTATGTTCACTGGTGACATACGATTTGAGCAAGTCGATGTCTCTTTACCTGGGAATTCTGCAATCCCAGTTTCTATAACTCGTACTCTTTCAAATCCCGACTCTTGGTTTAAAGAAACGCTTGAATTTGAGAATTGGAGCTTAGCTATACCTCATGTCCGCTCCACTTACATAACGGACAGAAGCGGTAATTATAAAAGCGCCTATTGGCCGAATGGAAAAGCATGTACTAGCCGACTTAATGCTAATCCGTCTTTTTCTACAAGTACTGAAGGTACGTCATACTATATTCATTCAAATGGGTACTGGAATGGCGACTCTGTTTCAATTCCAGGTAAAGGTACAGTGAAGCTCACCACTAAAGCTGGGGATCCGTCACACAAGCGCTACAATAATTTGAACTGGAAAGTAGAGTGCATAACAAATACAGGTGCTGGGCATGAGGGATTTAAAGTAACCACCAAGGATGGGTTATCGTATTATTTTACCCAGAAGAAAATTGTACGCTCGATTAAAGACTTGAACCTTCAACCGCAAGTTCATCAATGCAGCCCGAACTGCCCTTCACCCTCTTTAGCGCCAGCAGGCGATGCTCCTAGGTTGTCTCGTTACCCGCAATATCACTACTTTATGTTAGTCACAAAAATACAAGATCGATTTGGAAACTGGGTTAAATATACGTATGACGCAACTGGTTTAGCAACGCGAATATATGCAAATGATGGTCGCAATATCACCATTAGCAGTAGGAATGGGCGGATTGAGAACGTGACCGCAAATGGAAGGCGGTGGAGATATCGCTACAATGACTATCGGTTGAGCACTTTACAAGAAGTCGAACGGCCAGATGGTAAACGATGGGAGTTTTCTCATGATAAGTCTTCGTCGAACACGTTTTGGTGGCATGTAAATATCGCTAAACATAGTCAAGTACCTACAAGAGGAATAGATTGTGTCGAGGGGGGATCAAGGGATTTTATTAATATTATTCACCCTGAGGGGGCAGAAGGGCATTTTGAGGTTGATGAGGTTTGTCATGGGCAATCCAATATTCCCAAAATAAGAAAAGTAGATCCATCTAGAAGTGGTATTGATAGTTACTGGTTTCCAAAATCATATGCAACATTTGCACTGAAAAATAAGTCAATAACATTAACCACAGGGGAGCAATATAACTGGAATTACATTTACTCTGCAAATGAAGGTCTATTTAAAGGAGAGACAATTAAAGCCCGTCATCGCCTCAATTTGGGTGTAAGTGGAGTGGAAACTGCCCATCTATCTTCAACGACGTTACGCCACCATGATGGTACCAAGGAAATACATTATTTTGATAGAAGGCATGGCGCTGGCCAAGGAAATTTACGCTATATAGAAATATACAATAATTCTGGTGATTTGCTGCAACGTAAGACCAAGGAATATGCAAACGGGGTATTTCACGGCAGCGCCAATATGTACCTCAACATCACAGGAGCACAAGATTCATTCTCAGCTAATGATATTAAAAATGGACATTCCGCTGAACGAATTCAAAGATTAACACGAGACACAATCACTCAATTTTCGAATTCTAGCGATAAGTATGTTACACAATACTCTAATTTTGATCGGTACGACTTACCTAGTCTTAAATACGAATATAATACGATAGGAAGTCGAAAACGCTATACAAAAACAACTTACTACCACGACACTAAACACTGGTTGTTAGGGTTACATGCTAAAACAGACATTTCTGCTAATGGCTCGAACTACAAAACGGCCAATCAGACGTCTTATCACAGTTCATCAGGTAGTTATAAATCACTCCCAAACTACTCTTATTCCTATGGGCGCTGGCATACACGAAATACCAGTTACCATACTTCGGGAGTGAACGCTGGGTTACCAAATCAAATTCACTATAACGGTGCGAACCGCTGGGTGGTATTGTCTAATTATAAGAGAGGAGTAGCTCAGACAATTAGAACTCCTTCTAGCCTTAGTACGTCTAGTCAGTATGCATATAAGCAAGTTGATGCTAACGGGTGGGTGACTAAACACACCGATTTTCTCGGGAATTGTGTTAACTATCGTTACAATTCAATTGGGCGCCTTACGCTAATCGATCCATGCAACAGTAAGTGGCTTAGTACCTCTATAAATTATAGCACCACAGCGAATAGTGAGGGATATACTCACGTCAGGCAAGGCATGCTAAAAAGGACGATAAAAAGGGGGAATTATAGCTATTTAACTTATTACGATAATTTACTTCGGCCAAAAATGACCAAGGAATCAGATATTTCGCGAGACGGTGAAACTAAACGATATACTCGGACGAGTTATGACTCATTTAATCGGCCTACATATCAGAGTAAACCGCACAGCCTTAATGGTACGCCTTACGGTGTATCTATTAAATATGATGCACTGGGTCGATCTTTAAAAAAAGATGATAATACGACTGCTGGTGCCATAACTTACAATTATCTTTCAAGTAATAGGGTTCAAGTATCAAACAATAGAGGCTACAAGACGACGACTAAATTTTTAGCATACGGTCACCCTAAATTAGACAAACCCGAGAGTATTGCATCTCCACACGGAGTGACTACAACGCTGGCATATAACGTATACGGAAATGTTACGTCTATCAATCAAGGTGGAATGAATGAAACTCGAGTATACGATTCATATCAGCAACTTTGTAAAACGATTCGCCCTGATGTTGGCAACGTAGCATTTTTCAAAAATGCGCTGGGGAAAACCGAATGGTCTGCAAGCGGAAGTTCGATAAACAGCAGCACCAATGGTTGTGATTATTCCATCAGCTCTGCAGATAAAACGACTTTTAGTTATGACAATCTAGGACAAGTGAAACGAGTATCTTACGGTGACGGCACACCGAGCAAGGTATATGAGTATGATAAAAACAAAAGACTCACGCGATTAAGTTTTGGCAATGTGACCCAAAATTACACGTATGATGATCTTGGCAATCTTTTAACAGAACGCCTGCGCGTTGACCATATCGATTGGTCACTCAAGTATCTCTACAACAGTACAGGAAATTTACATAGAACAACTTACCCTTCTGGGCGAAATGTAGATTATCACCCTAATGCACTAGGCCAACCTAGATATGTTGGGGCTTTCGCCAACAGCGTATTATTCCACCCAGATGGCCAATACAAGAGCTTTAAACAGGCTAACGGGTGTGTTAACAGCAAGAGCCTTCGTGGTAGTGGGTTGCCTTATATTCAACGAACTCAGTGCGGCGCTACGAATGTGGTATACAATCAATATACGTACGATGCGAATGGCAACCTAACCTATTGGGACGATAAACAATCAAATGTTTATGATTTACGGTTTGTCTACGATCAACTGGATCGCCTTGATAACATTAGAAAATCTAACAATGTCCTTGTCGGTGATATGAATTATGACTCAATGGGGAATATTACAAAATTCGACTCTATCGTTGGGACAATTCACTACAGCTACAACAGCAAAAAGCAATTGCAATCTACTAGTGGTAGTCGTAACTACGATTTCAATTATGACCATAGAGGGGCGGTAACTGATAACGGTTTTCATCGGTTTTACTATAATTTAGCTAACCAAATGACAGAGGCGGGTGGCAATCAGTATTTATACGATGGGCATAATAAACGGGTAAAGACTAACGATGGTAAAGGTATTCGCTATTCTATGTACTCTATGCTTAATGAAAAATTGTTGCAGGAACAAATCAATGGGGCTAATCGAGAATACTTTTATTTAGACCAGCAGTTAGTCGCTCAGAACGGTGCAGGGAGCCTAACATATGTACACACAGATTTGCTGGGCACGAGTGCAGCGAAGACTAGCTCAGCAGGCAGTGTAATTAAGCGGATTAGATATGCCCCATTTGGACTTCAGTGGGGGCACTCTAATGCAGAAACCGGAGAAAATGAAATTGGTTATACAGGGCATAAGCATGATGCAGATATTGGCTTAACCTATATGCAAGCCCGTTATTACGACCCAGTAATTGGGCGGTTTTACTCGAATGATCCAGTGGATGCTATGGGGCACATGCAACGTGGTAACAGCATTGCGCATGGCTTTAACAGATATGCCTATGCTAACAATAATCCATACAGATATACGGACCCTGATGGAGAATTTATATTTCAAGCTGTTGGTTTTGCTATCGGAGCGGTTAGTTCTTATAACGCAGCTAAGAAAGCGGGACTCTCTGGAAAGAGCTTAGCAGCGGCAACTCTAGTTGGAGGAGGCGTAGGCGCTTTGACCGGGGGATTAGGCGGAACAGTTGCATCTACATCAATTAAAGCTGCTGTTGGCAAAGCTCTAAATGCAACTGCTGCTCAAAACGTCAAAACAATTGCTGGAAGCACCGCATCAGGCGCAGCCGCAGGCGCGACAGGAGAAACTGTCGGAAGTCTTGCAAACGATCAATTACCTACAAAAGAAGGACTTATTGATGCAACTTCCAAAGGGGCATTTAGCGGAGCCGTAGGAGGCGCTGTAGCCACTACAGCGGGATCTGTTGCTGGAGCGGTTGCTTCAACAATTACAGAGTCTATCGGAAATGCAGTGGGTGCTGAAAATGAACAGCCAACAGAAGTCGTTAGGGACAAAGAAAATCGATAGTATTCAAGCCATGAGGTAATTCTCTTGGCTTAATCGGACGGCCTAAAGTGAAGGGGGAAAAACATGACTATAGAGCCTGAAGAAAAAGCAGCTAAACAAAAATATACTTTCAACTTGGTTAGCTTAGTATTTTTCATAGTGCTTGGTATTGCATTACTTACTGACTGGTTTGTCCCCTACGCGCCTTTACCAAACGAGGATTTACTTGTCTGTGAACGAGGAAGTCTATTATTTAACAAACAAAACAAGAGTTTTAATTTTACTTCATCAACGGGATTGACTGTTCCCTTATGTAAGAATACATGGATCGATGCTAAAGATCTCTCGTCATATTTTGCTCAAACGAAGGAGAAGCAAGCCGAAGTAAAAGTTTATCCAGCAGACCAGAAAAATAGAAGTAGCAGATGTCTTACTGTTTTTGGCCTAACGATAGATGAGAAAACTGTCGTAGAAATAGACGATGTCAAGAAAGCGAAAGAGTTTACCAAACTAATTTTTAACTCAATCGCAATTATTTTTATCTTGGTGGGTTTGTTTAAAGGATATTCATTAAGAAAGTCTATTGATAGTTAAACGTACACTTGACTGAGCTTTTTTGAATCCAAAGCCTTGCACTCTCAGGGCTTTTTGTTGTGTTCAATAATATCAGCAAGGGGCTTTATTTTTGGCCACTTTTGAAGCCAAAAAGGTAAACGAGTAAATCTTTCCGTTTACTAACGGAAAAGTGTTCCTCTGTATGCTTTTAAAAAGCGATTCGCAGCGTTAGCGTTAAGATAATGCGCAGCTATATTTCGCTAGCTGTATTTACAATCCCCATCGCTTTTGTTCGCAGTGTTTTCCTCTTCTTTCACCATTTTTAAATAGGTTGCTAGGCTCTTGTCTTTTTCGTCTTGGTAACGGGTGTTGAGTTTTGTGAAGTCAGATATTCGGTCGAGGCGGAAGTTTCTATATGCGCCGCGCAGTTCGCACCAGCCGGCGAGTAGCCAAATTGGACTAAATGAAATCAGTGCCAGAGGCCGGATAGTTCGTTGACTTTGCTGTTCGCTTAAATCTGTGTAGGTAAAGCTTACAAGGTGCTTGCGCCTTATGCATTCTCGCACTTCGGTGAAGTTTACCTGCCATGGGATCTTATAGCGGCTTGGGGCTGAAAAGGTGCTGATTTGGTGAAGCTCGTTGATGAGCGGCGCGGGCAAGGTTGCTTGTATTTTTCGATAAGCACTTTGCGCTTTTTCAGCGAACTTTTCATCGGTCCAGTTACTTACCATACCAATGCCCAAGGCGATTGCTTCTAGTTCGTCGGCATCGAACATGATGGGAGGCAAATGGTATTTTTTATCAATCACGTAGCCTACGCCCGCCTCACCCAAAATTGGCACACCTGAGTCAATTAGGTCTTGTATATCGCGATAAATGGTTCTGTGACTTACCTTTAATGTTTCAGCTAAGGTTTGCGCCGTCACTGCTTGGTGCATTCTGCGTAAGTGATGAACAATATCGTTGAGTCTTTCGGCTTTGCGCATAGTTGATTGCTTTGGCGTTGTGAATACCTGACGTTATGTTATTCAAACACTACTGACATTAGCTGTCAGTAGTCAATGGCTACTATGAAGTTGCGTTAATTAATAACTTACAGGAGAGCGCAATGATTGGTTACGTAACGGTTGGAACAGCTGACTTGGCAAAGTCTGGAGCATTTTATGATGCATTGTTAGGAACGATAGGGGCGACGCGATTTATGGAAGAGCCTAACTACTTTATTGCATGGGCGAAAGCTCAGAGTGAGCCATCTCTTGGGGTGGCAGTGCCATTTAATAAAGAACCCGCCACTGTGGGGAATGGCACTATGGTGGCGATTGCGTTAGACACCCCTAAACAAGTGGATGCGTTTTATCATAAAGCACTTGAGTTAGGTGCCACCTCTGAGGGTGATGTTGGCTTTCGCCCAGCGGATGCTGCATCAGGATTTTATGCCGGTTATTTTAGGGATTTAGATGGCAATAAGCTTAATGCATTTTGCATCGTGGAATAACGTTTATAGCTAGGTGTTTCGATTGTTTATTGCATTTTGTACTTAACGCCCAACACCTTAAACTGGGTGAGTAATATGGTCAGTTTAGCTATGCATACTTGAGCCAGAATGCTCTGCTCATCGGGGGCAGGGCATTTTTATATTGGTTTATTTAACGTAAAAGTGTAAAGGCAAACTTTACATTTCTATTGGAGTAAACCGCTGTAATCTGCGTTAGCATATCTCTTTGTTGTTTTTCATCAGTACTGCATTCGAACTTTATACACATATCGCATTCTAAAGCGGACGCAACAGGGGCGATTTTGTTGACGAGTTGTGTATCGTCACACAAACGTAGCGTTTTAGCCAAATATACAACCAATTGACTATTTTAAGGACTCTTACATGAAACATCACTTGAAAATATCATCAGCATTACTTATCACCACTTTGTCCCTTTCTTCGCAGGCATTTGCAAATGACACTGTGGATAAACTAAAAGGACTTTTGGGTAATTCGGGTAGCACTGAGTCAACGCAATCTACACAAGCTGAAGCTGCGAGCACTTCAACATCTGAATCACTGGATATTGCAAGCCTTGTGAGCATGGTGTCTGATAATTTAGGGGTAACAGAAGAGCAGTCGCAGGGTGGTGTTGCTTCAATCTTTGATTACGCCAAGGACAATCTTTCTAGTGGAGATTACAGCCAACTTGCGTCAAGTCTTCCTGGTTTAGACAGCCTAATGGATTACGTACCAGATCTGTCTTCTGACTCATCATCAAAAAGCTCAGCGATGTCTGGCTTATTAAATAAAGCTTCTGAATACAGCTCTTCGTTAAGCAGCATTAACGAATTGAAGAAGCAGTTTGAAGCTCTAGGTTTAGATTCAGACATGATCAGCAGTTTTGTTACTCAAATTAACGCTTACTTAAGCGGTGACAACGATACTCAAGCATTGCTTCAGTCTGGGCTAGGTAAATTAACGTCATTGCTTTAATCGAATTTGAGCGAGCTTATTGACTATCAGTGATGAGCTCGCCATGCCTATAATACTCTTTTCGTTCTAACAACAAGCTTCTTATGTCTTTTAAAAACCTAGCAAGATCCTTTCATGAGCAAGCGAAGTGGGTGCGTATTTCCACTTACGTTATTATTGCCTATCTTATTTATGCCTTTATTGTTGGCGTCGTTACTCCGCTGATTTTGCAGTCACAGCTACCCAGTGTATTAAGTGAAAAGACAGGGCGTAGTGTTAGCATCGAAAAAATACGTATCAACCCTTTTTTATTGCGTGCACGCGTAGCGAATTTTCAAATCGATGAGCAAAGCAGTCAGGCTAATTTTATTCGCTTTGAGCAATTAGAGCTTGATGTAGGCTTCTGGCAATCTGTTTTTCAATTTACTCCCACCATAGAACACATAGACTTGGTTGCGCCATATGTGCACTTATCGCGCTTAGAAGAGGAGGAAGCAACACGATTTAATTTCTCCGATATCATCGATAAGTTTAGCCACTCAGCTGAAGAGCCTGAAAAACCAGAAGAAGGGGCTGGTGTTCCGCACATTCGCATTGGGCTAATTCAGCTGAGCAGAGGCCATGTTATGTTGTCAGATAAGGTCAGTGGTACCGAGCTAGACTACCCCGAGTTGGCTTTTGCGCTCAATGATTTGGACACGCAAACAACCTTAGTTGAATTATCAGAGAATAAAACGACCTCAACGGCTAAAAATCACTATGTATTTAAATTGACCACAGCTGAAAACGGCAGGGTAGATTTCACTGGGCAGTTTCAGTTAAATCCCCTTGAAATCAACGGCAGTGTTGATTTAGCTGATATCGCTTTGGCGCCTCTATGGCCGTTATCAAACGACTTAGTTGAGGCCAAACTAACAGATGGTTTGCTGAACTTTCATATAGATTACTCGCTCTGTGAACAGGCCAGCGAAATGCGTGTACACGCTACCAATGGTCAACTTAGTCTTTCACAGGTGAGTGTTAGCGATAGCAACAAACCGCGTTTTACCTTAGGCCGCATGCAGATCAGCGATTTGTCGCTAGACACTAAGAATAAGCAAGTGAATATCAACGATATTCAGATTAATAAGCCTTGGCTTGACGGTGAATTTAGCCCAAATGGGCTCGACTTAGTCTCTTTACTGACACCGAAAACAGCGCATGCTTCAGCACAAAATCCTGCGACGACATCGACCACGGCAGGGGAAACCGTGCGATCGCAGCAGGCCGTTTCGACTCACAACAAGGTTACAGCTGGCGGCAGTGCAGCACACACAGCCGAGGAAGAGTGGCGTATCATTTTACAGTCTTTTGCTTTAAACGATGGGGAAGTGAATATACACGAGAGTGCGATTTCTCACGGTATGTTTTGGCGTGTATCGTCAATTAATGTCACAACAAGTGTCGTTGATACTCTGTTTAATGAACCAATTGACTATACACTGGGCTTGGACGTTGCCGGCGATCCCAATGAATTTTCAGCGGAGACTTTGGGTAACGTGAAGACCAACGGGGCGGTAGATGTTCATCAACAAAAAGTGACAGGCAAGGTTGATGTAAACCAACTAAATTTGGCTCAAATTCAGGCTTACTTAAAACCTTACGTTACGCTTGAGCTGCAGGATGGTATCGCCGATGTTAGCGGTACGTTTAATGCGAATGCAGATAAAACACTGTTATTTCAGGGGCAAGCAAATGTTTCAGCATTGGCGATAAATGACGGATTAACACAAGACCCTTTGCTTAAATGGCAAGAAATGCAAGTTACAGGTATTAAGTACAGCACGGGCGAAAATAGCTTCTCGATAGACAAAATTGAACTGCAAAAGCCCTATGCCAAGGTAATTATTAATCAAAACGGACAAACGAATGTCAGCGATGTGTTGGTCACCTCCGCGACAGCCAACGAAATATCATCTGCTAAGCAACAAACAGGACACACGGATGACGCCGCACCTGCTGACAATAGTCAGCACGAATCACTAACGCCGTCATCTTCTGCCTTGGCCATTCGTATCGCTGAAATCAACTTACTTGATGGTAGTACTTACTTTGAAGATAACTCCCTGCGACCTCGTTTTGCGTCAGGGATTGAAGCGTTAAATGGCAAGATAACAGGGTTATCATCTAGTGCTGAGACGCCTGCTGATGTGGATATTAGCGGTAAAATCGATGGTTATGCGCCTGTGGCGTTAAGCGGTGCGATTAACCCCTTGATTGAAGAGATGTTTCTCGATCTAAACTTTTCTGTGAAAGGTGCTGAATTGACGTCAGTTAATCCATATTCGGGTACCTATATGGGGCATTTTATCGACAAAGGATTATTGTCACTCGATGTAAAGTACGCGCTTGAGAACAATCAATTGCGTGGTGATAATCACGTAGTGATAGATCAGCTCACTTTGGGTAGGAAAACCGCTTCAGATCAGGCTCTTAGCTTACCATTAGGCTTAGCCATAGCTTTGTTGCAAGACTCCGATGGTGTGATTGATTTGGGCATGGAAGTGTCAGGGGACTTAGACAACCCTAGCTTTGGGTTTGGCTCAATCATTTTAAAAGCCTTAGGCAATTTGATCACCAAAGCCGTCACCGCTCCTTTCTCATTGTTGGCAAATTTAGTTGGCAGTGATGACGAATTAAATGAAATAGACTTTGCACACGGCTCAGCAGTTCTTTCAGCGCAAATGACTGAAAAACTAAACACGTTGGCCGAAGCATTGGCGCAGCGACCCGGGCTGCGGGTCAATATTGAAGGGACTGTGGACCAGGTGCCTGATGCCTACGAACTGGCAGAACAAACTTTGCAGAACCGGTTATTGGAGTTGTCAGGAGAACCTAGGTTACCTGATGATACCTCTGCGAGCACATTTCCCCTTACTGGGCCCTTTGCTAACGCACTTGAAACCCTTTTTACTCAAAGCACATCTAAATCGCTGGAAGAAGAGCGTCAAGTGGTAAAAGCGAAGCTGCAAAACGGTGACCAAGAAGCGGAAATAGAAGAGCCGCGCCTTTCACAAGCGCTGAGTATTGCTATGTACAACCAAACAAGAAATGCGATCGATATTCCTCGTCGAGCATTGGCAAAACTGGCTGATGAACGGGCGAAGGTGATTAAAACCTTTTTGATAAACAACGCGAATGTAGATGCTAATCGGTTGTTTTTGCTCAACAGCCGTCAACACTTGACGCTGGACAAAAGCGCAGCTGAGCTGACGTTAGAAGCCAACTAGACGTTTAAGCTAAACGACTCCTGAGCGGACTTTATGTCGCAATGTGCGTGGGAGGTTTGGCACTATGGCGAGAAACTTTTGTAGCTTGTTATCGAGTAATACTATATATGCCATAAATAGAAAAATGCCGCTCAGATCTTCTATTTAAAAGAGCTGAGCGGCATGTTGGACTCACCGTTGTGCGGTATTTGGGGCTACACGTTAATACTTCACGCTGACCCCAGCGAACAAGCGAGGGCCGTAGTCATTCACTTCCCCTAGGTTGCCTTGCACATAATAATCCTGAGATTTTGGCGCGCTAAACAGGTTAATTGCTTCAACTTTCACCCGTATATTGCTATTGATTTTATATGAAGCACGAGCTTCCCATACACCGACTTCATCAACATAACGTAAACGGGTTCCATTGCTGGTGTAAGGTTGGAAATACTCGCTACGATATTTGTAAATAATCGCAGTGTCTAAATCGCCCACTTGGTAGTAAAGCTGGCTGCTAAACACATGCTCAGAAAAACCAGGTACCGAGCCAGGGGGGATTATTCCAGCGGTAAGCTGCGTTGTATTACCGTCTAAATCGGTAATAAAGGTATCGCCATACAAGCTGTCTTCAAACTCAAAATCAGTATCTGCATAGTTGTAACCTATTTTAATACCGATACCATTATCCCAGCGGTATGCAATAGAGGTTTCAATACCAAATAAATCAGCTTCGTCATCTGTGGTAACCGAGTTCGTTACCGGTAATGCGAAGGTTTCGCCGTCAATTTCAAAGTTCTCTAATACGGTTCTTTGCTGGAATCCACCTTGGAATTGCTTGTAATAGAAGCCAAATGCAAAGATAGAGTCTTCGTTTGGATACCACTCAAATGCTAGGTCATAGTTCCAAGACATTAGAGGCTGAGTATCTGGGTTACCAGAGCCGTTTACACCGACCAGTAAGTCTGCCAAAGAGGTTGGTGCAATATCGTCATCTGTTTGGAATGTGCGGCTGTAGCCCATATCAGATGGGTCTGCACGTGACATACCGCGGTAAATACCACCGCGTAGCAAGATATCATCGCTGTAATTCACCACAAGGTTAAAGCTAGGCAGCACTTCTGTATAGTCGCCGCCACCCTCAATGCGCTCTAACGAATCACCGGTGACAAGGCTAAGTACGCCGAGTTCATCCGTCACGACATCAAAGGTGTTTCTGAAACCGATGGAGGTGACTTCTGTATCAACTACCCGCACACCGAAGTTACCGCGTACTAATTTACCAAACATTTCAGTGTCGTAGCTTGTCATAACGTAAGCTGAGTTGGTTTTTTCTGTCACATCTATGGTGCCGCTGTTCTCGTACTCTAACTCAGGGTAAGCGAACTCTGCACCTTGAGAGGCGGCTACTGCACGAGAGAAGCATAAATTGTCATAGGTAGCCCATGACGAACCTGTTCCACTGTCAACCACATTTCCATCGCTATCTACATGAGTCACTAAGTTGCCGTCAGACACCTCAGATAAAAAATCCGACTCAGGGAAGTCTTTTTGACAGCTCTCTAACACCTCTAAGGCAGTGGTATTACTTGTGTCTAAGGTATACTCATTTCTTGAGCCATTGCCTTGACTACCACCATATTGAACAAAGCTCAATTCAGATGTGCGCAGGCCAGCTTTCACACTGGTGAACACTTCTCCATCTAGGGCGTATTCAAAATCGAGTCGGGCTGATTTAATTTCATTGTCGCGGGTGTTTTCTCTATCAATACGCGTGCGCAGACTGTCAGTGAAATTACTGATGTCAGTCAAATCTATGTCCGTAACGGTAAAGTGTGGAATATTCTCGCCCATATCCCAACTAAAGAACTGTCTGTCGGCGGTACGCCCTCTATTAGAGACCTGCAGTTCTTCACGTTCGGTTTTAGAATAAGAGACATCAAAATTGATCGTCAGTGCATCAGTAGCATAATGCTCAATGTTCAAACCATAACCTCGATAGTTTTCTTCTCGAGAAAATTGCTCACCGGCAGATTCAATGCGATCTTGTCCTTCCCAGTGCAATATTCCGCCTACACTATTAGTAACCAAAGTCGGGCCGGTTAAACCAGGAATAGCGCGCTTTTGTAAGAAGATTAAGTCGTGACGAGACTCTTGTTGAGTCCGGTCAGATACTTGCGCATCGAAGTTGATATCCCAGGCGTCGGATGGCTGAAACTGCAATGCTAAAAACAGTGCGTCTCGCTCGTCAGACGTCTCATTTTGACGAAAACTGCGACTACTACCCGTCCAAGCATAAGGGCTGCCATCACTAATGGCTTTGCCTGTTTCAGGATCGATGTCGGTATTGTAACCTTGGTTACTGCTGCCGCTTACTTGATCCTCACAGTCTCCGGCACTGCTGCGATAAAAGCCTTCATTTGTATTCGTAGGATCATTTAAGCAGGCCCATAAAGATGAGCCAGTGGGACTGGAACTTCTATATTCAGCTTCTGGCTGGCTAATGTCTTGGCGCTGCACACCAAAAGACACCCCGAGTGCTTGGCCATTATCAAACTCAAATTGGTCTACGTAACTAAAGGTACCACGAAAGCCTAAGTCGCCTTGTAGCGAGTTGTCTACGTTGCCCTCATCTGGGTTGTAGTTGGCTTTGACTTCACCTTGAAAGCGTTGCTTGCCGAAATCGAGCGGTTGCACGGTTTCCAGTGAGATCACCCCGGCGACACCGCCTTCAATCATCGAAGCATCTTGGGTTTTATATATTGCGACTTTTTTGACAAGCTCTGATGGGAACTGGGAAAAGTTCACCGAGCGATCACCACTGCCGTTTGTTGCTTGGCGGCCATTGATGTGCGTGGCACTTAGAAAGGGTCCAAGGCCTCGAATAGTGATTTCTGTGGCGCCGCCATTTTCACGGTGAGATGCCGCACCGGTAATCGACTCAAGTGCTTCACCAATAGAAAGCGCAGGTAAGTCACCGATATCTTCTGAGGAAAGACCATCAACCACTGTGGTGGATTCGCGTTTTATGGCGATTTGATCCTGAATGGTTCGACGCGTTCCTACGACGTCAATGATTTCCAGTTCCGCTTCATTGTCGTCAGTTAATTCTTGAGCCTCTTGTGCGTGCAAGGTAAAAGCGGTTGCACTGGCTAAACTGGCGATAATTGCTGTTTTCATCCATTTTGCAACGGGACTCAATCTAAATTCTGGTCCCTTAATTCTATGGGACGTTGAGGTGTTCATCTGTTGTGTGTTCAACGACATTTTGAGATCTCCGTTGTGTCTTTAAATGTATTTAAGGCGGCTTGTTGTGTGCGCGTGATTAAAGGTGTTGATGCTGTGTTATTCATCGTTGGCTACCCATGTAGAGCCAACGCCTACCTCTGATGCTTGAATATAATGAAGCCCTTTTGCTCCAGCGATTGCTTGAGCACCATTCGGATCTGATTCAATGAGCGTGCTGCTGGCGGTGATAAACTCAGGTACTTCTTTGCCATTATCAGCTGGGTTTTGATCAATCGCTCCATCAGTATTGAATTCACCGTTACCATCAAGATTACGAATATCTACCCAATCGTCCGAGGTGTCGCCCGACATATAACTATCGCTGAAACCAAAGTTATTGGTGAATGCAGATTCAGTGTGGTTGATGAGATCGCAGTCGTATTCGAACGAATGGTCACTGAAGTCCCCGTCAGCATTTAAGTAGAGGCCTTCAGTGCTGGCATTGTCGTTAAAACCGTTAGCAATGACATTGGCATCGAAATCGATAACAAAGAAGTTCTTCGTAAGGGCATACAATTGAGGGCTATTTGTAGCTGTGAGTTCGTCACAGTCCCCAACAGGGGCTCTTGAACCGATTTCTGTACTAAATACGATAGGCTGAAGTGAGTTAAGAACGCTATTGCTGGTGACGGTTAACGTTAAATCACCGGTGCCGTCGAGTATAGCTTGATTACCCGAGTTAGGTACGCCACCGTCAGCTTGAGAAAACGGATTTGCGGTAAAGACAATACCACCGGCCTCTTTGTTGCCTGAACGGATCCCCGCAATGTAGTTATTAGTTATTGTATGACCTAAAGGCGTGACGAGTACGCCACTTGGTCTATCATCGTCTTGGTCTTTTCCATCCGTAATGAGTAGATCTGTCGTACGAATAATGATGTTATCCCTAACGTTATTAAACCCACCGTCCTCTAGAGAAATACCGCCACTAGCATCAACAATTGTATTCCCTTTTATAGTGGCACCAGATGTTTGCACGCGCATTAAGCGACGACCAGTCCTTACATTATCAATAAGGTTATACTGTACGGTAAAATTCGCCATATCGGCAGCGTCAGTGCCTGTTGTGCTGCCTAGGTTAAGGAGTAGTAAGCTAGAATTATCGTAGTTGGGATTATTACTGTCGCTGAATAAGTTGTATTGAATAACGTGATCCGAACCAGAGGAGGCTAATTTGATGATCGAGCCTTCTGTCGCTACGGTGCGGCCTGTAAACGTGTTGCGCTCAATTAGGGCCCCATTTCCTTTAATAACGAGCCAATGGTAGGCATCATCTGGGTAGTTTAATGTTGCTTGCTCGCCATCCATCGTATTTTGCGAAAATACAAAGTTATCACCTTCAGAATAGATAACCGCTTCTTCGCCGCTATCACAACTAGAGCTTGAAAGTGTATCAATATCAGTGAAGGTTAGCCCTGTGACGGTTGCACCATCTACTCCACTGGCTACGTGAATACACACATCGCCGGATACAGTAGGCGTTTGCCCCTCGATAGCACGCAACGTAATTGCACTGGTTAGTTCTATCGCTGCGCCAGGGCTGTAAACATTCGTGTTTAGACCTAACACATCACCATCGGCTAGGCCGCCGACCGCATTCTCAAGTGCAGCTGTATCACCCACGACTTGGGTATAGACAAGGGTGTCCAGTGAATCGGTAACTGTGTCAGTAAACGCATCGTTATCTGTGTACGACGCGCTAACGGATATAATCGAGCCCGCTTGACTTGTAGGGGTGAAGGTTTTGCTATTGGCATCCGCGATGACCACACCATCGGCTGACCATGTGTAGACAACATTGCTTTCATCAACGCCATTGTTGTCAGTAATTTCGGCCGTAAGTGTTGCTGTGGTTAAGTAAGGAGAGGTACCAATAATGTCGATACGGCCAGCTTGATCCACCGCGACATTCGTAACGGTAATAGTTGGCGCGGAGACATAGTTTTCGTCAAAACTGTTATCGTCAACATACGTTAGCTCTACCGTGATAACACGGCCAACGATTGACGCGTCAACGACGTATTCAGCGCTGGTGGCCCCTGATATAGCGTTGCCATCAGCATACCATTGGTAAGCTACTGTGCCTGTTACGCCATCCGGATCGGTTATCTCAGTGGTTAGGGTATTTCCAACTGTTGGTGTGCCTTGTATCACCACTGTGCCGGCGGAGTTTACACGGGACACCGTATCTGTGCCGCTCGAAGTAACAGATTCGCTAAATCCTCTGTCATCTTCAAATGTCGCGTTTACTGTGATGATAGTGCCAAATTCATTATCACTCAGAGTTAACTCGGCGGTCACTTGATCATCAATGACCGTGTCGTCAGCGAACCATGCATAAACAATCGTTGCGTTTTCTATACCGTTTTGGTCGGCCACTGTTGCACTGAGGGTAGAGCCAACGAGTGCATCGCCACTAATGGATACCGAAGCAGGAAATGCGATAGCAGATACATCAGCCGTAGGATCGCTAATATGTGACTCGTTAGTGTTGCCATCGTCGGTATACAGCGCTTGAACCGTAACTGATAAACCAATTTGTTCGTCTGTTAAAGTAAGGGTCGATGTGTTTTCATCTACGATGGCTTGGCCGTCAGCATACCAATAATAGGTGATCGTGCCTGAGATCCCATCGGGATCATTGACTGTCGCACTGAGTGTTTCGCCAGATGTTGGGGTCCCAGACAGTGCAATAGAGCCCAGTGTATTTGGGTTATTATCTGAGTCGGTGCCACAGCCTGATATGGCTGCCGCAATCGCACAAAGTGCAAATGTTTTAAACTTCATAATAGCTCTATTCTCCGTATTATTGGTTTAGTTTGACGTGCTTTTCCGTAGAGGTGCTGTTACCAAATGCTTTAATTGTTGTTACCAAATTGTGATTTATTTTGTTATTTTGTTAACCTCTTTGGCTATATAACCATAATAATTCGGCATGATCCAGTTGGTATTTATCATTTTATTAACAATTTCGTTTTGGTAGCCATAATATTTGGCATGCCCTTATGCTCTTTTGGTATTACCAATATTCTTGGTGTGGTTTGGCTATAAGCCATTGGAGCTGCATTACGTACAGAAAGGATGGTATTTAATGGAAATGAAGTGAAAGCAAGCTGAAGGATACGGCACACGTTGTGCCGTATTTGGAATTGGGGGTTAATGACGGTATCCGGAATGTTGATTATCTAAATGGTAGAATGTCGCTTGTACATAGTCTTTAGGGTCACCACCGTTATTTTGATTGTAAACTCCCGCTTTAAAGTACATATATTGGTTACTCTTATCGTAACCACTGTTACTCATGTCATAGACTTTCGTAATATTCGGTTTATCTAGACGGACAAGTGTCACGAATAACACATTGTTTTCCACACTTATCTTATAGCTAAATTTTTCATTTAATTTAATTCCATCATGTGGGTTTTCTAATCTATGAGAGCGAGAGCCTACAAGATTAATCCAGGTGTCATCTCCACCGTTTACTTCGTGCGCAAAGTAAATTGAGCCATGCTCATTGTTAGGCAACTTACGATAATAGAGGCGAATAGGTTCATCCTTGGTCGCATGAATTTGGCCAATGATCACCCGGCCGACCATTTTTTCATCGCCAGTGGTTGATACGCGATTCACTGCTAGCGTTGCTTCTAGGCTGCCTTCAATGGCGCCTGCTTTTCTTTTAACAGAGCCGTGTGCACCAGAGAAAACCCAGTTATTACCGGTTATGCCTTGGGTTTTTATACGATTATTACCCCGTCGTAGCATTTCTCGAAGTTCAGTGCGAACATACTTGGTGTTTTTTGAGGTTTTAGCGCCAACATTTGGACTGGCGAACACCATGCCACCATCATCTGCGGTATAAAACAGCGGCTTGAGTTCGAAGCCATTGCTAAGGGGCTTCTCATAAATCATATCAGCTTTAAGATCTTTATTTAGATCCGTTGGCAAGGTTAAGCTCCAGTCCATTAAATCAAAGTTTTCACTGGGAGGCTTATCGTTTACTAATTCTCTCTTAGCACCCAACAAAACACCTTGAGGGAGAGTTTGATGAGAGTCAGGGATAAGGCGCGATAAACTTGCTTCATCCACTATCTCGCTATTTGCGGCGGTTGAGTTAAAAGCGCTGAATGCAACCAAATTCAACACGACCTTATGGATTAACTTCATTATATTTCCTTTATTTTTCAGCTTAGAACAAGCCTACAAGTAAATAACCTCAAGCAGAATTAGAGAGCTTCAACACTAAGTTAGTGACGCCTATTTGTTAACTATCAGTATTGGTAATGTTTTTAAAATGTAACCAATTTCGCGTTGGCGTGTCAAATTGGTCTTGCCAATTATGTTTATCGTTTCATGTTTTTGGTCAAGCTAGATTACTGATTAGAGAAATAAGAAACCTGCTGAGGGATCGTGATGTTAATTGATGAAAAAATAATCATGTAGCTAATGTATTGAGATATTATCCATTGCTTTAATAAGGAGCGTTCTCGTCGACAAAACGACTTTGGGCAACATGTGGCTAGGTGATTGGCTATGCAAATTCATGGGTTAAAACACGACATGTGTATTTAAAAATTGAATTTAGCTTATTGAAAATGTGCCATGAAATTAAGTGAGTTTCTAACGGGGAAAACTAACTTCATTCTAGTGCGTGCTCGAATTTGCTTATCGCATTTTTGGCGCTTATTATACCCGTAAATAAGTCGTACAATAATGCCTGAATCTGCTTTCGCATTGGTACTTTCGATCTTTCCTAACCTTATGTATCTGAATTGATTTTTAGGCATAAACAAAACGATTGGTGAGATCCTTTATTATAATAATAAGATTGATATATTTATGTTCAAAAACGGAATGATCTGGGTCGTACTATCCGTCTTTTTCAGTATTGGCATTAGCGCGAGTGAAAGGACTTTCTTTAGTTTTACGCCAGCTAACTTTAGTAAACAGCTCTCGCAAAAAACAGTTCGCCAAGTATACCAAGATAGCACTGGGTATTTGTGGTTTGTTACCCAAGAAGGGCTTAGCCGCTATGACGGATACCAACTGCTTAAATTTGTGCACGATCCCCGAGACCCCAGTTCAATCAGTTCAGATAACGTCCGTTCAATACTAGAAGATAACCAAAAACGCTTATGGATAGTCACTGACGGAGGAGGATTAAATCGCTTCGAGCCATTAAGCCAAACATTCACTAAATGGCGTGCAGGTGGTGAAAAGTCTCAATCTATTATTTCAGATCATATTCGAAGCATGTATTTGGCAAGCGATGGAGCAATTTGGTTAGGCTATAACAACGGTAGTTTTAGTCGTTTGAATCAAAATGATATGAAGTTCGAGCACTTTAACACGCGCGAATTGCTACCTGAACTGACGAAAAATGCATTCGTCACATCTATTGCCGAAGATAAACATAATATTTGGCTAGCCACGGATGGAAATGGGCTTTTGCAGCTTAATAAAGATACTTATCAACTCAGGCGTTATTTTAAGGGAGGAATATTCCCTTTGTTTAGTGACAGGCTTACCAAGGTTTTTATTGATAACCAAAAGCGTATTTGGTTGACGAGTTATGATGCCGGTATCAGTATTTTTGAGGTAGAAAAAAACACTTTCTCCGCGTGGCGTCACGATCCGCGGAAAATTCGCAGTATTGCTTCTGATTTGGTTCATACAGTTTATCAAGATCACCATCAACGATTATGGTTCGGTACAGAAGGGGGCCTAAGTCTTTTTGACGAAAACGGCGGCTTTACCACGTTTAAAAAAAATAATGGTATGAGTGACAACAAAATACTCTCGATACTTCAGGACCCTTCGGGAATAATGTGGTTAGGCACCTATAGTGGTATTACAAAAGGCATAGAAGTCCCCTTTGAACAAATTGATAAGGGCCTTGCGAGCAAGATTGTATTAGGCTTCGCGGAAACTACATCAAGTAAAGGCGAGCGAACAATTTGGGTCGCAGGGTATGACGGGTTAACTCAGTTAGACAGTGCGGGTCAGGTTCAAAACGTGTTAAATGCCCAGAGCGTCCCAGCGTTAAATGACACTCGAGTGATGACAGTAAGTGGTGACAAACATATCTTGTGGTTTGGCACCAGAGGTGGAGGCCTTGGACGGTTAAACGTTGATACTATGGAAGTCGATTATTTGGTTCATGACCCAAATAACTCTGCAAGTTTGAGCTTTGATGGTGTTACCAGTATTCACCTAGATCAAGATAAAAATCTATGGGTTGGCACCTTTGGTGGAGGGCTTAATCTGTTAAAACATAATGGTAATGGCTTTGCTCATTTTAGAGAGCAGCACGGAGACCTGAGAAGTTTAAATCATGATCGGGTTGTTGCGGTATCCGAATTACTTGACGGTAGAATAATTGTTGGAACAATTAAAGGCATTAATATCTTTAATCCCACTTCGTTGGATTTCGATCGCATCGAACATGAACCGGATAATGTTGATAGTTTATCAGCACCTATGGCATGGGCATTTTATCAAGATGATGCTGAACAACTTTGGGTTGGTACGCAAGGCGGCGGTCTGAATCAGTGGCGTAAAAAAGACCTTAAGGCACTAAATAACCATTTTAGTCGCTACAATAGTGTGAATGGATTACCGAGTAGCCACATTTACTCTATTCAAGCAGATGAAATGGACAATTTGTGGTTAAGTAGCACTGCTGGTTTATCACGGTTTAATCCCGCGACTGGAAAAATTCGCCATTTCGATTCATCGCAAGGCTTAAACGATAGTGAGTTTAATTTCGGTGCAGGCTTTACTGATAGCCAAGGTGTTATGTATTTTGGCGGTAATTTTGGTTTTGTACGCTTTCAACCAAATGAGATAAAAGACAGCAAGACAGTCCCGCCTGTGGTGTTAGTGCGTATTAAAAAGTTAAATGAAGAAGTGGGTGTCGATATACAGTACCAAGAGCAGCATGAAATCGTGCTCAATTATCTGGATTACTATATCTCGTTTGAATTTGCGGCCCTGGATTTTAACGCTCCAGAACTGAATGAATACCGCTACAAATTAGAAGGGTTAGATCCTAACTGGGTTGAACTAGGGCACGCTCGGTTGGCTTCTTTCAGTAACTTACCACCGGGCAAGTATGTTCTTAAGGTGCAAGCGAGTAATCATTTAGGCTTGTGGAATTCCGAAGGGGTCGCACTGCAGATTCGAGTATTACCTCCACCATGGCGAACTTGGTGGGCGTATAGCGTTTATGCCATTCTTTTGATTGTCATTGTGCTTGACGTTATCCGGCGTTATCGTCTCAAACAACAACGTGCGTCTCAGCATTTAATTGATTTGGAAGAAAAGGTAGAAGAGCGTACGACCGATCTGCGTTTAGTCAATGAAAAGTTAGAACAAATCAGTTTTACAGATCCGCTTACTGGGCTTAAAAATCGTCGCTACTTAACACAGCACTTGGACAATGATGTGGAGTTAATTCTTGCTAAGCATCGAGAGTATTCGTTGAATCAATCTCAACTAGCGTCTAAAGATGCAGATTTAATTTTCTTTTTAATGGATTTAGATCACTTTAAGCAAGTTAACGATAAGTATGGGCACAGCGCCGGAGATGCGGTCCTTGTGGCCGTTAAGTCTATCTTGGAGACCGTATTTCGTGATACCGACTATCTACTGCGTTGGGGCGGGGAAGAATTTCTTATTGTTGCACGTTTTGTTGACCGTAGTAGTGCCGCGACACTAGCTGAGCGACTACGATGTGCTATTCAAGCACATCGGTTTAACATTGAAGACAATACTGCAATAAACGTGACGTGTTCGATTGGTTTTAGTGTGTTCCCATTGCTATCCAATCAACCAACGGTCTTGAACTGGGAGCGAACGATAGATGTGGCTGACTTGTGTCTTTATGCAGCGAAAAAGTCTAACCGTAACACCTGGGTTGGCTTATTAGACTTAACGTGCGACGAGCAAGATGTCTTTTCAGCAGTGGTGGATAAAACCGAACAGCTCATTCAGTCAGGGCAATTGACTCTGGTTAGCTCAATCTCAGATATCAACAACATACGCTGGCGCTAAAGAGTTATGTACTTGTGATAATTAAACGTGAGACCTTACCAACTGTCCTAAACGCTTAATGGCAGCGAGGCGTTTTCCGCTTATCTCATGAACAAAACTGAGCCGCATACTATTGCTAAAAGCATCGTTGGTAGAAAACAGGTTGCCAGGGGTGGGAATAATGCCTTCTTTTATAGCTTCTTGGTAAATATGTATGCAATTCACTGTTTGTTCGAATGTTACCATTAGTGCTAGGCCACCACTCGGGGTGGTGTAAGTGAAGGGGACAAACCAATTTTCCCGTAAAATGTTAATTAACTCATTCCGTTGTTTTTCCAATGTTTGGCGATATTGCAACAAATGGCGCCTAAAATGCCCCTCGCTAATAAAACGCGCTAAACCTTGTTGAACCGCTTGATTATTGGCTAAGTTATTCACCATTGACAAATGCACAATAGCCTCATGGTGTTTGCCTCCCATTATCCAACCTGTGCGCAGGTCACGTGAAAGGGATTTGGAAAAAGAGCTACATAAGATCACGTTATTTTGCTGATCCAAACCTTTTAGTGGTTGAGTTGAAAAATGAAAACCTAAATCCCCGTATATATCATCTTCAATAAGGGTGAATTCATATTTTTGTGCCAATCGACATAATGTTCGCTTTTCCTCTTGAGGCATACAGGCTCCCGTAGGGGTGGCGAAATTCGGGGTGACAATGCATGCTTTAATCCGCCATTGCTGTGCCGCTTGCTCTAATGCTTGAGTCGGTAACCCGTCACTAAATGACGCGGGGATCTCGATAACATTGAGTTTTAGTGTCTGTAGTAGTTGTAAAATTCCGTAGAACGAAGGACTCTCAATTGCCACCGTATCGCCTGGCTGGCAACAGCTGCTCAAAGCCAAGAATAGACTATTCTGGCAACCCGACGTGATGCAAATTTCCTCTGCTGAAATGAATAAGTCACGACCTCTGTAATGTTGGCTTATTTGTTCCCTCAGCGCGATATCCCCTTTAGGGGACCCATAATAAAGCGCATGACGTGCTGCTTGTTGTCGCATTGCACGGTTAATATTTCGATTAAGGGTTTGAATGTGTGAACTTGGCGCTTTGACATTACCGCTAGGATAAATGTCGAAGGCGGCTGAGCGCGCCATAATTTCGTGAAAAACAGCTGGCATGGTGACTAAACCTGGCGCCTTTTGTGTTGTTTGTGACAGTACAGGAGATGAACTGTCTTGGGCGACAACATAGTAGCCTGAGCGAGATCGCGCTTTTACTAAGCCGTTTGCTTCTAGTTTGTGCAATGCATTTTGAACCGAAACTTTGGAAACCTGATATTCGCTGCTCAGAACACGAATTGACGGCAAGCGCTCTTCTGCACGCCATACATTTGAGATGATTTTATGTTTTAGCTCAGCCGCCAGAGCAATGTATTTAAATTGGCTCATTTGGTTTCTCGTTAACAAACTGTACCTATATTAATTTATATTTTTGTATATATGAATGACAAAGTGAGATGAATAAGATGCGCTCCACATAAAATAAGCAGGTAGAAAACTTTGTGAGCCAGTCTTTAGCCTCTAAACAAGATGTTATTTTTCAAACGTCTCAGCTAGATGGAAAAATATATATACGAGAACAGAAAGGCGACTTTCAACGTATTCGTCGTTACCTTAGTTGGGTGCTAGTGAGTGGCTTTATGCTGCTCCCTTGGGTTCAATATCATGGTCAGCAAGGGATTCTTTTTAATGTCCCAGAGCAAAAACTGACCTTGTTTGACATCACGTTATTTCCTCAGGATATGTTTATATTTAGCCTGATTTTTATTCTGGCTGCATTTTTATTGTTCTATATCACACGTTTATACGGGCGCGTTTGGTGCGGATACACCTGTCCTCAAACCATATGGATGCTTATGTTTAACTGGGTTGAGCGTAGAGTCGAGGGTAGCTTTAGGCAAAGCCAAGCGCTCGATAATGCGCCGCTTGGTACATCAAAAGTCATTAAAAAAGCGGTGAAGCATAGTATTTGGTTAGCGATTTCATTTCTGACTGCGCTGGTATTTATGTCGTATTTCGTACCGGTATCACAGCTATATTCTTCAGTATTCACTTTTCAGGCATCTACTATAGTGCTGGGGTGGGTGTTCTTTTTTACGGCTTGTACCTATATCAATGGTGGCTGGATAAAAGAAAAAATGTGTCTGCATATTTGCCCTTATGCTCGGTTTCAATCTGTTATGTTCAGCAATACCACGACGCTAATTACCTATGATAATACGCGAGGTGAGAATCGCGGGCCGCGTAAATTAAAGGCGCAGAAAGCCACAGATATGGGGGATTGTGTTGACTGTGGTTTGTGTGTTGATGTGTGCCCAGTCGGGATCGATATTCGTCAGGGGCTACAATACGAGTGCATCAATTGCGGATTGTGCGCAGATGCTTGCAATGATGTTATGCGCAAATTTAACTATCCGCGATACCTAATTAAATATGCGCCCAAACAGGAGAGCAAACGCAGATGGTCTGCGCATTTGGGGTATGGTGTCGCGTCATTGCTATGTTTATGCTTTATTGTTCAGTGGGCGTTTAGTCGAGATGAGTTTGACGTGAGCATCATTCGTGACCGCCAGGCGCTTTACCGTGTGAACACCCAAGGGAAAGTAGAAAATACCTTTGTGCTGAAGATCATTAACAAAACCCAACAAACAAGAGGATATTTACTCAAAATAGAGCATGATGAAAATCTAATAATTCAAGGAACGCCTGAGTATGTCGTCTCGCCCACCGAGCAAGCAATGACTTATGTTACCGTAGTTGCGCGACACGCACCTAGTGCACAGAAAATACCGATCCACTTTGCCATTCTAGACCAGAAAAGTCATGAAGTGATCCAGAAATCTTCATCGTTTTTTAGCCCGACAGATGCTTGGTAGCCAAATGTAGGCTGCTAAAACGGGTGAGAGAGCAGTTCTGATTGACGGGGGGAGTGGAACAGACTAGTTTAAAAAATGCACGACTAAAGTTTAAGGGTAAATAGCGGTAAATACTTGATACTTAGTTATTAATTACTCGAATTCAGGCGTAGCGAGAGAGCAATGAAAATATCAAGTAAGCTAATGCTTATTGTGATGCTGACAATATTCGAAATATCCATGACCTTACTGGCGGTATTCGAGATCTCAAAAGGTGCTAAATTCCACCAACTCAATTCCCTTCATTTTAAATATATAGTCCAATATTCTGAGTTGATTAACGATTTCGAGAGAAGCTCAACAAAAGACGTTTCACCATTAATCAATGTGATAATTAATATGCGACAACAACCTATCGAGTGCGTTGAAGCCGTGAGTTGGCTGAATGTTATTATCATGCAGCAAATTAACACTTATCACGCGGTAGATATTTGCCGGAAAGACATTGACGATGCCAACAACATACTAAAGGTGATTGCTAACTTTGAAGCGGGGGAGCTCAGCGCAAAGCAGTTAATCGTTGATCTCAGGGAGTCAGCTAAGGTCTTTAATCAAAACTCTGCATTATTTGAAAAACCGATTACGGATACAGTCACTTTTATCATGCGAGTGGCGATCCCGTTTTTGGTGGCCATATCCTTGTTCAATATATTATTCATTTCCTATATGTCGAAAAATATTTCAGGTTCTATTCGTAATGCGATCCGTTTGTTGAAAAGGGGAACACGTGAGAAAAGCTTAATTGACGAAATCGATTCAAATGTGACAGGGGAATTGAAAACCTTATTGCTTGTAGCAAAAGAGCGATTGGCCAATGAGGTACTTGTGGCTGAAATTAATCAAAAACTAGAAAAGTTAGTCGAGCAAAGAACCCAGAGTTTAACCCGAGCTAACGAAGAACTTGCTCAGTTTGCCTATCGAGCATCCCATGATTTAAAAGCCCCGCTAACATCATCAAAATTGCTTACCCAATTTATTATTGAAGACATAGAAAGTGGAAATATTAATAGCGCGATCGATGATGCGAATAAGATTTATGGGCAAATGGAAAAACTCGAAAAATTGGTTGTGGGTATTTTGTCTTTGACAGAAGCAGATGCGATTGATGACACGAAAACGAGCATCGATTTGGCGTCCATTATAGATGATATTCGGTTACGTTTGTTGGAACCACGGAATCTGGCGAATGGGTTTATTCGCTGCACAACTGACATAACAAGTGAATTCACCAGTGAAAAAGTGCGTATTGTCCAAATTTTGGAAAATCTAATCTCCAATTCTGAAAAATATAAAGATGAGGCTAAGCCCGAAGCGCCATTCATTAATATAACACTGCAAGAAACAGACCTTGATTACCGACTTGTCGTTGAGGATAACGGCTTGGGGATCCCCGCTAATCGCCATGATGAAGTATTTCAGATGTTTAAACGTTTTCACCCAGAAGTTAGTTCAGGCTCGGGGTTAGGGCTAGCCATTGTTAAAAAACATGTAAGTTTTTTAAAGGGACAAATTGATATGCAATCATCAGCGCTAGGCACAGTGTTTACCATCACCTTGCCTAAGGAGAAATTCAATGAAGAATATTAATGTACTGATCGTCGATGACAGTGAGCTAGACCGATATATCCTTAGAAGACAGCTCACGGGGCTCGGTGTAGAGCACATTGTAGAGAAAGACGATGGCTCTAGCGCGTTAGACTATTTAAAAGACTACGATAGAAACTACCAACTTTTCCCAGGCAAATTTCCACCGATTATCATTTTTCTCGATATCAATATGCCTAAAGTGAATGGATTTGATTTTCTTGATGAGTTTGCCAAAATCCGGCGGCAGTTCGACTTTCGCTCCTGCGTAGTGGCTATGTATTCTTCCTCCGAACGTACTGAGGATAAAGAGCGCGCGTTGAAATACGAATTTGTCTCGCGTTACTTGGTTAAAGGTGAGATAACCGAATCGTATCTTGATGAAACTCTTCAGGCGCTTAATAAGTCTAACTGAAACTAGGGAAAGGAGTTCCCATGCCTGATATTGATAGTTATGTTGGCCAGCCCTATTTAGCCAATCCACACGACAAATTATTGAATCTAGATGAAGGCATTCAGCTAAATCTAGACAGTATTTGCGAATTGGTTTTACCCATTTTCGATGCCCACTTCTGTCGCTTGTTTTGTTGTTATGACAAGACAATGTTTTTAGTGTCTCAAAAGGGGGAAATGAATCAAGTAACTCAACAGCTGATTATTAGCAAAAAAGAATTAGTAGCATTAGCGCAGAGTAGCAATTCGTTGAATACGCTTGCGCGTATTACAACCCCAAATGACGAAAGCCTACTTCGTCATATCTCTCCTATCATTTTACCGTCAGGTCTTGTATTTGGTTATCTCGAATTTTACCGAGACAAGGGGGCAAGTCTAAATTCTAAAGAGCAAGCGATTATTACTGTACTTCAGCGAGATATCGGTAACCATCTTTTACAACATAAACATTTGCTTGCAGCGGCAAAATCGCGGGAATTACACCTTCTTATCTCGAAACACAATCGAGACTGGATCTTTGTGAAGGACACCGACTTTAGAATTGTTTATGCCAATGAAGCGTTTTTAAATGCATACCCGCAAGCCGCTAGCAGCATAAGTGAACAAGACCCATCATCTTCTATGTATCAGTCTATTACTACCGCAGCGTCGCTGGAGCAAGATAAAATCGCTTTATCTCAGGGCCAGAGCGTGACCACCGAAGACATGACCGCAGCAGACGGGAGTATCATGGTATATGAAACGGTAAAACGGCGATTCGAGGATGGCGACGGGGTCCCTTATATTTTATGTATACGCAGAGACATCACGGAGCGTGAAAGATTTATTCGGCAGTTAAAAGAAGCAAATAATGATCTAGATGACTTTACTAAGATTGCCTCCCATGACTTAAAAGCGCCTTTAAATGCAATTCGGCGATTGCTTAGCTGGATTGAAGAGGACTGCCAACATATATTGCCTGAAGAGTCTGTCGAGAACTTACGCCTAGTGATTAGCCGAGCGAATAGAATGCAGTCGTTGCTAGAAGACCTACTGACGTTTGCTAAGATTGGTAGAGAAGATAAAACCGTCACGTGCATAGAATTGGCAAAGTTAATTTCAGATTTAAACCCCTTGTTGGATTTACCTGCAGGATTTGAAATTAACGTGGAGCCAGCAGAGTTAGTGGTGCCAAGCGTACCGTTTAAGACCGTTATGCTCAATTTAGTTGGTAATGCGATTAAACACAATGACAAAGACTTGGGCAAAGTGGAAGTCGGATGCAAGATAAACAAGTTTTGCTATGAAATCAGTATTAGCGACAACGGACCTGGTATTGAGGAGAAATACTTCGAACGTATTTTTCAATTGTTTCAAACGCTTAAATCCCGAGACGAACTAGAAGCCAGTGGAATTGGTTTAGCTGTGGTGAAGAAATACGTTAATCAGTTTGGTGGAAGAATAGAAATAGACTCTGATGGCGTAAACGGCACGACTTTTACGGTTTTTTGGCCTAAACCTAAATAGTGCAACGAATACTAATGAATTCATATTAGTAAAATACCGCCTTCCTAGTATTAAGGTGTATTGAATTTATTCAACGTGCGAGCTTATCTGGATGGTGCAATGAAAGTTTTGATAGTAGATGATGATATCGTTGATAGAAAAGTGGTAAAGCGAACTCTGTGCGCATCTAGCGACTCCCATCACGATGTTCAAGAAGCCACGTCAGCCGCGCAAGGAATGAGCCTGTTAAGTGCCAACCAATTTGATGTCATTTTACTTGATTACAGAATGCCAGAAGTTGACGGCATTGAGATGGTGAGTGACATGCGCGCCAAACCCGATATGGGCAACACCGCAATTGTAATGATCAGTGCCTATGATGAACCTTCATTAGCACTGGATTGTATTGAGGCAGGTGCGCAAGATTTTTTATCGAAAAGTGAAATTACGCTCAACAAACTTGAGAAAGCGATTCTCTACGCCAACAAACGCTTCGAAATTGAACAGCGTATGCATAAAAGTTATTTAGCCGTTAAGAAAATGGCTGAGAAAGATCCGCTAACTGGCTTGTCTAATCGTTATCACTTTGAAGAAACGTTAAAAATATTGATTGCAAGTAACAAGCGCCTGACCAGCAAGGTTGCGTTACTCGCGTTAGATTTAGATAACTTTAAACATATTAACGACACCTTGGGTCATGCCGCGGGTGACAAAGTACTGCAGCAATCCGTTAAACGAATGCGCAAGTGTCTGCGCAATAACGAGGGCTTTGCTCGGCTGGGTGGTGATGAGTTCGCCATTATTTTAGGCAATATAATCTCTGGTGATGAAATCAGCCGCATCGCTAATCGCATTCTTGACTCGTTCAACGTTGCATTCAATATTGATGATAAAGAGGTGCACTGTGGTGTGAGCATTGGTGTAGCTCTATGTCCAGATGACTCGGTTAACGCGCAAACGTTACTTAAATGCGCAGATATTGCGATGTACCGGGCGAAACAAAATGGCAAGAACGGGGTAAGCTTTTATGAATCCTACTATCAAACCGAGTTTAACCAGCGTTTCTTAATTCAGAACGAATTGATTGGTGTCTTGGAAAACGCCTCGTTTAGATTGCTTTATCAACCTTTGTTTTCAGCTACTGATAAATCCTTATTAGGCTTTGAAGCGCTTATTCGATGGCCGGAAATAGAGCCTTATTTTACGCCAGAGGAATTCATTCCTGTGGCGGAGCAAAGCAAGCTGATAAATCGCATCGGGCAATGGGTAATTGCTACTGCGTTGCATCAGTTATCTCAGTGGCATAGTCAATTTAATGCGGCTCTCACTATGTCGGTGAATATTTCTGCTGTACAGCTGCATGACATCGAGCTGTTACCTTATTTATCGCATACCCTTGAAAAGCTGTCGCTACCTGCAAGTAGCGTTATATTAGAAATTACAGAAACAGCACTGATTAAGGACAACAAAAAGGTAACTGATATATTACGCGTTTTGTCTGGGCGTGGGTTTAAGATAGCCCTTGATGACTTCGGTATGGGCTTCTCTTCGGTATCGCATTTAATGGAATACCCTATTGATATTGTTAAATTAGACAAGAGCATGCAAACCTCTAATGATAGTTCAGACAAGCATCAGCGAATATTTAAAGCCCTCGCACTCATGCTCAAAACCTTAGACTTTGTTGTTGTTGCAGAAGGAATTGAAACGAAAGAACAACTACTGCAATGCCAACAATTTAACTTAGAACGTTTGCAAGGGAACTATTTAGGTTTGCCGTTAAATAAAGAAAAAAGTGAATTATTCCTCGCAAGTATCTTCGATGTATAGCCTTGGTGATAAAAAATAAACGTGCCCATTATTGAAAATAATGATTGCAGCCAAAAGTATGGGGGCAATCATATATTTCATTCGAAATTTTCATTGTAAAGCGTTCAATATTTTCACTGTAAATTAAAACCCATAAAAAACAGTTGGTTACGAGTTGGCCTGTTGGTTGCATTAACTTGCTCACACAATGTGCGTATCAGGTTTGCTGCTTAGCACCGATATCGAGCGACGTTTAATGAAGGGTAATTTTACATGAAACTAAAATTTAAAAAGAAAGGCGCAATGTTAGTTGCAGGAGTGATGAGCTTAACTGCTTTGCCTGCGCTTGCATCGAGTAACGGATTGCTTGGGCTTAACTTAACTCAGGTGGTAACAAACGCAGATGTTTCAGAGTTGACTACATCGTTAGGTTTACCTGATGTGCCTGTGGTCGACAGCATATTGAAAATGAACAATGAAATATTGATTCAAGGCGGCGAGATAAAAGTCTTGCGTGAACTGATTGAAAAGATCGGTGGCTTGGTGACCCATGAATTACCGTTGGTGGGAGGAATTGGTGTTAGAGTCAGCGACTTACAGCTGGCAATTTTGCAGAAGCTACCGAGTAGTCTTATTAAAATTACCAAAAACGATGCGGTTTTTACTTCAAGCGCACTGGATCACTGTTCTGTTTACGGAAGCCATGTGGTCGATTTAACAGCAAATAAAATCAGCTGGAATTTATACAACGCAAAGGATATGAAAGCGAACGCAGAGGAAATGACCTTCACTTGGCCTGAGCGTTTAGGGCAAGTTCGCTCAGTAAAATTTAATGGAAGGTTAGTATATTGGAGTTTATTTGGTCGTCAAAATGGCGAGTTAACACTGGATGCGAACGCCTTAAAGCGCTACGCCAATTTAGATGCCTACGAGAGTGCGACTGTCGAGGTCTCATTTACGCGATATGGGGCTGATAATTACACCCAAGGCGACTTCTCTATGGATGTTGAGTTTGCGCAAGGGTGTGATCGAAGTTTAGTTAAAGGGTATGACACTCAAGCTAATAGCGAAGACAGCAATAGCTACTATGTTAATAACATTGGAGCTGATGAGCTGCATGATAATGGTATTACGGGTAAAGATGTCACGGTTGCCGTTATTGATAGCGGGCTTTGGGCTGCACACAGTGCACTAAGACAAAATACACAAAATCGCTCACGTATCACAGCAGCATATGATGCCCTTGAAGATACTGAAGTGAAAGTGAGGAATATGACTGATGAAAACAGTCACGGTACTCACATTACAGGCATTATTGCCAATAGTGATCGTGCTGTTGTTGATGGGCAAATGCGCAGTTATTATCAAGGTGTTGCCCCAGACGCTAACCTAGTGGTAGTAAAAGCGTTCTATGAAGACGGCCACAGTACCTACCTAGATGCGTTACGCGCATTGCAGTACATCGCGGATAATCACAAAGCATTGAATATACGCGTGGTGAACTTATCGTTCGGTGCACCTCCTCGTTCTAATTACTGGGATGACCCAATTAACCAAGCTGTTATGGCACTTTGGGAACAAGATGTTGTGGTTGTGACATCAGCGGGTAATACCGGGCCAAGTGCAATGACCATTGGCGTGCCCGCTAACGTACCTTACGTTATCAGTGTTGGTGCCATCAGTGATAACTACACCCAAGATAACCCGAACGATGATACCTTGCTTTCATTTTCTTCTCAGGGGCCGACTCACGAGGCGTTTATCAAACCCGATATGGTCGCGCCTGGTGGGCACATGTTCAGCTTAGCGAATGAAGATATGTATGTGCCAAGCAAGTTTCCTCAGTACATGGTAGGTAAAGACCGATTTATTATGTCTGGCACATCTCAAGCGTCGGGTGTGGTCAGTGGTGTTGTCGCTCTAATGCTGCAAAACGATCCAAGCTTGAGCGCGAATGATGTGAAGTGCCGTTTGATGAGTAGTACGACTATGGCCCAAGTGAATGGCAAACTGGCTTATAGCCCATTTCAACAAGGTTCAGGCAGTGTGAATGCGGTGAAAGCCGTTGAATCGAGTGAATCAGGTTGTGCAAATAATGGCATGGATATCGCTGCCGATCTAAGTGGTGAGCAACATTACATGGGGGCTGCACGTAAAGACGAGAACGGCAATTACTACATAAAAGGTTTTGAGTTCGAAGTGTGGGAAGAAGCCTTCATGTGGGAAGAAGCCTTCATGTGGGAAGAAGCCTTCATGTGGGAAGAAGCTTTCATGTGGGAAGAAGCCTTCATGTGGGAAGAAGCCTTCATGTGGGAAGAAGCCTTCATGTGGGAAGAGGCCTTCATGTGGGAAGAGGCCTTCATGTGGGAAGAGGCCTTCATGTGGGAAGAAGCGCATATGAACCAAGAGAACTTCATGCTTCAAGAATAACGTTACTTAGTAGAGAAGTCCCGTACCGAATAAACATTGTTTGAAAGGAGCGGGGCTTTTTAGGTTATAAAAGCTATTTAATGGAATTGGTATGATGTCGTCTGCCAAGTGATTGTATCGCCTGTTGATTGTTGGCATTTTTAAGGGTTTGGGTTAGTCTATTTTTAAAAAAGAATAAGACGTAATTCAAACATGTTCAAAACAGGAATTTATTGGTTTGTATGTTTTCTCACTTTTAGCCTTAATGCGCACAGTGCTGATAGCCCGAATTTCAGCTTCACCCCAGCGGAATTAAGTCAGCAATTAACACAAAAAACAGTACGTCAAATATATCAAGACTCTACCGGTTATATATGGGTTGTCACCCAAGAAGGTATAAGTCGCTATGATGGCTATCAACTCCTTAGTTTTGTACACGACCCACGCAAGCCCGATAGCCTAAGCTCAGATAATGTTCGAGCGATACTTGAAGATCATAAACAGCGCTTGTGGATTGCTACTGATGGAGGTGGCTTAAACCTCTTCAATTCGGCCAAACAAACCTTTTCTCATTGGAAAGCCACAAAAAATTCAACCAATTCACCCACTTCAAACAGGCAACAGTCACTATACTTAGATTCTGAAAATAATATTTGGCTAGGTTATCGAGATGGTAACTTTAGTCGTTTTAACCCAGACAATATGTCGTTTGAGCATTTCGATACGCGCACACTTCTACCCGAGCTAGAAAAAGACGCAGCAATCACAGCAATCATTGAAGATGGTCAGTGTATTTGGTTAGCCACTGACGGAAATGGGTTACTTAAGCTCGACAAGCAAACCAATACACTAATACGCCTGCATACAGGTGCCACCAATCCATTCTTTAGTGATCGACTAACTCAACTATTCATTGATGTACAACAACGTTTATGGATAACCAGTCATGATGCTGGGATCAGTATGCTGGATCCACAGCGCTTAAAGTTTACTACTTGGCAGCACAATGAAAATCAGCCTAGCAGTATCGCGGCTGATTTAGTTCACACTATTTATCAAGATCAGAAGCAACGTATTTGGTTAGGAACCGAAGCGGGAGCGAGTCTTTGGAACGGACGCAATAAATTCACTAGCTACAATACAGAAGATGGCTTAAGCGATAATAAAGTGTTGTCGATTTTGCAAGACCCTTCTGGGTTGATGTGGTTCGGGACATATAACGGCATTACGAAGAATATCGAGGTGCCGTTTGAGCATATTGATAGCGGATTAGCTAGCAATGTTGTACTTGGTTTTGCTGAAACAAAGTCATCCACTGGTGAGCGGGCTATTTGGGTCGCAAGTTATGGGGGCTTAACGCGTCTTAATAGCCAGGGCGAAGTCAGCGCGGTGATTAACAAAAGCAGTAAACCCGCTCTACAAGATGCAAGGGTTATGACAGTGCGTGGTGATAACAATCTACTTTGGTTTGGTACCCGAGGCAGTGGATTAGGGCGACTTAATGTGGATACGATGAACATCGAGACCTTTGTCCATGACCCGGACAATCCCAATAGTTTGAGTTTTAACGGAGTGACTAGTGTATTTCCTGATAGTGCGGGCAATATATGGGTTGGTACGTTCGGTGGAGGCTTAAATTACTTACCCGCAGGAAGTACTGATTTTGTTCATTACCGAGCAGATGAAAATAATCCTAGAAGCCTTAATAGCGATAGAGTGCTCGCAATGTATCAGTTGCTAGATGGAACGATAATTGTTGGGACTGTGGCCGGCATCAATGTTATGGATCCAGTCACGCTTGATTTTGATCATATAGAACACCAGCCTGATGATTTTGATAGTTTATCTGCTCCCATGGCGTGGGCCTTTTACCAAGACGCCAAAGCGCAATTATGGGTCGGAACCCAAGGCGGTGGTCTCAATAAATGGTCTGCCCAAGACAAAGCTCTGCTTCACAATCACTTCACCCGTTATGACAGTTTTAGTGGCTTACCCAGTAGTCATATCTATGCAATCTTACAAGATGATAGAGAGCACTTATGGCTGAGCAGTACAGCGGGTTTAACCCGTTTGAACCCAGATACAGGGCACGTACGTCATTTCGATACCTCCCAAGGCTTAAAAGACAGTGAGTTTAATTTTGGTGCAGGTTTTAAGGACAGCCAAGGGGTCATGTATTTTGGTGGTAATGCCGGAGTTGTGCGTTTTCACCCTGACGATATCAAAGACAGTGACGTGGTACCGCCCGTGGTCTTGGTACGCATTAAAAAGTTAAATGAGCAGGTATGGTTTGATGTGCCTTACCAACGTTTGCAAGGCTTAGAGCTTGACTACAAAGATTATTTTATTTCTTTTGAATTTGCCGCGCTTGATTTCAATGCCCCTGGTTTAAATCAATATCGTTACAAGTTAGAAGGTCTGGATCCAAATTGGATAGAGCTAGAGTATCGGCGGCTGGCGACGTTTACTAATCTCCCCGCAGGTGACTATGTACTGAAAGTGCAAGCCAGTAACAATCAGGGTTTATGGAACACCCAAGGTGTTTCGTTACCCATTAATGTGTTACCACCGCCTTGGAAGACCCTATGGGCCTATGCACTTTATGGCCTGATTGTTTTACTAATCATGCTGAATATTATCTGGCGATATCGGCAAAAACGTATGCGTGAGATGAAACAGCTGATTGAACTCGAAGAGAAGGTAGAAGAGCGCACTAAAGAACTACGCCATGCTAATACTCAGCTTGAACACTCCATGGAAGAAACTGAAAAAGCCCGTAGGTTAGCCGAACAAGCGAGTAAAGAGAAAAGTGACTTCTTAGCCATTATGAGTCACGAAATTCGTACCCCAATGAACGGGGTATTGGGGATGACCGAGGTACTGCTAAGTTCTGATCTGAAGCCAAAACAACAACATTTTGCTCAATTAGTTTATCGCTCTGGTAGGCTATTGCTGGACTTACTCAACAATATTTTGGATTTCTCAAAGCTGGAGGCCGGCAAGGCCACGCTGGAGTCTGTGCCAGTTGACTTAGAAGCCCTTATTGAGGAAGTGACGGATCTATTTAGTGAAGCCGCTTATAATAAAGGGCTGAATATAAATGCCATTTTATCACCAGAACCCTTACCGCAAGTGTATGCGGACCCTGCACGATTACGCCAGATTATTGCCAACCTAACCAGTAACGCAATCAAGTTTACCGAGCGCGGGGAAGTGAACGTCAGTATTAAGCGTGTCGCCTGTCACAATATTCTTTCAGGTGGGGATGATGCCGGTGTTCAACATAGCGGTTTTGTTTTCTGCGTTCAGGATACAGGGATTGGTATGGCGCCAGATCGCCAGCAAAAAGTATTTGAAATGTTTACCCAAGCGGATGCATCAACCACGCGGAAATACGGTGGTACTGGACTCGGTTTAGCCATATGTAAGCAATTAACTGCCCTAATGGGAGGTAACTTAGGTGTACAGTCTAATATCGGTGAAGGCAGTCGCTTTAGTTTGGAAGTTGATCTCCCCCTGACGGCAAACCCGCTGGCGCAACTTGGATCGATTGATAATTGCCCGACGGTGCACTTGGTCAACCTAACGGGAGGCTTAGGCCAATCAATCGAGGTTATGCTTGGAAAATTAAATATAAAAGCGGTGCACGTACAGCGCGTTAAATCTGAGTTAGCCAGTGCTAAAAATGGCTTATGGATCAGCCAAGCTGAATATGAGCGTACTTTGTTAGAGGCTGGGATCCCCTTGTCGAACTGGATCTGTTTACTTCCCACTTCACAGTGGCAGGAGAATGACACACGAAACATATTGCCATTGCCAGTGCACTTTAGTGGCTTACATAACAGCATAAGTCGCGCTTTGGGTATTGAAACTGAGGAGCAACAGCGTCTAGATGACGACCTTCGAAATCACCAGCGGTTTGAAGCAAATATTCTGGTAGCAGAAGACAGCCTCACCAACCAGGAAGTCGCTAAAAGCATGTTAGGTCTCTTGGGGTGTGAAGCTTGGCTTGCTGACAATGGTGCAGAGGCGGTTGAGCAAATCAATCTGCAACGGCCTGACCTAGTGCTCATGGACTGCCAAATGCCAGTAATGGATGGTTATGCGGCTACCAGAGCAATCCGTAAAAATTGGCCTGATATTCCCATTGTCGCGCTCACAGCTGGGATGGGTGACAATTTACGCCAACAGTGTTTGGATGCCGGCATGAATGACGTTATGTCTAAACCTTTTTCGTTGCAAGAGTTAGAGCAAACACTGCTTCGCTTTTTGCCTGTACCTAGCGGGCAGAAATCTAGAGATGTTTTTGAAGCGCCGACGTTACCGGAGCACACTTCACCGGATAAAAATAGCGGCGAAGCGTTCAAGGTAAATCAACAAGCGCAAACTCATGACCAAACAGAGGCGCTTGATGTCGTGTCAGAGCGTGCGCCAAATGAGCCTGATCCTGTTGAGCAAGATACTCTACTGGATATGTCAACAGTCGAAACGTTGCGCAAAATTTCCCAAGACACAGGCAATCCAGTGTTTGAGCGAGTACTCGACGCATTCAAGCAAGAGGCCGAAAAACTCGTTTCTCAGTTGGTTGGGCAAGTACAGCAAGAGCCCCTCGATTTCTTAACGATTGGTGAAACAGCGCATGCGCTTAAGTCGATGTCGGGGAACGCTGGGGCAAAAGCCTTATACGAATTGTGTAGAGAGCTAGAGGAAAAAATGAAGAATACTCAAAGTGATAATATTCATTCTTTAGTTCAGCGCATTCAGTTGGCGTTTACTACTAGCAGCGAGAAATTGGAGACATTCAGACATGTCGAATGAGGCAAAAGTTAACATTCTCGTTTGTGATGATGACCTAACAGCGCGGATCTTAATGAAAGAAACGCTAGCGAGCGACAGTATTGAGGTCATCGAAGCCGAAAATGGCCAGCGGGCAATTGAGCAGTTCGAAAAGCATTCACCAGCGCTTCTATTGCTTGATGTGTCGATGCCCAAGATGAATGGCTTTGAGGTGTGTGAACATATTCGTGAGCACAAGAAAGGTAAACATATTCCTATCATTATGGTAACGGGCTCTGATGATCTGGAATCCATTCATAAATCCTATGCGGTAGGCGCAACAGACTTTATCGCTAAACCCATTAAATGGCCCATTTTGGGGGAACGGGTTAAGTATATTTTGCGTGCCAGTCAGGCATTCGCTGATTTAGTGACGCAACAGCAAGAGCTTCATCAATTGGCATTTTATGACTCGTTAACTGGGCTACCTAATCGCCAATACCTTATGCAGGATTTACAACGTTTTTTAGCCATGGCCCAGCGTAATCATTATCAGGCTGCCATGCTATTTATCGACCTTGATCGCTTTAAGCGTATCAACGACACCATGGGGCACAGCTACGGCGATAAATTGTTGCGCAAAGTGGCACATCGTTTACAGGCCAATCTGCGGGACAGTGACACCTTTGCTCGTGTGGGCTCAGAACAATCTAGCCAAGAACCGCAGTTGTCGAGTTTTGGTGGGGATGAATTTACTATATTTTTAAGCCGATTAAACGATCCTAACGAAGCCATGCTGGTGGCAGAGCGTGTGATACGTAGCTTTAGTACGCCATTTCAATTAGAGCAGTTTGAAGTTGTGGTCACCCCAAGTATCGGCATTTCAATGTTCCCTAATGATGGAGATAACGCCGAAACCTTGCTTAAAAATGCCGACACTGCCATGTACTTTGCCAAACAGTCTGGCCGTTGTTGTTATAAATTTTATCAAGACTCAATGAATGCTAAGGCGGCAGCACGTTTGCAGTTAGAGCAAGATTTGCGCAGAGCGCTTAAGAGCGACGAGATTGTACCCTTTTATCAACCTCAGATTTGTGCCCAGTCAGGGCGTATAGTCGGGGTGGAAGCGTTAGTGCGTTGGCTTCCAGCGAAAGGAGGGATTATCCCACCGGATGAGTTTATTCCTATTGCAGAAGAAACTGGCCTGATAAATGAGTTAGGCCGTTTGGTGTTAGAGAGAGGGTGTTATCAAGCGAAACAATGGTTCAATGAAGGCAATCCTGTACGTATGGCAATCAATGTGTCGGCTCATCAGTTTAGGCAATTAGATTTTACCCAAGTCGTAGCAGACGTATTACGGCAATCTGGCCTTGCCCCTGAATTACTGGAGTTAGAGCTGACCGAATCGGTGATTATGAGCGATGCAGAAGAAAATATAGCTCGCTTGATTGAATTAAAAGCCTTGGGTGTTTCATTAGCTGTTGATGATTTTGGAACTGGGTACTCGTCATTAAGTTATTTGAAACGCTTTCCTATCGACATACTCAAAATAGACCGCTCATTTATGTGTGATGTTAATTCAGCTCCCGATGATTTAGCGATAGTCGAGGCGATACTTGCGCTGGCAGAAAGTTTGAAGCTCGGGGTGATTGCGGAAGGAATTGAGTATGGAAGCCAGATTGCCATTTTGAAAAACACTAAGCAATTATTATTACAAGGTTACTTGTTTTCACGCCCTGTTGCAGCGGAATATATTTCGCCGTTGCTTAACCAAGACTTTAACCATTTGATGCCAGGATTATGATTCAAAGCTCTCCTGTATTTTCCGCCTTCGTTGAGGATATTGAACGTATTAGATTGTATGTTGAAAAGCCCAATGTACCGCTTGTGGCTGAGTTGCAGCAGTACGTTGCCGCAACTGAGTTTCAATTCGATATTGTGCTATTGAGTTCGGCACTAACGGATAATGACACACCTGAGCAATATCTAGGTGGCGCGCTGTTAGTCGCATGCGACTCACAAGAACATGCACTAACCCTGACAGAAGAGTACGCTTTGTTAGAACAACCAGTGCATTGGCTGGTCGAAAATACTGTTGATTTGCAAAACAATCAGTTAATCCCAGGGCATCACTTTGTTGATTGGCGAGCCGCTGGTGTGCTAACCATGATGCTAAGCCAATTGAAACAACAAGCTAATATTCACCAAGACAAGGTGTACGTGGAGCACAAGTTAGCTTTGTTATCTGATTGCTTGGGGAGTTTATCGCTTACGTTAAGCGCCGATGGCACGATTAAGCACATTAACCAAGAGTTAATGTTGAAAATGGGTACTAAGGGGCTTTCCGCCAAGGGACAACGCTGGCAGACCAGTCTACCTATACCGTCGAGTACGGCGAAGACGCGAATGCAGCAAATTTTAGCGGACTTAAGTCATACTCACTCAATGACTAGGCTTCCTCCTTTTCCTATTCAATTAGATAAAACCGTATTGATGGTCGATGGGGTCGCAGGGCCGCTTCCTAACGATGAAAGTTTGCTTATTTTACGGCAAGTTGCCCAGTGGCAGAGTCATGAATGGGTTGAACAATTAAGTGAGCAAAGCACACCCGTCACCTTGTTGCTGGTTAACCCGGACGACTTTGCCGAATTAAACCGAATGCATGGGCGAGAAGTCGGCGACCAAGTGCTTGAAGAGATCATGCAATGTATGTTCCAGGTACTTCGCGCAGATGATTTTGCCAGTCGATATAGCGGAGCCGTTTTTGCAGCTCATTTACCCGAAACTAATGAACAGCAAGGCCAAGTGCTAGCATCACGCATGCTACAGAAACTGCGAAGTCAGGCTTTTTCAAAAAAGAAACTCAATCTTGCGTTTAGTTTTGGACTTGCTACCTTGGACTCTGAAGAGCTTTTAGGTGAGCAATCACCATTGGAGTTATTCAGACGAGCCAATGCAGCTCTTCAAGCTGCCCGTAGCATTGGAGGCGGGAAGCTAGTCAGTTGGCAGCCTCAGTTTGATGCTAATATTTTGGCCAACCTTGACCGTATGAGCGGCAAGTTTTCTCAAGCCCCCAGTGACGATTTCAGGTTAATGAACCTTCAGTGGGATATTATTCGCCTAATCGGCAGCACACATTCTTTACAGACATTTTCATCGCAAGTATGCCAGTTGCTGGCAACCGGGCTACAGAGTAAGTTTACCGGTTTGTATATGCAGCAAGGTGCGCACTTTAAGTGTCTGTCATCTCGCTTGACTAGCTCTGACATTGATGAAGATACCATTCACCAGTGGGCCAAAACACATATTAAGCTGGCCCCTAACGGGAGCAAGTTAGTACAACCAACGGCTGCGCTTGGTTCCTTTCATTATGTGGTCATTCCTTTAGTTACGCGCAGCCATTGTGTCGGGTTTCTATTGGCATGCTGGGAGTCATCCGCTCAAGAAAGTGCCAAAAAATGCGCTGAACAACTTGCCCAGGTCACCCCAAATTTAGCGGCGGCAATTGATCGAATCATGTTACTAGAGCAAGACGAAAATAGGCGTGTTGGTGCGGATAAAGAGCTATCAGGTGAGCACGAATTGTTGTTTGAATCACCTGCAATGCGTACCTTAATGCAACAAGTTCAATTAGTGGCCCCCACGGATGCATCTGTGTTAATTATCGGTGAATCAGGTACGGGTAAAGAGGTGATCGCTCAGCAGATCCACAATCACAGTTTGCATCCTGATAAACCATTTATAACGGTTGATTGCTCGACCATTGTAGAACACCTTATGGAAAGTGAGTTGTTTGGCCACAGACGTGGAGCCTTTACTGGGGCAACAAGTGATCAACCGGGTAAAATTGCGCAAGCAGACGGCGGTACTTTGTTTTTAGATGAAGTAGGCGAGCTACCACTGGATATTCAATCAAAGTTACTGCGTTTTGTGCAGGAAAAAACGTTCGTTGCTGTGGGTGACCAGAGGGTGCGTAAGGTGGATGTACGCTTGGTTTTGGCGACCAACAGAAACTTACCTGATGAGGTGGCACAAGGGCGTTTCCGAGCCGATTTATATTATCGTATCAATGTATTTACTTTAAATCTGCCTGCCTTGAATGAGAGGGGAAATGATCCGCTCATGCTAGCTCGACACTTTATTCAAAAGTTTGCCCGCCAATATAATAAAGATATTAGCGACTTTTCTACCGCGTCACTGGGTAAGCTAGAGAAGTATCACTGGCCTGGAAACGTGCGCGAATTACGTAACTGCATGATGCGAGCGGTCATTTTGTGTTCAGAAGGATATATAGAGCCAGAGCATCTTATTTTACAAGAACCATCAGATGATAATGTGGTACCGATTAAACCAAATGTCGCGTCAATTCCATCGATTAACGCCTGTGACGTAAGTGAAGTTCAAAGTGAAGAACTAAGACAAGTCGCCGTGCTGCTCACTGAAGTGGTTGCGCTGGTAAAACAGCAAGCCAAGGTGTTATCCGTGAGTAACTGGTTAGAAAAACAATGGTTGAATCAATGTGTTTTAAAATGGGGGAGTTTATATCAGGTCGCACAACAGTTAGCTCAATCCGAATCTACCATTCGCAGACGCTACGCTAAGCTCAACAAACAAGATTTCAGCCAAGATGAGTTATCTCCATTGACTGAGCGTTGCAATCATTTGTTTGAGAGTATGCTTGATACCGAGACGCATAATACTTTGTGGCCAAGTATAGAGGCGACATTGCATCAAATAGTCATTCAACAAGACGTAAGTCAACAGCAGAAAGCCAAACTGCTAGACGTGACGCAGCCTACCTTACGCAAAATTATCCAACAATCTCAAGGGTGACCAAGTCATTCTTGGGTTTATATCTCGCACCCACACCTACACTTAATTCTTCTCTCAATTGTGTATATCGAAACATCATGCAGATTGTTTTTATGTTCAGGCGTGATATTTGCATTTCACTTATTAAGAACGACTGACTAGTGATCTAGAGCGCTTGGTAAGATAACGAGGATTCATTCAACAAACAGTCTTCATTCTTGGCCGAATAGGGCCTGCTTGGCATATCTGCCACTTTATCAATGTTTACTCGGTAATAAATTATCTGCTCTAACGCTTGTTAATTAGGCTTCAATAGTTTGTCAGGTGTATGCCTTTGACGACATGCTCACGAGGGAGTGAATCAAATGTGGAGCCACACGGCAATACAAGGTATCCGAATGGAAAAAATCACACGCTTACTGTTGGTTATGTGGGTCAGTGTCTTACTCATTTTGGGAGGCAGTCTGCACGCGGCGCCGGACGGCGGGTTTGCACTAGATACCAATATTAAGGATGGTATGAATGTACCGGCCTACACGTTGATCGACATCAAGGGAGTGGGTGATAAAGGCGCAAAGATCGATGTTAAACTGCTCAAAGATGGCGCGACGGTCACCATGGCCAGAGCAACAATAAATGACGCAGGAAGCTGGCAGGTATCGCTGCGCGAACAGCCCCCGAGTGGCCCTTATCAGTTGATCATCAGCGACGGTAAACACAGTCAGTTCGTTAATGACCTGTATGTGGGCAAGCGCGATCTTCAGGCACGTAATCCAATGGGCCGGATTATTCTCTCTACGCGTTTGAAAGATAACATGCATTTACAGCCATATGAGGCAATACAGGTCAGTGGATTGGCAGAGCCTGGGCGAAAGATTGATATAAAGCTTAAAAGAGAAGATGAAACCTTGACCATGGCCAGAGTACAGGTGGACGGAGCTGGGCGCTGGCAAGTGACCATGGCAGGGCAAAAAGCGGGTGGACCGTTTTCGCTCACTGTTACTGATAGCACACACTACCAAACCGTCAATGGGATCATCATAGGTCACGCAGACGTTAAAGCAGCGCCTGAGGTCAAACAGGTACTGGCATCAAATACGATAAAAGAGCAAACCGCAGATAAAGTTGAGCCTGAGCTCCAAGGTATTCAAGAAGAGAAAAAACCGAACCAGACAAAACCGAACCAGACAAAACCAACAATACCTGAGCCACCCCCAGTGAAAAAACCAGTTTCTGAGCCTGAAGAAGCCAAAGCGGTAGCGGCAATTGATAACAAAGTAGTACCGATAAAAAGAGAGTTTTTTGAGCCGAAATTTGATGATTTAGCATGGCCACTAGTCAATTTAAATGCATTGGAAAGTGTGCCGAACAATACTCCCTTGGTTGCGCGTAAGCATGTGCACTTTGCGATTGAGCCAGAAGAAGTTAGCTTGAGTGTGGGCCAAGCGAATCAAATTGAGCAAATTTACATAAATGGCCAGGCGTTAGATAGTGATGAGTGGCAAAGTAACCCATTAAAAATCAAAGTGCCCAGTGACTGGTTTCGTTCTGGAGATAACGTGATTGCCTTGGTGTCTTTGCAAGAGTGGGACAATACACGTTTTATCGGTAAGTCAGGTCGCTTTAATTTAAGCATTGACCAATTTAATCTAGAGCTATCGAACAATTGGAGTGTGTTTCATTCTGGACTTGAAAGTTTATGATGTAAATTTGACACCAATTCCATTAAATAATTAACCACTCTGTGAAAATTTAATGGAATTGGTATGAGGCTTAAATTTGGCCCTTTTAAGCACGATATTTTCCTGAATTGAAAATAATTTAACCCCTTTTCAGTGGCTCGCGCGTTACTTCTTTAAATCACAGGAGAATAACGATGCACACAACTATTGATTTAGCTTCAAGGCCCGCTTTGTACTTTAATGGTCAAGCGATAGTCCGCACGACAGGTACTATACTCTTGGCCGCCTCAGTAACGTTCGGCTTGTTTGTTGCCATGCAAAAACTGATCGAAAACAACCAAAGTTCAACAACACCAGAACCCGCATTACCAATCATTACTTTGTTTCAAAATATAGACGATAGCAAAGTGGTGGAGAAGCCAAAGCCTTTGCCTAAGCCCAAGCCTATACCGATCCCTAAGGAACAAGTTAAGCCGCAAGAAGAGGCGCCAGACAAATCGGTTTTGCTCTCGAAGTATGTTCCCGATATCACCATTGCTAGCCCGTCAGACCCAATTGGAACACAAATTACCTTGAATGAAGGCGAGGCGAGACCTGTGGTACGAATTGAGCCCAAATACCCTGCACAAGCAGCTAGGGATGGGATTGAGGGCTGGGTTAAGCTGAAGTTCTCTATCGGTACAAGAGGCCAAGTTTTGAATATTGATGTGCTTGAAGCACAGCCCAAGCGCACATTTGACCGTGAAGCTAAGCGGGCTTTGGGAAAATGGAAATACAAACCACAAGTTGTAGGCGGAAAACCTCAGCAGCAAGATGGCATTACTGTCGTTTTAGATTTCAAGCTATCCCAGTAAATTAGGATCTGGCATAGTGGACTCACATCGTTGGCATGGAAAGTACACCTGAAAAGGGGAAGCGATTGACGATAAACATGATGGTAAAATCTTGGTTTACTCTATCAAGCACTAATGAAAGCTTGATGACGCGCTATTCGCATTCTGGTGATCAGGCGCTCTTAGTAAAATTATATGATGCTTGTGGTGATGATTTGTACCATTTTTTATTGACCTTATCTGATAGCTCACTGGCAAAAGATATTTGCCAGAAAACGTGGCTTAAAGTAATGGAAAAAAGGCATATGTACCAAGATTCAGGATTGTTTAAAGCGTGGTTATTTACACTTGCGCGCAATCTGTTGATGGATGAATATCGTGCTGTTCAACGCCTATCGTCAATAGATAATGTACATGATCTCCCGGGAGAGACGCTTGACATGAGTGGTTCGATCTTAGGTGTTTTTGACAAGGCCTTGATGTCTTTGCCTTTTGCGCAGCGCGAAGCTTTTTGTTTGCAGCAGGAAGGGTTTAGTTTAAAAGAGATAGCGCAGATCACACATAGTGAACACGAAACAATTAAAAGCCGTCTTCGTTATGCTAAAGCAACGTTGCAAGTGTTACTGAAGGATTTTGCTGGAGATGCATATGTCTGAGCGCAATGATTGGGAGAACGACCCGAAAAACGATCAAGCGACTGAGTCAATTAATCGTTTGTATCAGCAGCGTAAAGCCCAGTTTAAAGCACCACCGGGTATCAAGCGCATAATGTTAAGTTCACATGATTCCCGCCATTGTGTGAATCAACTTGGTCGACGAATGGGGCACATTGCGCTTGCCGCTAGCACGTTCTTATTAATACTGATTACGTTTTGGCATCATATTGTATGGGAGGGTTCGTCTGAAGAGTTTGCTCAAGCGAGTTATACGCAAGTGACACTGCACTCTTTAGCAAATCACAAACAATCGGAAGTCATTTCAGAACGATTTGCTCAGCACTATGCTGATTATTTGGCGCAGCGGGAGCTCTTGGTTATGCATCATCAAAAACACGCAGTACTCGCCCAATTGAATAACGGTTGGCAGCTTAAAACTTGCGATGCACAGATTGTCAAAGTGGCACAAGATTTAATTGATGCACTGCGCAGTATTCATCAAATAGAAGGGCACTTTAGTCGAGGGGATTTAGTTGCCGTGAGGTTTGACAAGAATGGCATCATTTTGGGGATAGAGCACAGCGAGCAATATCAGCATTGCTAATTTATATATTCGCTTTATCAACTTTTCATTGAAAGTCTTTATCTGTCTAGCTAGTTTTTGAATGTAAGCACAGCAGATACCATTTCATCACTGTCGGTAACAAACTTGTGTAAGCTATAAAAAAGCACGGGTGTTGTTACTAAAGCCAACGAACGTGATGAAATTCAATGGATAACGCAATGCTCACTCTTATCGTAAAATTTTTAGTCAAACCAGATCAATTAGCGGTCTTTAGGCAGGCGCTTAATAGCAACAGGTTAGGTTCACAAAGTGAGCCTGGCATGCGCGAAATGCGCTTTTTTGAGGATAAGGATTCACCTAACAGCATTTTTGCTTATGAGCGATGGGAGAATGCCCAAGCCCATCAAGCGCATATTAATCAGCCGTATGCGCAGACCTTATTGCAACTTGCTGAGAACGCTTTGTTATCCCCTATTGAGGTGATGACATTACAAGATACGAAGCCAGCCCCTTTGCATGAAAATAACCCCAAGCAAGTGCAAGCCGAAGACGATGTATTTAGCCTCTTTTTTATATTCAAAATCAAAGAGGGGTATAAAGAACTGCTATTGCAACAATTTACGGCCCACGTGGCCCAAACGCGTAGTGAAGAGCCAGGAAACATCGTATTTGACTTGTACACCATAGACGGGAAAGACGACACGCTGGTGATTTACGAGCATTGGCGTAAAGAGTCTGACCTGTGGGATATCCATTTCAAACAGCCCTATGCGATTGAAACAAGTAAGCTGTTAGAGCAGGCTATTGTGGGTGATATGAAACAATATATGAATGTCGTCAACGAGTTTTAATTCGCTCAATAACCTAGATTACTGCGAACTTTTTGTGTGTCATCCTGAGTGACTTCCTATTGGCCATAATTGCGTGTAATGACGCTTTATGGTCTTTTTTTTTTGCCAGTTCCCTCTAAGCTCTTATTGGACTACAGGACTGACCTCTGATATAAATCTGTTACGGGGAAGTGAGTTAGGTGTCTGCACTGGGTGGACTGCGGCTCATTCAACACCGAAAAAATGAATAGGGATATTATGCTACCACTCACACGAATTTTCTGTGTTTTTTTCATTTTGGGCGCAGTGAACGCTCATGGGCAAGACACGGCACCAAGCCAAGAATCAAACCAAGCATCGAGCCAAGACAGTAGTCAGACACAAGCATCAATCGAACAAACACAACAAGAAAAAGAACAGCAGGAATATATGCTGTGGGCCAATGCCTTGTGGGAATCAATGACACCGCAAACCGGCAATATTGCACTATCTGGGGATGTCGCAGAATTAAACGTCCCTGATAATTTTTATTATTTGAATGCGCAAGACTCCCGCAAAGTGTTGGAAGACATTTGGGGCAACCCACCAGGCAGTGCAGATGGAATGTTAGGCATGTTGTTTCCTGCGGGGGCGACTCCGTTTGAGGGCGATTCATGGGGTGTCACCATTGAGTATCAACAAGATGGCTATGTGACAGATGAAGACGCTGATGAGATAAATTATGATGACTTATTGGCGCAGATGCAGGAAGACACGCAGCTAAGCAGTGAAGAGCGCGTAACCCAAGGGTATGAGGCGATTTCACTTATCGGTTGGGCGGCTGAGCCATATTATGATCAGGCCTCAAATAAATTGCACTGGGCAAAAGAACTAAAATTCGGTGACGCTCCAGTTAATACTCTGAACTACAATATTCGCGTACTCGGTCGCAAAGGGGTGTTAGTGCTGAACTTTATTGCAGGCATGGACCAACTCCCATTGATTAATCAAAACCTAGACACGGTTTTGACCATGGCTGATTTTAAAGAAGGCTCTAAATACGCTGACTTTAATCCTGAAATTGATGACGTAGCGGCTTATGGAATTGGTGCCTTGGTCGCGGGTAAAGTGCTGGCAAAAACGGGGTTAATAGCAGCGGCCTTAGTGTTTTTAAAGAAGTTTGGCGTGATTATTGTGCTTGCGCTGGGCGCATTTGCACGCAGACTTTATAAAGGGCGAAAAAGCAAAGTTCAAGAAAGCAAAGCCGAAGAAAGCACAGAATAGTCGCTTCTTTCGATTGGTACGAAAACGCTGCCCTCAGGCAGCGTTTTTTTAAGTATCACTGGCTTTTCGCGCTCATTCTATTTCGTTAAGAATATCGCATTAAGAAAAAGACACGTGATACTCAGTGACAGAGTGGTGCGCTTCATCGGCTTTAAGCGTTGCACTTGGAAAACTAGGTTGGTTTGGTGAATCAGGGTAAAACTGGCTTTCAAAACAATATGCATGTTTTCCTTGGTACTCAGTAGCGCCTTTACCTATCGGCTTAGGCCCCACGTAATTTGCAGTGTACAATTGCATACCTGGCATAGTGGTCAATACACTGAGCGTCCTGCCACTGGCAGTATCTACCGCTTTAGCAACTAATTCTGGCGATTCCATATCGTTATGATAGGCGTCTAAACACCAGTTGTGATCAAAGCCATTCCCTAATTTAATTTGCGCATGGCTAGATTGCAGCGGCCCACTAAGCGTTGTAAGTTCACGTAGATCAAAGGGTGAGTCTGCTACATCAACTCGCTCTCCTAACGGAATCGCATTTTCATCTGTTGGCGTATAGCGGCTGGCTAAAATTTGCACCTGATGATTTTCCACGGAGCCACTGTCGTGGCCAGCTAGATTAAAGTAAGTGTGCTGGGTAGGATTAAAAACCGTATCTTGGGTGGAATGTGCCTGATAACTAATTTTTAATCCTGATGGCGCTAATGTATAGGTAACGTTGACCGTCAGTCGTCCAGGAAAACCTTGGTCACCGTCTTCACTCACCAAGGTTAATTTCAAAGACGGGTGTGTGACGTCGTCAAGCTCTTGTACTTGCCAAACTCGGCGATTAAAACCGTCGCCGCCACCGTGTAAGCAATTTCCTGCCTGATTGACATCGACTTGGTGGTTCACATCATTAAGAGTAAATTGACCTTTTGCAATGCGGTTGGCATAACGCCCAACCACTGCGCCTAAATAGGCTTGGTCAGCAATATAATCCTCAAGTGTGTCAAAGCCTAATACGATATCCACTTTTGCTTGGCTGTCGCTGTTCTCTGAGCTATTAACAGCGGGCACTAACCAGCGACGAATAATACCGCCTAAGTCCAGAATATCTACTTGCATGCCATGCTCATTGCTTAGTGAGTATTCCATGACTTTTTGACCATTTACGAGGGTGCCAAATAAACGTTTAGTGATCATTTGGAATACCCTAACGTGCTTTGTACTGCGTTTTCCCAGCCTGAGATAAGCTTTCTGCGTTGCGATGACGCCATGCTCGCTTCAAAACTGCTTTCTACCTCATTCATACTGGCTAACTGCTCGCATGATTGGTAGATACCCGCCTTTAGCCCAGCGAGGTATGCCGCTCCTAAAGCGGTGGTTTCCATTATCTTGGGTCGCTCAACGGTGACATCGAGAATACCCGCTAGAAATTGACATAACCAATTATTGCCCACCATACCGCCATCTACGCGGATTTTATCCAAAGATACGCCGTCTTCGGCCATAGCGTGAAGTAAGTCAGATGTTTGATAGCACACTGATTCAAGTGCTGCGCGAACGAAATGCGCATTTGTGGTGCCACGGGTAAGACCGAAAACGGCACCGCGCGCGTCGGGCGCCCAGTGCGGTGCACCTAAACCAGCAAAGGCCGGCACCATATATACACCGTGCTCATCATCTAAAGATTTGGCCAAGTCTTCGGTTTCTGATGCACTTTTGATGACGCCTAATCCATCGCGGAGCCATTGAATGGCAGCGCCAGCGATAAAAATTGAGCCTTCAAGCGCATAGTGTGTTTCACCTTTAATGGTGTAGGCCACGGTAGTGAGTAACTTGTTCTTTGATTTGAAGGCTTTTGTACCTGTGTTGAGCATAACAAAGCAGCCCGTGCCGTAGGTGCTTTTGATTTCCCCTTCATTGAAGCAGCATTGCCCTATACTAGCGGCTTGTTGATCGCCTGCCACACCCAATATTGGTAAGGAAAAGCCAAACAAGTCTTCCGTTGTGTGACCAAAATCATCGGCACACTCTTTAACAACAGGTAGCACAGATTTAGGTACATTAAACACTTCTAGTAGCTTAGGATCCCATGCCATATCATGGATATTGAATAAATTGGTTCTACTTGCATTGGTCACGTCTGTGGCATGCATTTGCCCGTCTGTTAAACGCCAGATAAGGAAAGAGTCAATGGTCCCAAATGCGAGATCGCCAGCTTCGGCCTTTTCGCGGGCACCGTCAACATTGTCTAGGATCCAGGCGACTTTTGAGGCAGAAAAATAAGGGTCGAGTAATAACCCTGTGCGAGAATTCACTACGTCGAACAAGCCCTTATCTTGCATATCTCGACAAGTTTGCGCGGTGCGTCTGTCTTGCCAAACAATCGCATTATAAATCGCTTGTCCTGTGTTTCTGTCCCAAACAACTGTGGTTTCACGTTGGTTTGTTACTCCAATGGCAGCAATACGCGCGCCTTTTGCAATCGCTTCTGATATCGCCTGGCGGCACACAACCACAGTAGAAGACCAGATATCTTCAGGGTCGTGTTCTACCCAACCATCGTTCGGGTAATGTTGAGCGAACTCTTGTTGAGCTACCGCAATAATGCTTGAGTCAGGCGCAAAAATGATAGCTCGTGTTGAGGTAGTGCCTTGGTCAATAGCTAATATACAATCTTTGATCCGCATCGCAATTTCGATCCTTTTACAGGTTTAACTTTGTTGAGATTTTCTACTTTTTTCTTCATCTAATGCTTTATTTAGCAAGGTCTTAGCTTCTAATAGCAGGCTGCGCATTTGATTTTCAGCTGCTTGATGATCCCCTGCTAAAATGTAATCTAAGATCTCTTGATGATCTTCTACGCTTGCTCGGTCTACCCCTTTGTGACGATTGGTGATCCGTATACTAAAACGCAGTGCGACTTCTATGGTGTGGCGCATATTCCAGAAAAATCGATTACCGCTGGCTTCCAAAATGCCCACATGAAAGGCAATATCTGCATCCAAATGATCATCTTCGCCGCGAGCAGCTGCTTCCATCCGCCCGATTGCAGCCGTTAAATTCTGACGATTTTCATTGGTTAAATTTGAAGCTGCCAAGCCTGCTGCAGCGGGCTCTATGGCTAATCGCATGTCGGCAAATTCGGAAATTATCGGTAATGAGCCTTTGCGATCTAATAACCAATTTAAAATGTCTGGATCAGACAAATTCCAATGTGACTCAGGTAATACAATTGTGCCTCGTCTGGGCCTTGCATCTAGCATCCCCTTCGCTGTGAGCATTTTTACTGCTTCTCGCAGCACAGTGCGGCTGGCGTCAAACGATTCGCAAAGGGCTGCTTCTGCCATTAAAGGCTCCCCCTGAGGGTATTCGCCTAACGCGATTGCTTTACCCAAAGACTGAACGATGTGTCGAGTGAAATTACCGCTAAACATTCTACTTGCCATGTTGATTTCCGCGTTTCATTGTTATTTTAATTCTTCAAGCTGACAGATACCGTTTCTACAGCAGCATGTTGTTGCCTTGCAGGAACGGTGCATATCGGCTCCGCTATTCCTTGATATGGCGTGCGATAAACAAATACCGCCCCATTATTCTTATGTTTTCTATCCTCATCGCTGGACAACCCGTCACGTGCAGATGTAATGATTAGGTGATTGAGGTTTGGACCACCGAAGCTTACGCATGATGGCTGTAGGCAATCAATGGGTAGGGTGAAATCTAATTGTCCTGTTGGGGAATATCGTTTTACACTGGCGCTTCCCCACTGAGCATTCCAAAGGTAACCTTGGTTGTCAATGCATGAGCCATCAGGAAAGGCATTGCCACTTGTTTTAAAGAAAATATCTCGTCTACTAGTGGAGTCATTTTGTCGCGTCAATTCGCTACACCACACTGTCTGTTTTGGTGAGTCGGCAAAGAACATAGTTTTGTTATCTGAGCTGAAAGACAATCCATTGGCAATAATGACGTCGTCAAAAATAGGCTTTGCTTGTCCATTCTCGCTCAGGCGATATAGCTTAGCCCGTTTGTCTTTGCTCAATTGGTTCGCATCTATTTTGTCATCTTCAATCATGGAGCCAGCCCAAAAGCGCCCTTGGCGATCAACTTTACCGTCATTCATGCGCGTGTAAGGTAGGTCCGTTTCAACTTTCGTTATCCACTGAATCTGTTGCTCAAAAGGATTGAAAAACGCAAAACCTGATTCAAAAGCAACAATAAACCATTCGGGTTCTGGGGTTAACCCAAAAGAGCATAATCGTTCAGGGCATGGGTAATGTGTGACGGATCCATCAAAGTTCCAGCGGTAGAATTGCTTGCCTACTATGTCTGTCCAAAATGCACATTGCTGCCGAACGTCCCACACAATACCTTCACCTAGCTCGTTTTCAACCGCTAAGCAGGTGTGTAGCTGGATCCCTTTTGGCATACTTAAATCACCCATGCTAAATTTGCTCACTGGGTGCATCAGCAGCCAGATCACGCCAATTGACTGAAGCCAATGTTTGTAAGCCGAGTAAGGTCGCATCCTCACTGCTAAAATGTTCTGTGCTGATCCCCATGTATTCCAGTGCTTCTACATACAAGCCACAGATATGGTCTGAGCCAATAACGGCCACATGAGAGAAAATATCAAAATCTTGCATTGCAGCTTTTACGTCTGAGCCAATAAGTAAGCCTGATAAATAGCCTGCGGCTTCTGCATTGGTGCGTTTATCTAGGATTTGATATGCACGGGTTGCGAACAGAGTATGCAGTAAATTACTTGATTGATGCATACCAATGCGCAGGCCGCTCGTGAAGCTACTTTTGCACCAGCTCGGCACAGATGCTGGGCTGAGCAATACACTATGCTGACTCAACACTTCATACAGCTCTCCAACTGGGCTGGTTACGAAAGAGGTAATGTTATCTTTCTCACACTGTGCCCACTTAGTATGTGTGCCGGGAAGGCAAATTAATCGTTTTTCTTCGGCTTTTGGCAGTTGTGACAGAAAACCGAATACTTGGGTTTCTTCACCGCGCATAATGTCAGGTAAATGATGCCGGTTTTGACAGGAAACACCCGGCAATATTGTGATGTTCAGGCCGCGCGCTGAAAAGTTTTTACTTAACGCCAATAAATTATTTTTATCAGTGGGACAGGGGACATAGTTAGTTTGTTGCCATCCTGTGTCTGAGCCCACTGCACCGATCAAAAAAGCGGAAATATTGCCATACTGCTCAATCCAAGGCTGGCACAGTTCAAAAAAACGCGCCTCAGGGTTATTAATGTACTTAATACCCATGCCCTTGGTACGAGCCAAAACGGTTAGTGCTTGCTGGTGAAAACGACATAGATAAAGGCGGCACACACTTGTGCCCCAATCACCCAAAATAATGATATCTGATTGAGTATTCATTACGTTCGACCTGCATCAATAACAAATTGTTGGCCAGTCACCATTGCACTGTCTTCTGCGGCTAGAAATAGCGCCATGTTCGCCACATGAATTGGCTCAAGACTGCCACGTAAGGCCACAGATTTTTGCCACTCTTTATCTGCTTCAGGGGTCAACCAAAGGGCGAGTTGGCGGTCCGTTGCGACCCAGCCAGGCAAAATCGTGTTCACCCGAATACCATATTCGCCGTATTGGTTGGCGAGGGATTTACTCAAGCCGTTTAAAGCAGACTTGGCGGCCACATAGCCTGGCATTTGTTTTGGCCCGATTAATACATTAATAGAGCTCATGTTAATGATATTGCCGTTGCGCTTATCGCGCATTAAGCGAATTGCGCTCTGGCAGGCAAAAAAGGTAGAGTCGAGATTAACGGCCATGCAATCACGCCAACCTTGTTGATCGATATCAAGTGGAGAGTGACGTGTGTCATTTGCGACATTGTTAATCAGTACGTCTAAGCGTCCGTGGCTTTGCCCGATAGAGCTGATAAAAGATTGCAGCTCCTCTATGTGGGTGGTGTCTAGGGCTTTAAAAACAGGGGCCTTACCTAATTCATCATGCAGTTTGCTGCACAGTGCATGAGCCGCCTCTTCCTGTACGTCAACAAACAATACTTCAGCATGTTGACGCATAAACGCTTCTACCATCACCGCACCGATACCAGTTGCACCGCCGGTGATTAGAATGACTTTGCCTTTGAGGCTAGGGTAAGTTGCGTAATTGGGCATAACTAACTCATTGATATTGATTGGACTGTCATTATAAGCAAACTCGTGATTCAATCACTAATGCGACACAGCTTCTCATGTACATATATATTATAATATTATTTATTTTCAAATTTAACTCATTTTATTTACATATTTAACCACTTTTCCTCAGCGCACAATTCACAAGATGATTAAAAATCCTCCGTTTTTCCTGCCTTAGGGCCCAGTGAGTGACATTTATTTGCCTCATGTGATGCCAAAATGCGCCACATTTTAGAATTCTCTCCACATATCAGCCACTTCAGTCTATGCCTTGATTTCTCTGGCTTAGGGCAATCTGAAATTGCCTGTTTTATCCCTTGACATGATAGACAAGAGATACCTAAACTGTGCATTGTGGGTAAAAGTGGCAAAAAGTGGATCAAAACGGTTAATTTTTGCCAAGAATGATAAATATTGAGTAACAAATAACAAAAGGCTTGGGCAATGTTCCGCGGTGCGAATGCAATTAATCTAGATA